>JAAZDK010000103.1 GCA_012512855.1 Clostridiales bacterium
GCAGCTCTACCGGCTTATCGGTCAACTGTCTGACAAAACCCCTTAAATCAGCATTGCTTTGGCCTGCATCAATCAGAAGCGACTTATTGCTGCCCTCAATCAGATAGATATCCACCGCCGGCTTAATCTTGTCCGGCTTATCAAGTATCTGCCATACACCCTTAATTAATTCCCTTGCTTCATAATGCTCACTTATATATGTATCCTGCTTCATAATCTCACCCCACTGCACATTAATATAATATAATCTTAACATTTAATCGGTATCTTTACAATTCAAAAGCTCCTGATAATCATAAAAATAGCTCCATGAAAACCGGCAGTAGTACAATTTTCATGGAGCATTTGGAAGCCTCCGATCAATTCTGCAGCAGTTCCTTCTGTAACATAAAGCTATTTAAGTATGCGCCTGTAAAATATTTCATTCTTATACCTTCACTATGGTAAAATACGCACTTAACACATTATACAAGCCCGGGAAGAAGTTCATAATCTGCCAGATGCTGCCGCCGTTTAGGCCAAACTCCGGCATTAACCTCAGCTTGGCATTCATGCTGCGTACATCGTCAAACCATACAACATGCTGCACCCCCTGAGGATCAGTATAGAAATAATTCGGTGACTGTGCCTGTTCATCGAACAGTATAATTACATTATTTGCAGCCGCCCGTTCGATAGCCTGCTGATTGCTTATGCTCTCTGCCGCCGTTTGATTTCGCACAAAGGGCAGGGGCCAGTCGTATGCATAGTTTGGAATACCCATAAAGATCTTATTAGGATCTATTACCGATACTCCATATTCCAGAACCCTTCTGACATTATTGATTGGAGCGGTTGCCATAGGCGGCCCGTAGGTATAGCCCCATTCATAAGTCATAAGGAGAACATAATCAGCCGCTGCTCCAATAGTGGGATAATCATGTGCTTCGTACAAAAGCCCTGTCATAGCTCCTGATGTTTTAGGCGCCAGAGCCACAAAGGTCAGCAGGCCCTCCTGTGACAGGCGATTTTGCATTTTGGTTATAAAGCTTAAAAATGCCTCCTTGTCTGCCGGAAGTATGAATTCAAAATCAATGTCAATCGCCCTGTAACCCTTGGCCTGCATTGTCGTTACTATGTTCTCGATTAGTCTGTCCTCAGCAGCGTCATCACGAAATAGCTGGGATGCCAGCTCGCTGCTGAACTGCCCCTCGGCATTCATAGGCGCAAGAACCATGGCCGGAGCAACACCGAACTCCTGTGCAATTGCAATCAGCTCATCATCATCTATAGTAACCAGTTCTCCTGTCGGAGTAAAGCCATAGCTGAAGATTAGCAAATAGGTCAAAAAGGGTAAGGTCTTTCTTAAAACATTCCGGTCAATGAAGGTATAGGCATATCCATTTACTGTTATAGTGTCTATCGGCTCTTCATCCCTGTACCTAATCACTACCGTATTGCCGGGTGTTAACACGCCACTGGCTGCCAAAGCCGGATTATTCTGCAAAATACGTGTGGTGGTCACTCCATAATTTTGTGCTATCC
>JAAZDK010000012.1 GCA_012512855.1 Clostridiales bacterium
AAGGAAATCCTTGAATATTACTACACCGGAGTAGATTTTTTCACTATTTCCACAGAACAATAACAACTCCCTTTAAAGGGAGTTGCACTTTTTTCTCTTAATATTTTCGTTTTATATATCGTTTTTATACACCTTTCTCCGGCTCAGGAAAATCAACTCCTCCAGCCATACCTTAAACCTGCTGTTTTCACTTCTATACTTACCTTCCAGGCCTGTCTGAAAGCTGGAGACCCTCTTATAATCCTTCTGAGTTATCGTCTCCTCCGCATAACGGTAACGCATATATATTTCAGCAACATCATAAAAGCTTACTCCATCATAGCGGAAATAATCCTTTGTCCTGTCTGCCAGCATAAGAACCGTTTCATCGGGGCTCATTACAAAGCCCTCCTTTTTCAGATGCCTTAGTATGCGTATAAAGAGCATATATATCTTGCCGTTATAATCCTTCTTTTCAAAATCCCTTTTATAGCTGTATCTTAACACATTATAGTATATTGTAATAACTACAATAATAAGCATTAGCACCAGCAGTAGTGCAAACACCCCGCTAAAGGCCTCCCAAAGGCTTTCTTTTTCTTCCTTAACCTTTTGTATTGCCGGCGGTGTTATCTGAGGAGCATCCTGCCGATATTTATCCAAATACTCGTTAGGATCAAATTCATGCGCCTCTTTATTATATTCATACTTCTCCCACTCAGTGTATCTGACATTATGGTAAGGAGGGGTGGCTTCAAAGGGTATCCAGCCAACACCTTCAATATAGGCTTCAGTCCAGGCATGTGCATAGCTGTTTTTCACTTTGTACATGTTATCTTCATCCTTTTCTTCAAACCTGGCAATATAGCCTTCCATATACCTGGTGGGTATTCCTACACATCTGCCTAACACGGCCAGGGCTGTGGCGAAGGAGGTACAGTAGCCTGATTTGGATTCAAAGAGGAAATAATCCACATAGTCCATGCCCTCAGGCACTCTCGGCGCTCTGTTGGAATAGCTATAGTTATTTAACAGATATGTTTCTATAGCCTTCAGTTTTTCATAGCTGCTTTCATAGTCTTTGGTAATATCATATGCCAGGCTGTACACCCTGTCCGGCAGCTCATCGGGCAGACGGGTAAAGCTTTTGTTAATTAATTCAGAACGCGTTTTCAAAATTTCATAATAATCATAGTCCAGAAGCTTGGTAAGCTTGCTTTGCCTAAAGGTAGTATATTTCAAATAATCTATTGTTGACTGATTTTTTTCTGCAGGCTTGTCGTAAGAAAATGAATCGGCATCCTTCAGAAGCTGTATAAATGCCTCATCCGTCAGGTTCATATCATAATAATCGATCTGATATGAAGTTCCCTTGCCTATTGCCTTCTTGAAGATAACCTGAGCCTTCTGAGTATCTATTTTGTCATATGAGGAAGTAATAGAGAATGCACTCATCTTGCCCGGATGGAAAAAGGTTTTGGTTTTAATGCTGTTATACTTAATCTTCAATGAATGCCATTCAAGATACCGGTTCTCACTAAGCTGCTCCGGCGAAAGTCTTGACAGAGCATAATAAAGCTCCATAAAGTCCAGCAGATATTCATCATAGTCTGTCAAATAGCTATCATTGCCTTTCTCCCAGCTTGATCCGGTATATGTATCACTGACCGAACCGATCAGATAAACAGCCTCTTGTTTTTTCAGTCCTGATATTTTCAGGGCGACCAGATCATCATCAACCAGTCTGCCGCTTGTACTGAGCTTACCGCTTTTCTCGGAATATCCGGTCATATTAATCGAGAACTCCGAGTCACTATTGCCAAACCAGTATTCCAGATTTACAGTCAGTATCTCAATTTGCTCAGACACTTTATTATATAAATACTTAAACATCTTCCACTGTATAGGCTTAGGTCCTGAGGGCAGAGAAACAGATAAAACGGCCAATAGCAGGCAAACCGGTACCAGATAGAGAATACCTTCCTTTCTTTCCTGCCTTCCTGCCCTGCGGGTGTAGTATTTTTCATATTGCTCCAAAAATACCGTTAATATATACAGAAAGCATATGGCTACTACCACCTTGCTGATATCTAATTTGTATATACTCATAATAATCAGGACGGTAAATAAAGCAATTCCCAGGATGATTTTAGTCAGCTGCTTTATAGTCAGCAGATAAAAGAGGATCGAACTCAATACGGCAGTTAAGAATAATACCAGATTGGCATAACCGGCCACATAAAGCTCTTCGCTCCAGTCATATTTATAACACCAGTCAAGAACATCATTATAGAGTGTAACCGGATTAGTTTTCGTAACCCAGAAAATCAGAGCCAGTGCCGGAATAATACTGACAAGGAGAATATAGCTGATGGCATTCCTTTTATATATATTAAAAAAATACAGCAACGCAGCCGGTATCAGGCAATAGATAATTCCCAACAGATAGTGTACCCGCAGATAAAAATAGCGGTTAATAACCAGCACCACAGCCCAGGTCAACGCCGTACTGATAACCGTATGATACAGCTGATAAATCTTTATCTTATCCCTAAACATCTTGCCGCCTCCTTACAGCAGGATTATTGCAGAAGCTATTATCGGCCGGGGCTTCCCTACTGAGATAATATATCTGCGATCTCATCCTTCGACATTATCTGATATATGCCTATGCCGGACAATTTCATACTGTTCACCAGCTCTCTGGTGTCGTCTGAAACATCATCGCTGATAAAAATTATGCTGATGCTGTTCTGGCAGGCCAGTACCTTAAGGGCCTCCAGATAAAGCTCCTTTGAAAGTATATGGGTGACAACCACATAAAATACACCCTCCTCAGCTTGCCCCAGTCTTGCATTAATCAGCTCGAAGACAGGCAGCACAGCTTCAAAGCGCAGGTTAACACAGGCTTTATAGAAGACATCAAAATCGTCATTGGAGCTTATCGGAAATGATTTAAGCCCGTTCTGTTCATAAATGATATGAGAAGCAATATTTCTCTTCGCATAATAATTAACAACGGCAAGCACACTTTCTATTATCTTGTCCTCATAGCCTACCACCTTTAGCTCCTCATCCTTGATCTTAACCAGATCCATAAAAACTACAGTCTGAGCCTTGGGAATATACTGATACTTTCTTGAGATAAGCTCCCCCATTCTGGCTGTGGCCTTCCAATGGATTCTTTTTCTGCTGTCACCCGGATAATATTTACGCATCTCGGTATCCAGCTCTTCCTGAGCGTCATTTGAAAAGCGTGTCGGATTTTTGACATCATTCTGGGGTGGAGCAATGGCCAGCTGCTCAAGCTGCACCACCCTTGGCAGAACAAAGGCCTTCAGCTTGGAGGCCATCGGATAGGTTATAGTGAAAAGGTTTAGAAAATCCGTTATTTCAACCTGATTTACTCCGACGTAATATTCTCCCCTGTAATGGCATTTGATTCTGGTCTGCAGCTTCTCCTTTTCATTGGGAAGAAGGCAATATTCGGTAACCTGATTGGCTGCCTCTATCGTTGATTTGTCGCTGAGAAATTTAACCTTAATGTTCCTGTAGGTAATAAAATCCTCATTCGCTATAACAAAGGAATAGTCATTCCATTCCCCTTTGGTAATTAAGTGGCTGCCTATCTCCTGATACAATCTGAAGCGGAAATAAACATAGACCGTATATAAAAACGCAATAAGCGGTATCAGAATAGTGAGATAAAACAGTGCGTAAACGGCATTGCCGCCATAATATGAGGCAAATATGCCGCTTCCGATAATCGCTGCGATACATATCAAGCGGTTAAGTCTCATGATATTACCCTGCCCTTCTTTACACTATTCGTTCTTCAACACAGGAACAGGAATGCGGGATATTATGGTCTTCAGTATTTTTGATGTCTTGGTCTGTGAAATTCTGGCCTCCGGTGTCAAAATTATTCTGTGGGACAGTACCGGCTGAGCCAGACTGATAATATCATCCGGAATTACATAATTTCTGCCCTTTACATAGGCATGTGCCTGTGAAGCCCTTATTAAAGCCAGGGTGGCTCTCGGGCTGGCTCCCAGACTTATATTTGAATCCTTTCTTGTTTCCTGTATTATTTTGGTGACATATGAAATCAGGTCCTGGTTAACCTTGACGGACTCCACTTCCTTCTGCATCTTCAATATGGTTTCAGCGTCTACAACAGGATTGGACTTTGGCCGCAGCAATCCTTTAAGGAAACGGTCAGCCATCATTTTCTCCTCACCTACCTGAGGATATCCGATAGAGATCTTCATCATGAAACGATCCAGCTGCGCTTCCGGCAGATTATATGTACCCAGATAATCCACAGGATTTTGTGTCGCTATTACCATAAAGGGTTTTGGCAATGGATAGCTGACACCATCCACTGTAACCTGTTTTTCTTCCATTGCTTCAAGCAAGCTGGCCTGGGTCTTGGGAGAAGTTCTGTTAATTTCATCTGCCAGTATAATGTTATTCATAATTGCACCCTTGGAAAATTCAAATTTTCCGGTCTGCATATTATATATAGAAAGACCGGTTACATCGCTTGGCAGGGTGTCAGGGGTAAACTGTATTCTGGTAAAACCACAGTTTATCGCATTAGCCAAGGTCTTTGCCAGTGTAGTCTTTCCCACCCCAGGTACATCCTCCAAAAGCAGATGTCCTCCGGCAAGCAAAGTGATCAGGGAAAGCTCTATTACCTCTCTTTTTCCGACAATTATCTGCTCAATACTATGTATAATATCAGCTACCTTGTTTTGTTTTTCCATATAATCTTCTCCTTCCGGGAAAGGCATTCCTGACATGCCCTTTCCTGCTATTTGTATTAATTTTAATTATACTGTAATAATATCTTACCATGCAAGGCGACTTACTCCATATTTTTATTGTACATATTCATGCAAATTAAAGGAATAAAAAGAATTCGTTTGTATAACTTATACAAGCAAAAAAATAACTCCCTTATTTGCAAATGTGGTTATGTATTTTTTAAAGATTTTCAGGATATGGTTATAAAGGTTTGTCTTAACAATACAAAAATAGTCTTAAGCCCAATATTAAATAAGACTTAAGACTACGGCAGCTTAAATTTCTTATATCAAAAGTATAAATCACCTGCTCCGACCAGCCAAATTACAATCTGGCCAAAAGCTCGAGAAGCAATTTTACGGTATTGCCGATAGCAAGCTCCTTAAAGGCCTCAAAAGACATGTGTGCACTATCGTCTGCCTTATCGGAAATGGCTCTGATTATAAGAAAGGGGAGCTTGTTAAGATATGCAGCCTGCCCTATTGCCGCACCCTCCATTTCGGTGCAGTAACCTCCAAACTGCTTGACCAGCCATTCCTTTTTGCCAGGATCAGATATAAACTGGTCACCGCTCACTATTCTGCCGACATGCACTCCAACTTGCGGCAGGACCTGCGCACATACCTCCCTGGCCAAATCCAGCAGCCTCTTGTCCGCACAAAAAACAGAAGTCTCCATCCTGGGAATAACACCGGGCTCATAGCCAAAATCAGTCGCATTCATATCATGCTGCACCGCATCAACAGACAACACAATGTCTGCTATATCAATCTCATTGCGGAGGGAGCCTGCTATACCGGTATTTATGACCGCATCCACCTTAAACTCACAGGCCAGTATCTGGGTGCAGATGGCAGCGTTGACCTTACCTATACCGGAGCGTACCACAACAACTTCCTTACCCTTCAGTACCCCCTCAAAAAACTGCATGCCGGCTATTGTTCTGCTGCGAACATCCTGCATCATGCCCTTTAATAAATCAACCTCTTCTTCCATAGCACCTATTATTGCAATTTTTTTCATCAATAACCTCCCGGCAAATACGCCAATATACTTTTAAAATGATTTAACATTTATAATGCTGATAAGTATTATAATCCAAGCAGTGCGCAATTTCCATAATAAATAACTATTCAAACATTTTTTAAGCAGCCTATTTACAAAATACAAGCCGGTGGGATAAAATGTAGTTGTTTATGAAGACTTCAATATATTTGAGCTTCATATGCAAATGAGATTGAATAATTGCAGGACATCTCTTGTAGGGCTTTCTGTCAAAGAAGCACAAGAGGATATCAGCTTATATCGCTGCCCGCAAAGCCGGTATATATAACCGAATTATATTATAACATAACAGAAAAGAGGAGTAATATGATATATAAAACATCAGGCGTTTGCAGCCGGGAAATCAGTTTTGAGATAGATGAGAGCGGGACAATTACCGATTTGAAATTTATGGGCGGCTGTTCCGGCAACACAGGAGGCTTAAGCCGTCTCATTATAGGTATGAAGGTTGATGATGTTATCAGTAAGCTGGAGGGTGTTAAATGTGGTTTCAGACCCACCTCCTGCCCGGATCAGCTGGCAAAAGCATTAAAGGAGTGGAGGCAGAAAAAATGAAGCGTATCGTTCTTACAGGAGGAGGTACCGCAGGGCATGTTACACCTTGCATAGCCCTGTTGCCTGAACTGAAGAGAAACGGTTATGACATCCATTACATAGGTTCCTACAACGGTATTGAACGAAAGCTGATAGAAAATTGTAAGATACCCTACTATGGCATATCCTCCGGCAAATTAAGACGATATTTTGATTTGAAGAATTTTACCGATCCTTTTAAGGTTATTAAGGGATATTTTGAAGCAAAAAAAATACTTATGGAGCTTAAGCCTGACATAGTATTTTCAAAGGGCGGCTTTGTAACGGTTCCTGTGGTAATGGCCGCCAAAAAGCATAAAATCCCGGTAATTATTCATGAATCAGACGTAACACCCGGTTTAGCCAACAAACTTGCCATCCCGGCCGCCACCAAGGTATGTGCCAACTTCCCGGAAACCTTGCAGTATCTTCCTGAGCATAAGGCCGTTCTTACCGGCACTCCTATACGAAGGGAGCTTTTTGCAGGAAATAAAATAAAGGGTATTGAGTTCTGCGGTTTTACCCTAAACAAGCCTGTGATACTGGTTATCGGAGGCAGTCTGGGCTCAAGGAAAATAAACGAGGTTATACGTGGAATGCTTCCCACTCTCTTAAAGGACTTCCAGGTTATACATTTGTGCGGTAAGGGCAATCTTGATGATAAGCTGAGTGATACTCCGGGCTATGCCCAGTTTGAATTTATTAATGAAGAGCTCAGTGATCTGCTTGCCGCCGCCGATCTTGTTATTTCAAGGGCGGGCGCCAATGCTATATGTGAGCTTCTGGCTCTCCGAAAGCCCAATATCCTTATACCTCTTAGCGCAGCCTCCAGCAGGGGAGACCAGCTGCTGAACGCCGAATCCTTCGAAAAGATGGGCTATTCCTTTGTAATTAGAGAAGAAAATTTAACTGTAATAACCCTGCTTAACGCAATAAAGACGGTTATGGATACAAGGCAGGACTACATAAAGGCCATGAGCAACAGCAATCTGAACAATTCGGTTGAAACCATAGTAAGGCTTCTGAATGATACCATCAAAAAAGATAAATAGGCAGTGAAAAAGCAGTATGGGCTATTTTTGATCCCTTACTGCTTTTTGATTAGCTTAATTGCCCTAACATTTCAAGGGTTGTCCTTTTGAGCTGTATCAGTTTATCCTTTTTGCAATTTTTTCTGCCAGCCCGGCTGCTTCACCATCAGCGTAAGCCCCCTGCTGCCAGCTTATCTTTACCTGATCCGACTTATATCTCGGAATCAGATGAATATGAAAATGGTTCACAGTCTGGCCAGCCGCCTCGCCGTTATTTTGAAGCAGGTTTATACCGTCACATTTAAGCTCCTCCATCTGTGCCTTCGCTATTTTTTGCGCAACTGCCAGAAGACGGGCTGCTGATTCAGAGTCCAGCTCCAATAAATTATCACTGTGCTTCTTTGGCAGTATCAGGATATGCCCTTTAGCTGCAGGCGCTATATCCATGATAGCTTTAAAGTACTCATCCTCATAAACAGCGGCGGACGGGATTTCACCACCGGCAATCCTGCAAAAAATGCAATTGCTTGCCATAACTACACCTCCATTGTCGAATAATATTTACTATACTTTTGCTTGTATTCATTTCCATAATTTGATAATATATTAGCTGTAGCTTATGAAACCGATCTGTATTTAGCTGC
>JAAZDK010000104.1 GCA_012512855.1 Clostridiales bacterium
CATTTTTGCAGGGCAATTATATCACCTTGACCAATATCAGTGATGAAGAGCTTGAAAGAATTATTTTTTACAAGCTTTCACCGATAAATATTTCTATTCATACCACCAATGAAGAGCTTCGCTGCAGGATGCTTAACAACCGTTTTGCCGGAGCAGCTTTGTCCAAAATGAAAAGGCTCAAGGAAGCAGGCATACAGATGAACGGCCAGATTGTCCTTTGCAAGGGCTATAATGACGGTGAAGAGCTGGATAAGACCCTGCATGATTTAGCCGCCTTTATTCCTGAGCTTGTAAGCGTTTCTGTAGTGCCCGTCGGCCTGACCAGGTTCAGGGAAGGCCTTGCTGAGCTTGAGCCATTTACCAGTGAGGATTCAATTCAGGTTCTGTCACAAATTCACCGCTGGCAGAGTATTTTTTTGGTGCATTATGGGACACGCCTGGTTTATGCCAGTGACGAGTGGTATCTTAAGGCCGGACTTGAGCTTCCTGATGAGGAAAGCTATGAGGGTTATCCCCAGATAGAAAATGGTGTAGGCCTGGTAAGATCCTTGCAGAGTGAATTTGATGACGCATATAATGAGATTGAAGGAGATGACAGGAGCATAAGCCTTTCTTTGGCTACAGGTGTTCTTGCAGCGCCTGTTATTTTGCGCCTGATTGAGAAGCTTAATATTAAATTTCCTAATGTCAAAGTAAAAGTTTATACTATTATTAATAATTATTTTGGTCCTCAGATTACTGTAGCAGGCCTTATTACAGGCAGGGATCTTGTGGAACAGCTTAAGGGTAAGGAGCTGGGAGATGCTTTGCTTATCCCTGATGTAATGCTTCGCAGTGATGAGGATATTTTGCTTGATGATATGACTGTTTCTGAGCTTGAGGGGGCTTTACAAACAAAAGTGCGTATTGTACAATCAGATGGAAAGTCATTAATTGATGCTATTTTATGCTAACAGGAGCTGCTTAAAAGCAGATTTATGTATATATAATACTGGCAGAAAGAGGTATAAGATGAGTAAACCGATAGTAGCCATAGTTGGCAGACCAAATGTGGGAAAATCAACCCTATTCAATGCCCTGGCCGGGGAGCGTATTTCCATTGTCAAGGATTATCCTGGTGTAACCAGAGACCGCATATATGCCGATGTTACCTGGCTAAATACCTTGTTTACCGTTATTGATACAGGCGGTATCGAACCCGACAGCAAGGATGAAATGCTGTCACACATGAGAGAACAGGCCCAGATTGCGATTGATACTTCCGATGTTATAATTTTTCTGGTGGATGTAAGGCAGGGGCTTGTAGATTCCGATTCCAAAGTGGCGGATATGTTAAGACGTTCAGGCAAGCCTATTGTGCTGGCGGTAAATAAGGTGGACAATTTTGAGAAGCTGATGCCTGATGTATATGAATTTTATAATCTGGGTATCGGCGATCCCATTCCCATATCGGCGGCCGGCAAGCTGGGCTTTGGCGAGCTTTTGGATGAGGTTACAAAGCATTTCAAAAAAACAGCCGGCGATGAGGAGACCGACGATAGGCCCAGGATTGCTATTGTCGGTAAGCCCAATGTAGGAAAGTCCTCACTGGTCAACAAGCTTGTAGGGGAAAAGAGAGTTATAGTATCCGATATAGCAGGTACAACCAGGGATGCGATAGATACACCTATCCGTCGTAACGGAAAGGAATATATCCTGATTGACACTGCCGGTCTCAGAAGAAAAAGCAGGATTAAGGAGGATATCGAACGTTATTCCATAGTTCGTACAGTTGCGGCTATCGAACGTTCCGATGTTGTGGTGCTCCTAATTGATGCCAAGGAAGGACTTCATCGTAAGAAAGTTGTCTTGCCGTTATTTTGTAGGGATCTACTCCGCAATCTTCTAATGCCCTTTGCCAAAGAGAAAACTTAAAGGTCTCTCCCCAGCCATCGAATC
>JAAZDK010000105.1 GCA_012512855.1 Clostridiales bacterium
GGATAAACCAAGGGGATATTATACCCTTTTGTGAATAACTTTCATAAAAATTTATCCTTGAAAATGAACTGTCGTAATAATTCCATGGATAAATCTATGATTTTTTACCCTCATGAATAATTCAGGTATATATAAATTTTTATTTTAAATAGTTTAACTGTACCCGGTTTGATCATAGGAATGCAGTATTTATTGGGTTGCTTTGGCTGCCCAGCTGAAGCTCTCGCCTGTTGCCTGCATTTAAATACGGAAAGCTGATAAATACCGGTTTTGTTCTGATGAGTTAGCCTGCTTCTGTTCCTTTATTACATGAACAGGAGCGACTGAATGGGATGGAAGTTAATCTGTTGCCTGATGTATATTAATTCAGGGTAGCAAGTCCAATACATCTGATATCAGTTATTGGTGTATAACTCTTAATTTGCAAATGAAGGAGATAACAAATGAGGATAGTTTCTTTATCCATGCTGAAACCTGATATGATACTTGCTAAACCTATATATCATAATGATTTATTAATACTTAGAAAGGGTCTGACTAATCTGAACAGATTTGTAGAATCCCTTAGAAGACTTGGTATTGAGTATGTTTATGTTGAGGATGTAAAGAGCGAGGATATAGAGATACCTGATGCCATTTCAGAGGAAACCAGGATTTCCTGCAAACGCATTTTAAGAAAGACTATGGATGCATTTGAGAATAACGCCGTTGTTGAGCTTGGTGACATGATGGGAACGATTAATGATCTTATTGAGGAAATTTTGGCCAAGCCCGATATTCAGATTAGTCTGAATGATATCAGCGCGGCGGATGAGTATACATTTTCCCACTCTGTCAGTTCAACTGTTTATTCATTATTAATTGCAAAGCAGCTTAATTATACCAAGTCAATGATGGAAAAGCTCGCAGTGGGAGCCCTTCTGCACGATATGGGAAAGGTATTTCTGGATAAAAGGATAATGAATAAGATTGAGCCCTTGACAGCGGAGGAGTTTGATTATATTAAGACCCATACCACCCTGGGATATGAGGCTCTGAAAAAATGTCCAAATATCACAGAGCTGTCAAGAATTATATCACTATACCATCATGAAAGGATGGATGGTTCAGGCTATCCCAGCGGCACGCCAGCCGGCCAGCTGCATGATTTTGTACGGATTGTGGCTATAGCCGACGTATATGATGCCTTAACAGAAAACCGCTGCTACAGAAGGAAGTGGAGTACTAACCAGGCTGTCAATTATCTTATTGAGAATGCCGAAAGCAAATTTGACCTGAATATGGTTTCGGTATTTATTAAGCAAATAGCCATTTATCCCAATGGCTCAATGGTTCGCCTGTCAAACAATGCTACCGGAATTGTGAAGGAGCAAAACAAAAACTATCCCCTCAGGCCTGTTATAAGGGTTATTACTGATGAGAAGGGAAATGATATAGATGTTTATGATTTAGATTTAATGAAGGAATTATCAATAACAATAATTGAATCGGAACTGGAAATGAATTGCGGTTTCTAGCCGGCTTATTATAAAAAGGACTGCTATATATTAAGAATGTACAGAATGCTTAATATATAGCAGCTCTTTACATATATGACAGAAATATAACATCTCCCGGAATTAATATACGCAGCGGTCTATTCAGCCTAAATTTGCAAAAATGCAATATTAAGCCAGCTGAATGGACTGCCTTAGATTAACTTGTTAAATTCAAAATATCTGAGGGCATTGTTGTATGAGATATTCTCAACCAGCTCACCCAGGGCTGTATAATCGGCAGGATATTCTCCGTTTTCTACCCAGCCTCCTATCATATCGCAGAGAATTCTGCGGAAATACTCATGTCGGGTGTAGGATATAAAGCTCCTTGAATCTGTCAACATGCCCACAAAGCCTGACAGCATCCCCATATTTGCAAGTGTTGTCATATGATCCAGCATGCCGGTCTTGTGATCATTGAACCACCAGGCGCTGCCGTGCTGAAGCTTGCATATGCAGCTGTCATCCTGGAAGCAGCCGATTACTGAATCAATGTAAGCGTTATCATTTGGATTCAGGCTGTAGATTATCGTTTTTGGCAGGCTGTCATTGTTGTTGAGCGCATCCAGCAGATCCGCCAGCTGTGCGGCTGTGGAGGAATTATCTATACAATCAAAGCCTGTATCAGGGCCAAGCCTATTAAATGCCCTTGTGTTATTATTGCGCTTGCAGCCGTAATGCAGCTGCATAGCCCATCCCAGCTTTGTGTAAGCTTTGCCCATTTCCAGTAAAAATGCTGTCTTAAATTGAAGCATTTCCTCCCTTGTTGGCATGATGCCGTTAAGCCGCTTTTTAAATATATTTCTTACGGCTTCCCCGGAAGCAGGGGAGTAGAAGATATAATCGAGTCCATGATCCGACAGCCTGCAGCCTCTTTCATGGAAATATAGGATGCGCTTGTTCAGGGCTTCTATAAGGGTATCGAAGCTGTCGATGGTAACAGAGCAGACCTCGGAAAGGGTGCTGATATACTTCAGATAATCATCCTTTTCCAGATTCATGGCTTTGTCAGGCCGCCAGGCAGGCAGTACCACCACGTTAAATGAGGCATCGCTTTTTATTTTATCATGCCATATGAGGGAATCAACTGGATCATCGGTAGTGCAAAGATGGGTGACGTTGGAGTTTTTGATAATATTACGGGCGCTCATATAAGGATTGGCGAGTCTTGCATTGCACAGCTCCCATACCTCTTCGGCAGTACGAGCGTTAAGCGGGCCATAATAGCCGAAATAACGCTGCAATTCAAGATGGCTCCAGTGGTATATAGGATTGCCAATGCATTTTGATAAGGTGTCCGCCCATTTCATGAATTTCTCCTTATCCGGGGCATCGCCTGTGATATAGGCTTCAGCCACACCATTGGCCCGCATAAGCCTCCATTTATAGTGATCACCGCCAAGCCAGAGCTGGGTTATATTCTCAAACCTGCGGTCCTCAGCTATTTCCTTCGGATTGATATGGCAATGGTAGTCGATTATCGGCATCTTCTTGGCATGATTATGGAACAATATCTTGGCTGTATCGTTAGTCAATAAAAAATCATCATCCAGAAAAGCTTTCATTTGTCTGCACCTCTTGGTAATTAAATCTTAATAATATGAAGTCTATTATAAAAAGTGAAAAATCACAAGAGTATTATAAAAATACTTTTTATTCCATATTAAAACAGTTCCAGATGAAAAAGCTGAAAACTAGCCTGATTTCGCTTATCTGTAACATGCTTTTGCATAATTATAGTGTCCGCCATTTGATATGATTTGATTACAGCATAAGGGAATTCATATCAAATACGGACACTTTTTTATTAAGCATTTAATTAATGTGATTTAACCGATCTGAATCTGATTCTTGCATTGGAGGGGATGCTGATCGCATTTTGCATCGGAGCCCAGATAATGGATGCCATTATGAAGTCTACTGTGCTGTGGATTACTGTTCCGACACCTACCAGTAACAGAATATTGTAAACATAATTTATCGATGAATTGTCATTGAAGTAGAATACTGTAGAAACAATAACCTCGCATACGGCATGTATCAGTGAGAGGATTAATACAAAGGGTATGGATGTCTTATAGCTCAGTAGCAGGTTATTTTTCTTCTTTAATAAATATGCTCCAATTAAGGCGAAGACCAAATGGGACAGGGCGCGAAAGCCTACTACCGGCGAAAAAGTGATAAAGAAACCTACCGCAGTTATTATTGATGTAAATGCTGCAACAGCCGGAGATATGAACATTGCTATAAATATCGGAACATGGCTGGCAAAGGTAAACGATGCAGGTTCAATCCTAATCTTAATTGGTGAGTACAGCGGAATGATTATGCCTATTGCGCTAAGCAATGCAGCAATTGTCATGGTTCTGATTCTGATACTGTTATTATTCATAATTTACCTTCCTTTACTGTAAAATTAACAGTCATGATAGCTGTCTTGTCAGCTGTAATTATATATTGACAGGATATTAACTGTCAATACAAATTATATTTAAAAGTTCAAATAATAAGCGTGATTTTAATAGTAATAATAACCAAATTAGCTGCTGCTATAAAGGAATATTTGAAATGTCAATATCCGGGTGTTTTCCCAGATGCACAGGGATTTTGTGGAGATGCTTGTCGCTTTATGCCGGCACAGGTATAATAAAAGAAAGCCTAAGAGAGTAGAGGATGAAGCATGCTGATACATAATGAATATTTTAGTTTAAGACAGATAGCCGATTCAGGCCAGTGCTTTCGTATGAACCGGACAGATGACATGGACGGTAAAGAAAGCTACTATCTGATTGCATATGGCAGATATCTGAGGCTTACTCAGCTGGATGAAAATACGGTTATGCTGGGTTGCAGCGAAGAGGAATATCATCAGCTATGGAAAAGCTATTTTGATCTGGATTATGATTACGGAAGGATAATCAGTGAGATTCAGAGCGGAGATGATGAATTTCTCAAAAAAGCGGTTGAGTATGGCAAGGGTATCAGAATACTGAGGCAGGAAGCCTTTGAGGTTTTAATCAGCTTTATAATTTCACAAAACAAGAATATACCCGCCATAAAAAATTGCATAGAGGCCATATGCGCCTGCTTTGGCGAAAGAAGGATGAGCCCGGATGGTGCTGTATACTATACCTTTCCGGAACCGGAGGTGCTGGCATCAGCAGATAAACAGCTGCTGCGTTCACTTAAAACTGGCTATCGTGATGAATATATCATAAGGGCATCAAAGGCTGTAGTTGAGGGCAGTCTTGATTTGGACAGGCTATGCTACTGCAGCTATGAGGAGGCTGTCATAAGCCTCAAGCAAGTCTATGGCATCGGCGACAAGGTGGCTAATTGCATAGCCTTATTCGGACTACACCAGATAGATGGATTTCCTGTCGACGTATGGATTAAAAGGGTTATAGATGAAATCTATGGCGGCAGCTTCCCTAAAGAAAAATACAGAGGATATGCCGGTATAGTGCAGCAGTATATGTTTTATTATATGAGACATTTAAAAGGCGCTTTATAATTTAATATATTAATA
>JAAZDK010000013.1 GCA_012512855.1 Clostridiales bacterium
AAGGAGTGCCTTTCTTCCACTTGGACAGGGCACTCCTTAGCTTCTATTCTTGATGTCCTCTTTTACTGATCTTCTTCCTGTTCAGCTTCCTTTACGATAGCATCCAGGACATTTATCAGGTCATGTATGGTATTGATCTCAACATTGCGTGCCAGAATGGCATCCTTCAGTTCAACCGACAATGTTTCGAACTTATCCCTTACTGCAGGTGCAACATAAGACATGGTATACCTCCCTTTCATTGGCTGAAAGCCTTCTGTAAAATGCAGAATTTTGTTGATAAAAGTCTTTAATAATATCTTTTACTGAAGCCATAATAATTATGTATAGGATTCATCATATAAAGCATTTATACATATAGATATTTTCAGGAGAAGAATGAAAGCTTTGACAGAAGGATTTAAGGGCATATTCACTGCTTTGGCAGTCCTGATTTATGTAAAACAGTTGTACTGCAAAAAGGTACTTGGGTAATTAAAATGTATAAAATTAAAGCCGACAGTTGAAATTAATATTGAACTCAAATATCTATACAGCACTTCTCGGGAAGGGCAGTTTATATATTTTTAATAAATGTTTTATAAAAAATATATTGATTACTTGTTCTATTAGTAGTATAACAAATAGTACAGATAGATAATATATAATAAATATAATACATTATAAGGAGGAGTGGTGTTTGATGTTGAGACCAGCACTTTTTGAACCTACAGGGCCTTTGTTTTTGGACAGAGTATTCAGTGATTTCTTTGGCAGCAATTTCTTCAGGTTTGACGGTTTCTGCACCGATGTAATTGACAATGGAGACTCTTACCTTTTGCAGGCGGAGCTGCCGGGCTTCAGAAAAGAAGACATTACAATAGATGTAGATAAAGATACCTTGACAATTTCAGCCAGCAGAAACGAAGAGGTAAAGGATAAGAGAGGCAATTATGTCAGACAGGAAAGACGCTACAATTCCTATTGCAGAAGCTTCCACATCCCCGGAATCAAAAAGGACGGCATCACAGCCTCATACAATAACGGCATTCTGGAAATAACCCTTCCCAAGGAAACAGTCATAGTGGATGAGCCAAAAAGGATAGAGATAAGATAAAATAAGAAAAAATATGATAAAGTAATCTGAAACAGCATCCCAAGCTGATAAGCCTTAGCCAATAAAAGACGCAAGTTTATCATTTAAACACATCTATATAATCATTTAGCTTAAACAAAATAACCGAAGCAGACTGCAAGTCTAATGAATTGCATCTGACTTCGGTTATTTTTAATTTATCTTAACTTTATCCTATTTGAAAGGATTCTCGGTCTTATAAAGCATTCCCTTTGGCTGGTTGAAGCCTATATCTGTTACTCCAAGATATTTGAACAGATCAAAGAGGGCCTTGCCGAAATGACCGAAGGCTACAGCGCCGTGATGAGGGTAGTTCTTTTCAATCAGCACGTGTCTGTAGAAGCGGCCCATTTCGGAGATGGCGAATACACCGATGCCTCCGAAGGAACGTGTTGCTACGGGAAGCACTTCACCCTCTGCAACGTATGCGCGAAGCTGTGCATCAGCTGTACTCTGCAGACGGAAGAAGGTAATCTTGCCGGGAGCAATATCACCCTCCAGAGTACCGCGTGTGATGTTTGGCTCCTGGTTAGGCTCAAGTGCTCTTGCCATGATCTTTTGGTTCTTCATGGCAGGTGCTACCAGCTTGCAGATTGCTGTATTACCGCAGTGGAAGCCCATGAAGGTATCCTTGATATCATAAGGATATTTGCCCTTAATTTCAGACTCGTACATATCCTTGGGTACGGTATTGTTAATATCAAGAAGGGTTACTACATCCTCGCTTATGCAGGTTCCGATATACTCACTCAAGGCTCCGTAGATATCAACCTCACATGATACAGGAATTCCTGCAGCTGTCAGACGGCTGTTGACATAGCAGGGTACAAAACCGAACTGTGTCTGGAATGCCGGCCAGCATTTGTTGGCAAATACAACAAACTCTCTTGATCCCTTGTGCTCCTTAGCCCAATCAAGAAGGGTTATTTCATACTGGGCCAGCTTAGGAAGTATGCCGGGCATCTTATTGGCTGCCCCAAGCTCCTCCTCCATGCTCTTGATAACCTCGGGAATACGAGGGTCATTTGCATGTGCATTGAAGGCTGCGAATAAATCAAGCTCTGAATTCTCCTCAATTTCAACGCCAAGATTGTATAATTGCTTGATTGGTGCATTGCATGCAAGGAAGTCCTGAGGACGGGGGCCAAAGGATATGATCTTAAGATTTCTCAGACCGATTACGGCTCTTGCTATCGGAATGAATTCGCTGATCATATCGGCAACCTCATCCGGATCGCCTACAGGGTATTCAGGTATGTACGCCTTTAACTCTCTCAGCTTTAAGTTGTAGCTGGCATTCAGCATACCGCAGTATGCGTCGCCTCTTCCGTCAAGAAGATCATCCCCTGACTCCTCAGCTGCAGCCACATACATAACAGGGCCGTTAAAATACTTGGCGATAAGGGTTTCCGGTGTCTCGGGACCGAAGTTGCCAAGGTAAACTACGAGTGCATTGCAGCCTGCCTCGTTTACTTCAGCCAGAGCCTTCTGCATGTGAATTTCGTTCTCAACAGTTGTCGGGCATTCAAATATTTCACCATATTTTTTGGTGAAGGCATTTACTACGGCTTTTCTTCTGTTAGCGGACAGCTCCATAGGGAAGCAGTCTCTGCTGACAGCAATTATGCCTAATTTGACTTTAGGTATGTTCATCTTTATTTCCTCCATTTTTAATAAAATAAATACCCAGGACTTATTATATTTGATTCGGGAATTTTGTCAATTGGTTTAGAAATATGTATTAGTTTTTTGTATTGGTTTTTAGTGGTATACTCTATAGTACAGCTATGCCGCTTGTCCAGTATTTATTCCGGCTTTTTTGATTCTCTTATATTTTTAATAGAAAATTTATAAATTGATTGACTGAAAGATCCAAAATGTGCTAGGATACAACTATAGACAAGATTCTTAAAGCTTATAGGAGGCAGGTGCGATGGATAACAATAATATTAACTCAAATAACGAGATGCCAAATGAAAATCAAAATCAGCCACAGTATCAGTCGGATGCCACACAGCCGGCAAGCGGTCAAAGCTATGGCCAGCAGAATAATCAACCGCAGTATAATCAGCAGCAACCACAATATCAATTTGGACAGCCACCGTATCAGCAGTCATATAATTATCAGCCTGGCAATGAGCAGAAAAATGGCGGCTACGGTATGGCAGTAGCATCATTGGTATTGGGTATATTTGGTGTATTATTTGGCTGCTGCAGTGTGTGGTTTATAAATATACCGGCGGCAATTGCAGCATTAATTCTGGGTATTATGTCAATCAGAAATAAGAAAGCAGGAAAGGGCATGGCAATTGCAGGTATTATTCTGTCAAGCATTGCCCTGGTAATAGGTATTCTTGCTCTGATAGGTACCATCATCTTGCTCACCAACCCGTATTTATATGAGGAAATGCTGTCGGATATGTTTGGCGATGAATTTTATGATATGTTCAAGCAATTTGAAAGATACAACAACTTATATTAATAATATCCTGCCTTAAGGTGTCAGGTAGGGATTAAAGTTTCTTACTATCCAGTAAATTACCATAAAGATTATTAAGCATATATAGAAGCTTAAGCGGCGTGGAAGCAGCCGGATGCGTTTACCGTAGCTGAAGGCCGCAAGCTCTATATAGGCAAGTACGAACAGTATTGCCATTATAGCTATAGAAAGATTATACCTTAAGGATTCAAGGATATTGCCGTTCAGCAGAGCTAACACGCTTCTGGTGTTTCCGCAGGAAGGGCAATAGAGATGAAACATGGAATAAAAGGTACACCTTGGGAAATATTCTGACATAATTATAAGCTGATTACGAAATATAAAAGCTGCTATGGCTGCAAGTGGGATAAATATAGTGATTATTCTGTATAGCTTTATCCTATTCATGTTCAGGTATCTCCGTCTTTAATGCAGAATGGATTGCTTCAAACAGCATTTATGCAAGAATTAATGCCCATGAAGCTGTTCATAGCGTTTAATTAAGACAAAATAAAATTATAGGTCTGACTAATTAATAGTATAGTTTATACTGTAGCTTAATACAATATATAAATATATTCAAAGGAGAAATGCTATGGGGGAGAATTTCGATACCAATGATGGAAGAATCAATCAGGAGCAGAATTCAACTTCACATCAGCCGGAAAATCAACCATCAGGTCAACAGCAGGCAGCAGGTCAATCACTAAATCAGACACAGGGAGCTCAGCCATCCGGTCAGTCACAGGGTTATCCGTATCCAGCTAACCAGCCGCAGGGATACCAGCAGTCGTCCGGTCAGGCGCAGAGCTATCAGCAGCCGTCCGGCCAGCCACAGGGTTATCCAAATCCCGCAAACCGGCCGCAGGGCTATCAGCAACCGTCCGGCCAGCCACAGGGCTATCCGTATCCTGCAAATCAGCCGCAGGGATACCAGCAACCGTCCGGTCAACCCCAAGGCTATCAGCAGCAGGCAAACCAGCCACAGGGCTATCCTCAGCCTGCAGGGGGGTATCATTACCAGCAGCCGCAATATAACGGTCAGACGCAGGGCAACATAAATCAGGCCTATGGCTATCATCAGGGCGGCAGTCAGGGTGGACAGCCCGGCAATAAGGGATTGGCTATAGCATCCATGGTATGTGGAATAGTAAGCTTGTGTTTTCTTTGTGTTGGATATATTTCACTTCCCTGTGGAATAGTTGGTCTGGTACTCGGTATTGTCAGCCTGAGAAAGAAAGCAGGCGGCAGGGGAATGGCTATAGCAGGTGTTGTTACCTCAATTATTGCATTGGCCTTATATCTTATATTAGTAATCGGTGTATGGGGCTGTATGGGATATACAAACAGCTTAATCGATGAAATGATGAATAATGTATACTATTATTAATAATGGCCTCATTTATTAATTAAGGTATATGATTATTACCGAATATGCAATGCAGATTAAAAGCCGGAAGAATATGCTTAAGGGACGCATAGACTACCGGTTTTTCTTTTATACCTCCAGCTTTTTTATAACACCATCCGGATTACATAATCTGGACAACTGATATTCTTTTAACCAGCGAATAATGGATGATGCTGAAAAACAGATTATGATATATAAAAACATATAAAACAGATATTCTTATTATGCTTGTTATATTATAGGAGATAATATATAATAACTGTTAAATATATTGAAATATTGTGGGATAGGTGTAGGAATGAATTTACATGAGTATCTGAAGCAGCATTTATTAATTGCAGATGGTTCCATGGGAACCTATTATTCCTCCCTTGCAGGGCAGGACGGGGATTTGTCGGAACTGGGGAATCTGACTTCGCCGGAGCTTATAGAGCGCATACATAAGGAATATATTGCGGCGGGTGCCAGACTGCTGCGCACCAATACCTTTGCTGCGGGCAGACGGATCCTGCAGCTGGATAAAAATATGCAGGAGACGGTTATCCGTACTGCCTGCGCCATTGCCAAAAAGGCTGTGAAGGAATCCAGGGGCTTGCTGGCAGAGGATGAAAGGATATGGATACTGGGTGATATTGGCCCTATAAATGAGGATGCAAACAACTCCGAAGCTGATGTTTTGGAGGAGTATAAATTTATATGCGATATATTTATTGATGAAGGACTGGATGGCATTCACTTTGAAACCATGTCAAATACTAATTACATCGAAATGTTGGTTCCCTATATTAAGGAGAAAAGGCCGGATACCTTTATATTGGCCAGCTTTTCTGTGAACAAGAACGGCTATTCTATTGACGGAATAAGTGCATCAAAGCTGCTTGAGCGATGTGCGCAAATCGAGGGAGTGGATGCCTGTGGCCTTAATTGTGC
>JAAZDK010000106.1 GCA_012512855.1 Clostridiales bacterium
CCTGCATCGGAAGATAAATCGCCGCCGTCAAAATTTATTTTAAATTTACTATTGCTTTCTAAGTGAAGTGCATTTAAACTAGACATAAGGGTTTCTCCTTTGCTGATTTGTATGTCTGCTAAACTTCTTTTTAGCAAAGCAGAGACCCTTTTTCTTTAGTTTAGTTTCACTTTTTGAGTGAAAGCAATAAGATGATGAAAATATAGTAATTATGCAGTGCCAGGCACTGTTGTATATGTTACGATGAATAATTCAGGTGTATTATTATGCAATTTTATATTGAGAAAAGTGCAAATTATGGTATAGTTGATATAGAAAAGGTTTGTTTGCAATTTATTCTGATCTGCTTGAGTGTTTGAAATAACTGTTTGATTACAGGCTTAAAAATCAATTTTATTTGCTAAATAGATATTAAGAGAGGGATATGGTTATGAGCGAAGTCCAAAGAATAAAGTGCGGCAAAGTAAATTGCTATTTGGTATATGAAGGGGATACAGCTATCCTGATTGATACCGGGACTAAGAGGTATTTGAAAACTGTCATAGAAGCCTGCAAGCCCTACAGGATTAGTTTGATCGTGTTGACGCATACCCATTATGATCATGCGGAAAATACGGCTGATTTATCGGAGATATTAAAGGCTCCGATTGCCATGCACAGGGATGATATGAATTTAATAGAGTCAAACAATAATCAGGCATTATCGGCCGAAGGCTTCATGGGAAGGATTATACTGGCTGCGTCCCTTATGGGTTTTTCTAAAACGAAAACTATGGTCATGGCAGGCCTACTCAGAATCAGATTTGGGTAAGCTAAAAGAGTATTAGAAATATCCAATTTTTTGTTGCTTGCATTCATTTTTAAGTTTATAATACAATATATAGAAACTGATCGAAAAAAGTAGGAAAGCTGACTGTTCCTGTAAAATGGTATTTTGTAAAAACGGCTTGACAGAGCGAAAAAACGACTATTACTGACTAATAATTAGCCGGTGTAACCTGTTGTTTGGAGAGGCCGGAATAAGGCAGATACAACAAGGATATTGACATCAATACAAGCTGCTTTAACTGGCTATGGGAGGGGTTATATAGAGTGAACTCATTTTTTGGACGAGCCGATAAAAATGCCCGAGATAACTTGCTTAGAATTCTTCTGCTAATTATTTTGGTTGGCCTGATAATATATCTGGTCTATGTAACAGGTGGAACCAAAAAGGTTTTTGTTCAGCTAATGTATATTCCCATCATTATGGCTGCGCTATTCTGGGGCGCATATGGCGCTCTGGTAGTAGGATTGCTTTGCGGTGTTTTGGCCGGTCCCTTTATTCCTCTTGATGTTTCTCTTGGTATTATGCAGGATCCTGTTAATTGGATCTCCCGTTCTCTAATATTCTCATTGATAGGTTTTTTAACCGGATACATGATTGACAGAATTAATAAATTATATACTGAAAAGCATGAAAGAAATTTGAAAAGTCCTTTTTATAATCTTCCCAACGCCCAAAAGCTTTTTAATGATATAGAAAAAAGAATACGCTCAATGGAGTATTTCAGGCTTATTGCAATAAAGATGACCAATCTTTATGAAATTGAAAAATATATTGATAATAAGCTGGTCTATGACATAGTTGATAATCTGGCCAAAAAGCTCTCGCATAATCGCGGTCAGAATGCGGTTTATTCATATGAAAAGGATGAACTGATTGTTTTGGTGTGTGAACATTGTGCGCATGACTATGAAGAGTATCTAAGGAATGTCCTGGATTATTATTTTACCTTCCCTGTAACTATGAGCGGATATAAAATCAGAGTATCCCTCAAGGTGGGAATTTATGTTTATCAGGGAGAGGAAAAGACACCGATAGAAATATACAATAAAGCCCGTATTGCGTACGAACAGGGTGATGCTAAGGAATCGGGAATTTATTATTACGACGGAAATTTGGAAAGCAAACGAAGAAGGATTCACAATTTAACCGGTGAGCTGCTGGAGTCCATAGATAAAAATGAATTGTTCGTTATGTATCAGCCAAAGATAGATATAATGAACAACAGAATGACCGGTGTTGAGGCATTGGTCAGATGGAAGAGAAACGGTACAGAAATTATTGAACCAAACATCTTTATTCCCATTGCAGAAGAGATTGGCTTTATTAACAGAATAGCGAAATTTGTTTTTGACAGTGTAACAACCCAGATTAATATCTGGAAAAGCAAAGGCATTGACATTAATTGTTCCATTAATAGTTCTGTAAATGAGCTGCATGAAGAAATTTATACCCTATGGGCAAAGGACATTATAGATAGAAAAAAGGTGGATAAAACCGGGTTTGAGATAGAAATAACAGAAAGAGCCATAGCTTACAATGATAAAATATTAATTGAAAAAATGTGCCGCCTGAAGGGTGAAGGATATCAGATATCTATTGATGATTTTGGAACCGGCTATAATTCACTGTTAAGTGTAGGGGAAATACCATTTGACAAGCTTAAGATAGATAAATATTTTACTCATCAGATAGACAGAAGAGAAATTGCGGAGCTGGTAAAGCATTTTATAGAATATGCCCATACATTTAACAAGACTGTTGTTGCTGAAGGAGTTGAAACCGAGGAGCAGCTAAATGTATTAAAAAGTCTGGGCTGCGACGAAGTACAGGGCTTTTACTACAGCAAGCCTTTGATGCCTGAAGAACTGGAGGCCTTTTATATCGAGTTTTGCAGGCGTAATGGTTAGGGGCATTGAGTATTATATTATACTTACAAGGCTAAAAAATAAAATGGCATTAAAATAATGCCATTAATTAGCTATTCTTTTTATAGTCCCTGTAGAGATTTTCAATGGATCTGTCGTAGGTCTTTTCACCTGCTTTGGAAAAGAAGCAACCCGGTACCTCCCCGCTTCTGCGGTGATATGCAACACATTCACAGCATTTACCTCGTCGAGAGCATGAGCTGTATGTACAAGTGCAGGGTATTCTGTTGCTGCAAGCCATTTACACCCCTCCTAAACATCATTTTTATCATATTAATTATACTAAAAATCAAGCCTGCTTTCAATAGCAGGCCTTATTGTGTAGGATTATTGCGTGGGAAAGGAGGCCTTTTCTATGGATTTTCGGGCTGATTTTGAGAAATTTTGCAAGGATTATCCTGTCCAAAGCGTAAGGATTAACGAACTTACATTTAATTACAGGTTTGGTGGAAACGGTGATAAAGCGCTTGTATTGCTGGTTGGAGGACTGGGAATTTCAGATGCTTTCTTTAATCATTTCAGAGGCTTTGTAAAATCCTTTAAAGTGCTGACCTTTGACTATCCTATGGAGACTAATAGTAATTCTGTGCTGGCGGATGCTATTGCTGAATTAATAAAGAGCCTGAAGCTACATAATGTATTCCTGGTGGGTCAATCATATGGCGGCTTTATTGCCCAGGTAATTGCAAAGAGACATCCGGAAATCGTATCAGGCTTAATTTTATCAAATACCGGTTGCCTGGCTGCGGATATGGATGAGGAAACTAAAGGACCCATGCTGGACATGATAAAGAGGCTGAAAAAGGCTGCCCTGTTAACAAGACTGGTGCCAATAGCCTTACTGAGAGGAGAATTTATTAAAAAGCTGGAAGGGCATCTGGTGCAATGCACGCCTGAAGAGAAGAAGTATATGAGTGAGCTTTTCAGGTATGTTATCGGTATGCTTACCAACAGGCATGAACGGCATATGTGCTCTCTTATGATTGATCTGATAAATGAGTTGGACAGCACTAAGGAAAGCTATTCTTATCTTGATGGAAGGGTTTTATTATTGCTTTCAGAGGATGATGATACATTCAGTGATGCGATTAAGCAGTCTCTTATCCGACTGATGCCAAATCCAGTTGTTAACACTAAAATTTGCGGTGGTCATCTTGCTTTGCTGTTAAGAATAGAGCTATATATACATACTGTGACTGAATTTGTTAATTCCATTTAAATATAGCTGCTAAGCAATTAACCGGCCTTTTATGTCAGACTTTATCTGGCATATCAGGGGCCGGTTTTTTATGCTATTACTGAAATCGATAAATTTACATAATTTTTACGCAAAGCAGTATTTGCCTTTAACCTCAGTCCCGTAATATTTAAATTGTCAAAGGTAAGTATATGGAATTAGAAAAAGGGGAGACACAAAATTATGAAAAAGAGTATAGGCTTTATCTTGTTCATTGTCATTTTTGCAGTTTGGTTCATCGGATGTAAGGGTAAAGGCAGCGATGCTATTGTGGTGGTTTCCAGGGAGGATGGTTCAGGAACCAGAGGGGCCTTCATTGAGTTGCTCGGTATTGAGGAAAAGGATGCTGATGGCAACAAGATTGATACTACTACAGATGAGGCTATTGTTGTCAACAGTACCTCCATTGTTGTGAATACTGTAGCCGGCAACAGGAATGCAATAGGTTATATATCCCTTGGTTCATTAAACGACAGCGTTAAGGCAGTCCGGGTGGATGGAACGGAAGCCAGTGTTAAAAATATCAAAAGCAACAGCTATAAGGTATTCAGACCCTTTATCATCGCCACTGGAAATAATATAAGCGAGCTTGCCAAGGATTTTATCAGCTTTATCCTTAGCAGCGACGGGCAAGGGGTGGTAGAGGACAATGGTTATATTCCCGTGTCGGAAGCCGGGCCTTATGAAGGTGTAAAGCCGTTAGGCAAAATAGTGGTGGCAGGCTCCTCATCCGTAACACCTGTTATGGAAAAGCTTAAGGAGGCTTATTTAGAGCAAAACAGCGATGCAGAAATTGAAATACAGCTAAGTGATTCTACAACAGGCCTTAATATGGCTATTGAGGGAAATTGTGATATTGCTATGGCTTCAAGAACTTTGAAGGATAGCGAGTTGGAGAAGCTGGAGGCAACGGTTATTGCTCTGGATGGGCTTGCTATAATAGTTAATAGGGATAATCCGGTGAACGAGCTTTCAAGCGAGCAGATAAAGAGCATTTTCAAAGGAGAAATCAAATCCTGGGAAGAAATAAGCGGCTGATGGCCGGTAAAAGACTGATGACCTATATAGGCTGATGGCTGCTAAAGAAAATGAAGAGCTGCACAGATGCCTGTACGGATGATTATGAGGTGATTTATCTATGACCAAATATAAAGAAAATATTATGAAGGCTGTCTTTTTTACGGCAGCCTGCACATCTGTTCTGGCTGCTGCCCTGATATGCTTGTTCTTATTTATAAACGGTGTTCCTGCCATGGCTAAAATAGGAGTCTTTGACTTTTTGATGGGGACAAGTTGGAAGCCAAATAATATTCCAGCTGTATACGGAATTTTTCCTATGATCCTGGGTAGTTTATATATAACTGCCGGAGCTGTAGTTATTGGTGTACCCATTGGTGTGCTGACAGCAGTCTTTATGACCTTCTATTGTCCAAAATGGCTTTACCGCATCTTCAAGCCGGCTATAAACCTGCTGGCAGGGATTCCTTCAGTTGTATATGGCTTTTTCGGACTTGTTATAATCGTACCGTTTATCCGTGACTGCTTCGGAGGTACAGGCAGCAGCATGCTTACAGCCTCCATACTTCTTGGTATTATGATCCTTCCTACGATCATATCGGTAAGCGAAGCCGCACTGAGGGCCGTACCCGCCAGCTTTTATGAGGGCGGGCTTGCCCTTGGGGCCAGCCATGAAAGGACTATTTTTTACCTTATGCTTCCGGCAGCAAAATCAGGGATAATGACTTCAATTGTTTTGGGAACAGGAAGAGCTATAGGAGAAACCATGGCAGTTATTATGGTTGCAGGAAATCAGGCAAGAATGCCTGACGGATTGCTGAAGGGTGTAAGAACCCTTACAGCCAACATTATCATAGAAATGGGTTATGCTGCCCAGCTACACAGGGAGGCCCTGATTGCTACTGCTGTAGTTTTGTTTGTATTTATATTGATTATTAACCTGCTGCTGTCATTGCTTAAAAGGAGGGCCGACTGATGCAGTATGTCAACAAAGCATTAAAGGAAAGGCTTAAATCCTACAGAAAAAGACCGGTATCATTGCTTCTGTTTCTTCCGGTTATGATATCCGCTGCGATTACCATGGGTATTTTACTGCTTTTGACCGGTTATATCATAGTTAAGGGGATACCTAATATTAAGCCTGACCTGTTTTCGTGGGAATACAGTACAGCAAATGTATCCCTTATGCCGGCTTTGATTAATACCGTATTAATGATTGCTATTTCTCTGCTGATTTCGGTTCCTGTAGGAGCTTTATCGGCCGTATATCTGGTGGAATATGCAAAAAGCAATAGCAGGCTGGTAAGGATAATTAGAATTACAGCCGAGACCCTGTCGGGGATTCCATCAATTGTATATGGCCTGTTTGGAATGTTGTTTTTTGTAACCACTCTGGGATGGGGGATGTCGCTTTTGGCGGGAGCCTGCACCTTATCAATAATGATACTACCCCTTATTATGCGTACTGCAGAGGAAGCGCTGAAGGCCGTACCTGCTTCTTATCGTGAGGGCAGCTATGGACTGGGGGCAGGTAAGCTGAGGACCATATTTAAAATAGTTCTGCCATCTGCAATGCCAGGTATAATTGCAGGGATCATTCTGGCTATCGGAAGGATTGTGGGGGAGAGTGCGGCACTTATTTATACGGCAGGTACTGTGGCAAAAATACCTGAAGGCAAGGATTTTTTGCTGGATTCAACCCGAACTTTGTCGGTTCATATGTATGCTTTAAGCAGCGAAGGTCTGTATTTAAACCAGGCTTATGCAACAGCCGTAATATTGCTGTTGACTGTTCTTGCAATTAACAGCTTATCGGCTTATTTGGCAAAAAGACTGACAAAAAGCTAATCAGTACAGGTAAATGATTGGATCACTTAACAATAGAGCCATATGGTAGAAAGGATATGTATGGATAAAATTATTATAGAGAATCTGAACTTGTTTTATGGTGATTTTTGCGCTCTGAAAGGGATTAATATGACTATCAGGGCAAATGAAATAACAGCCTTTATCGGACCATCAGGCTGTGGTAAAACATCTCTTTTAAAAAGTATTAACAGGATGAATGATTTGATTGAGGGCTGCATAATAAACGGCAGAATTTTACTGGACGGCGAAAGCATCTATAGAGATGTTGACATTAATCTGCTGCGCAAACGGGTAGGTATGGTTTTTCAAAAGCCCAATCCTTTCCCCATGAGTGTCTATGATAATGTGGCATTTGGCCCCCGCACCCACGGAATACGTAGTAAGCTTAAGCTGGATGATTTGGTGGAAAAAGCCTTACGGCAGGCCGCCATATGGGATGAATTAAAGGATCGCCTGAAAAAGAGCGCACTTGAGCTGTCTGGAGGGTAGCAGCAGAGGCTTTGTATAGCCAGAGCCCTGGCCGTACAGCCGGAGGTGCTGCTGATGGATGAACCGACATCGGCTCTTGATCCTATCTCCACATTAAGAATTGAAGAACTTGCTGTGGACCTGAAAAAAGATTATACTATTATTATAGTAACCCATAATATGCAGCAGGCTGTTCGTATTGCGGATTCGGCCGCCTTCTTCCTGAACGGTGAACTGATTGAGTATTCCGGTGCTCAGGAGCTGTTTTCCATACCAAAGGATAAGCGCACTGAGGATTATATAACAGGGAGGTTTGGTTGATGAGAAGCAGATTTGATGAGCAGCTGAAGCTGCTGAAAACTCAGATGATACAGATGGGAGCCTTGTGTGAGACTGCTATATCAAATGCGACAAAAGCTCTGACAGACGGAGATATGGAGCTGGCGAAAAGGGCAATAGCGGCAGATGAGGACATTGACCAGAAGGAGAAGGATATTGAAAATATCTGTTTAAGACTTTTGCTTCAGCAGCAGCCTGTTGCGGGAGATTTGCGCCAGATATCATCTGCCCTTAAGATGATTACGGATATGGAGCGGATAGGAGATCAGGCTGCAGACATTGCCGAGATAACTATGCTGGCCAATATAAAGACAACAAATAATACCAACCATATTACAGAGATGGCAAAGGCTACTATCAAAATGGTTACCGACAGTATAGACGCCTATGTAAGACAGGATCTGAGGCTTGCCAGGGCGGTAATTGAATATGATGATCATGTAGATAATTTGTTTGATATGGTTAAGCTTGATATGATCAGACTGATTAATGAGGACGCAGACAATGGTGAATATGCCATTGACATGATGATGATTGCCAAATATTTTGAGCGAATTGGGGATCATGCCACAAATATAGCCGAATGGGTGGAGTTTTCCATCACCGGCAGGCATAAAGGTGAGGTTGAAAATGATCTATTGTGTGGAGGATGACAGAAGTATTCGGGAACTTATCATATATGCTTTAAAATCCAATGGCTTTGATGCTATTGGCTTCGGTGAGGGCAAGCCCTTTTTTGCGGCACTGGATGAAAGGCTGCCAGATTTGGTCCTGCTGGATATCATGCTGCCGGGAGAGGATGGAATAGAGATACTCAGGCAGCTGAAGGCATCGGCAAAGACAAAGCATATTCCGGTAATTATGCTAACAGCCAAAAGCGCTGAGTATGACAAGGTTCTGGGACTGGATTCCGGAGCGGATGATTATATTACCAAGCCTTTTGGTATCATGGAGCTATTGTCCCGCATCAGGGCAGTATTACGAAGGGCAGGCCAGGCTAATGCATCGTCCGAATTGAAGGCCGGTCGGTTAATTATGAATGTCGACAGGCATCTTGTTCTGGTCGACGGAAAAGAGGTCACTCTTACACTCAAGGAATTTGAGCTTTTGAAATATCTGATTCAAAATGCGGGAATCGTGCTGACCAGGGATAAGCTGCTGGAGAAGGTATGGGGTTATGAATATGAAGGAGAAACCCGTACTGTGGACGTGCATATCCGTACCCTGCGGCACAAGCTTGGAGAGGCAGGAGGCATTATTGAAACCGTAAGAGGGGTCGGCTACCGGATCGGAGGAAATACATGAAAAAGCGTATTTACAAAAGTATGCTGTTGCTTGCTCTTATAACCATTTTTTTCACTTCTTTATTAATTACCGCTGTCATCTATCGGGAATTCTATCATCAGATGCAACAGGGAATCAGAAATGAAGCCAATTTTATCTCTTACAGCTACAATCTAATCGGGCAGGAGGTCTTCAGTGTTCTTAAGGAACAGGAAAACACCAGCAGGATTACCTGGATAGCTGCTGATGGTACAGTCCTGTTTGACAGCAAATCTGATGCCGGTAAGATGGAAAACCACAGCAACAGGCCGGAGGTGGCCGAAGCATTGGCAAAGGGCTATGCAGAAGCGATACACCTGTCGGAAACTCTGGGCAGCCAGACCTTCTACCGGGCAGTCAGGCTGGATGATGGTACAGTACTGAGGGTGTCGGCCACAACCGACAGTGTCTTCAAAACAGTTTTAAGCTTTATTCCATTTCTAGGCTTAATAACACTGCTGGTAATTTTACTGACTATGAACATTGCCAATCTGCTGACTAAAAAAATCATTTATCCTTTGAATAATCTGGATTTGGAAAATCCCCTGTCCAATGATGTATATGATGAACTGGCTCCCTTGCTGGCGCGAATGGCAAAGCAGAATGAACAGATAGAAAGCCAGGTAAAAAGGCTTAAGGAGAAGCAGGAGGAATTTAATGCGATTACCGAAAATATCAGGGAAGGAATCATACTATTAAACAATAAGGGTATGGTGCTGTTTATCAATAAAAGCGCAGCCGGTATTTTTAATATCAGCAGCCAGGACGTGGCAGGCAAGCACATTCTGACTCTGGAGCGCAGTATCCTTCTCCAGAAGGCATTTGAATCGGTCATGACCGGGCATATCTTTGAGGACAGATTTGCAATAGCTGAGAATTCCTATAATCTGCTGGCTAGCCCGGTTAAGGATGACAGTAATGTAAAAGGGGTCATTTTATTTATTATGGATGTGACCGAGAAGCAGTCTGCAGAAAAAATGCGCCGTGAATTTACCGCTAATGTGTCCCACGAGCTGAAAACTCCCCTCACATCTATATCCGGTTATGCCGAGCTTATGAAAAGCGGTATGGTACAGCCGGAGGATATGGCAGAATTTGCAGGCCGAATATACAATGAGGCAAGGCACCTTATAAACCTTATTGATGATGTGATACGAATTTCCAGACTGGATGAGAAGAATGTAAATATGCCTTTTGAAGAGATAGACTTGCTTGAGCTGGCTAAGGAAACGGCAGGCCGGCTATCCTCCCTTGCTGAGCAAAGGAGTATCAGGCTGTCGGTAAACGGAGAGAGCGCTTATATTTCCGGAGTAAGGCAGATTTTGGAGGAAATGATCTATAACCTTTGTGATAATGCGATTAAATATAATTACGAGAATGGTAAGGTTGATGTAACAGTAAAGAAAGACTCGGATAACGTAATTTTGACTGTTTCCGACAATGGCTTTGGAATACCCAGAGAGCACCAGAGCCGGGTATTTGAGCGCTTTTACAGAATTGACAAGTCCCATTCAAGGGAAACAGGAGGTACCGGTCTGGGACTTAGTATCGTAAAGCACAGTGCCGAATACCATAATGCGAAGCTAAAGCTTATAAGCAAGCCCGGCGAGGGCACGACAATTATGGTAATCTTTAAGGCGGCCAAAAAAGCGGACACAGCTGATGAATCATAAATTTTCATGCATATAAGAGTATATATAGAACAAAAACATCTTCCAGGTGAAAATGGGGTATAGGATACCCTTCATTATTTTCATCTGGAAGGTGTTTTTATTACTAGCTGTGGATAAAATTAAATCTTTAGGATTAAATAACCACTTGACAAAATTGGCTGTTTTATATTAAATATTAATAGACCGACGGTCGGTCGGTGACCACTGCTTCTTTAGAATGGCATAAAGAGAGAGCTTACTATATGACCAGAGGAAAGAAATATGCTTAATTTTGAGGTGATTATATGAGAGTTTCAAAGGAACATGACGAAAGAAGAAACGAAATATTGGATACGGCAGCGGAGCTATTTGAAGCAAAAGGGTACAATAAGACAACTATAAATGATATCCTCAACAAAATTGGTATCGCAAAGGGAACCTTCTACTATTACTTTAAATCAAAGGAAGAGGTATTGGATGCTATAATAGAACGGCTTAATGAAGGTGCTTTGATACGGGCGAAGCTTATAAAAGAAAGAAGTGATTTAAGCCCGATTGAGAAGATCCTGCAGCTGATACTTGCCCTCAGGATGGAAGAGCCAAAAAGCGGAGTAATGGATGAGCTTCACAATCCGGAAAATGCTCTGATGCATCAGAAGACCTTAACTGGAATAGTAAATGGACTGACTCCTATTTTGACGGATATTGTTGATGAAGGGATTCAGGCAGGTGTTTTTTCAACACCTTATCCAAAGGAGACAATTCAGATTATGCTTACGGCAGCACTGACATTGACTGATGAAGGTATCTTTAGTTTGACAGATGAAGAGAAGCAAAGGCTTTTGCAGGCTATAATATATTCTCTTGAGACCTTGCTGGGAGCTAAGCCTGGCAGCTTTGAGCCTGTACTTATGGCCCTGCTCGGATAATGGATTAGGGATGGAGTTTGGCATGAAGGCAAATGATGCATTTAGAAAATTTCTGTTAATATGGGTCGGACAGTTTGTAGCCAGTATAGGAAGCGGGCTGACAGCATTTGCTTTATCGGTGTATGTGTTCCGGATAACAAACAGTGCAAGTGCGGTATCGCTTACCATATTGCTGGCATTTCTTCCTACGATACTTTTAAACCCTTTGGGTGGTGTGCTTGCAGACCGCTTTGATCGCAGACTTATGATGATTTGCGGGGATTTATTTTCAGCATTTGGCCTGCTGTATATGCTGATTTACTACTGTATGGAAAGCTTGGGGTTATTTCAGATTTACATAGGAGTAACCATTAGCGGAATCTTTGTTGCGCTTCTTGATCCTGCATACAAGGCCACTGTTTCGGATTTGCTGAACAAGGATGACTACGCCAGGGCCAGCGGTATGATGCAGCTGGCGGCTTCGGCCAAGTATTTGCTTTCTCCTTTTATAGGAGGCTTGCTGATGACTGTGACCGATATCGGGACGGTTCTGATTATAGATATATCCACTCTTGCTCTTACTATAACAATAGTAGCTTGTATCAGAAAAAGAATAGCTTCAGGAATTAGGCAAAGAACGAGGATACAGCTTTTTAAGGATTTGAAGGAGGGATGGAAGGCCGTAGCCTGTGATAGAGGGGTATTAGCACTGGTTGCCCTAATTTCTGTGGCTACCTATTATCTGGGACTTTTGCAGACACTTATCTCTCCCATGGTACTTTCCTTTTCGGATTCAAAGGCGCTTGGCATGATTGAGTCCGTCAGCGCAATCGGTATGCTGCTGGGAAGTGCTGTAATAGGAATCTTGCCGGTAAAGAGATATGTAAGGGCTCTGGCCGGTGGCTTTTGCATCGCAGGAATTTCAATTGCATTCTTTGGAATATCAACTAGCATTATTATAATCACGGCAGCAGGAGTCCTGTTCTTTTGTACATTGCCCTATATAAACACAAGCGCCGATGTGATGATAAGATGCAAGATTTCTGCCGAGCTGCAGGGAAGGGCCTGGGGACTAATCAGTATATTATCCCAGCTGGGATATGTCCTGGCCTATGCATCCGCAGGGCTTTTAGCTGATAAGATTTTTAATCCCCTGTTACTTGAGGGAGGATGGCTGGCCGGGACTATTGGCAAGCTTATTGGAGTAGGGCCAGGCAGAGGGATTGGCTTTATGTTTATATTATCAGGTTTGTCTGTTATAATTCTGGGATTAGTTATATGGAGGTCGAAAACCATCAAATCGATGGAGCATGTGGCTAAAACCGGTTAACGATGTTTTGAAGCAAATATTACATTGAGCCAAATAAATTGATATCAGTTCAGTTGCACAATTACAAGATTATTGAAAATACAAGCTTGGGATTGATGTTTTTTGTATCACATAGATTGTGTTTTTCAGGATTGGATAAGGGTGAACATATGACAGGGACAATGATAAAAAAGGATTTTGCACGGAACAAGGCAATTAATATTATTCAGTGGTTCTTTATAATTTTATCAGCCTTCCTGATGGCTTCAGGAGCTATGGTAATAAATAAGTCGTTTGCCTCAATAAATAAGCTATTTGCCATAGCTAGGCCCCCTCATTTCATGCAGATGCATACCGGTGATATCAATCAGGCGGAGATAGAATCATTCGCAAAAAGCCTGGATTATGTAACGCAGTGGCAGATTTCTGAGATGCTTAACATGGATGGAGCCAGTATCGGCTTTGTAAAGGCAAGAGGCGATATTACGGAGCGCATTAATCTGTCCGACAGTATGATGGATAACGGTTTTGTAACTCAGAATAAGCATTTTGATTATCTGCTTAACCTTAATAACGAGATAATCAGCATATCCGACGGTGAGATAGCAGTTCCTGTCAAGTACATGAGAAGCTACGGGCTGGAGCTTGGGGATCGGGTAATAATATCTGAGGACAACTTATATATGGAGTTTGTCATTACAGATTTTGTCCGGGATGCACAAATGGCCTCTTCCCTTGCTTCCTCCACAAGATTTATGGTGAGTGTATCTGATTACATAAGGCTAAAGGATAATATCGGCAGACTTGAATATCTGATAGAGTTCATGCTAACAGGTACAGATATGATAGACAGCTTCAGCAGAGAATACAGAAAGGCAGGGTTGCCGGACAATGGCACTGCGGTTACCTATCCCCTTTTTGTGATGGTAAATGCCCTGGGTGAAGGAATAAAAGCAATTATTTTTGTACTGGTAAGTCTGCTTCTAATATTTATTTCCGTGATTAATCTGCGTTTTACCATACTGACAGGTATAGAGGATGATATTAAGGAAATCGGCACACTTAAGGCGCTTGGCATTAGCCATAAGGAAATCCGGAAATTGTATATGACCAAGTATAAAATCCTTTCTTTAAGCGGCTGTTGCTTAGCCTGCCTTGCAGCCATTTTATGCAGCGGACTGTTTTTGGCGGATATGGAGCTTAATTACGGCAAGCAGGAGTTAAGCCTGCACGATTTGGTCATCCCGCTTGTGGCGGTGGCGCTGGTGCATTTGATAATAATGTATTTTTGCCGGAGGATATTTAAAAGGATAAGGAATATTACAGTGGTTCAGGCTTTGATTGCCCAGGATGCTTCAGGCAGAAAAATAAGAAAGAAAAAGGCATTCGGACTTAAGCTGCTTAGGATAGAAAGGAATACTGCAATTCCCATGAATCTGTTTCTGGGCATACGGGAGCTAATTATTAATTCAGGAGCATGGCTTTTACTGCTGCTGGTATATGCCCTAGCGATTTGTATCATGAACATACCTGCCAATTTAAACAACACTCTCCGCTCGCCCGGATTTGCAGCATATATGGGTTCATCTGTCAGTGATATCAGAATAGATCTTCAGCTGGTGGATGATATTAACAGGAAGCATGATGAAATTATAAGGCGGCTTATAGCGGATGAGGAGATAAAAGGCTTTTCGGATTATGCCATGTGCCGTTATAAAATGCTGGCAGAGGATCGTGTAGAAGAAATTCTGATTGAGTGCGGTGATTATACGGACTTTGACATATCCTTTCTTGAAGGCAGAGCGCCAATAAAGCAGGGGGAGATAGCTCTTTCGGTGATGAATGCCAGGAAGCTTTCGCTCGGGCTTGGGGACCGTATACACCTTATGCTGGAGAATGGGGAGGAGAGCCTGCAGGTATCCGGCATATATCAGGATGTAACCAATGGCGGTTATACTGCTAAAATGATATATCCCTATAATAGCAAGGATGTAGTCAAATATACATACTTTATTGATTTGAAGGAAGGAATCCCTGTTGAGGATAAAGCTGATGAATATGCCAAGGTGTTTTCTTTTGCCAAGGTGATTCCTATGGAGGATTTTCTGGTACAGACCTTTGATATAGTGCTGGAGCCTTTAAGCCAGGTTGCCTTTGTGGCCAATATAGTGGCGGTATTTATCAGCCTGCTGATAACGGTATTATTCCTTAAATTGAATATCACGCGAAGCTGCAGTCAGATAGCAAATATGAAGGCTATGGGATTTTCAAATATGGATATCCGCTTGCAATATCTGTTCAAGACCGGCATAACGACATTGGCAGGAATACTGCTTGGCATCGTTTTATCAGATAATCTGGGAGAAGCAATGATGGGCGGGCTTATATCAGCAGCCGGCTTCGGCCTTAGCATAATTGATTTTACTATACAGCCTGTTCAGGTGTTCCTTCTGCATCCATTTATGATAAGCTGCACAGCGATACTTGCTGCATGGGACTGCAGTAAGGTGGTAAGGCAATTTAATATTGTAAATTTGATACGTGAATGAAAGCAGGAAATAGAATGAGTTATAGCAGAATTGGATAATGAGAAGCTAGTATGAAGAAATAATAATACAGGAGGAAGCTCTGTAAATGGAAGCAATATTGGAGGCAAAGGGTCTTTGTAAGGATTATGAAGTCGGAAGAGATGATAAAATCAGAGTCCTTAGGGATGTTGATTTGAAGGTGAAAAAGGGCGAGTTTGTTGCCATTATGGGGCAGTCGGGCTCAGGCAAATCCACCCTGCTTTATAATATCAGCGGGATGGATCAGAAAACGTCAGGTAAGGTTTATTTTGACGGCAAGGACATTTCCGATTTAAGCGATAAGGAAATGAGCAGGATAAGGCTAACAAAGATGGGCTTTGTATTTCAGCATTCCCATCTTCTGAAGAATATGAGCATCAGGGATAATATTATACTACCGGCCTTTAAGGCGTCAAAAAAGCCAAAGGCGGAGATATCAAAGGATGCGGATGAGCTTATGATTAAGCTGGGAATTGACAGGGTAGGTAGCCACGATATTACAAAGGTATCAGGTGGACAGCTGCAGCGGGCTGCCATTTGCCGGGCTTTGATTAATCATCCTGTAATTCTCTTTTGTGACGAACCGACAGGGGCACTTAACTCATCCGCAAGCATAGAGGTAATGAATATTCTAAATGCAGTTAATAAGGAAGGAACTGCAATTTTGCTGGTCACCCACGATGTCAAAGTGGCTGCCAGAGCAGACAGGGTCATATTCCTTAAGGATGGCAGAATAGAGGCAGAGCTGTCACTTGGCAAATACAATCCCAATATCGATAACTCACATAGGGAGGAGATCCTTCTTAACTGGCTGTCAAGGAGAGGCTTTTAGGAAGAATATATAATTCATACGGCCGGTCCTATATACAATTCTGCTAATGCCAATGAATGCTAGCAGCTTTTAAGAACTTCAATATATTAATTCTCTTTTGCTTGCACTTGAAAACAAGTGTGAGAGTATAGCCTTTCAGATACCGATCCGTCAAGAATATTGTTTTGCAGTACAATTTTTTCAAGTGGAAAAGAGGATGGAAAGGATGTATTTAAAATAGCTCTGCCCTTCTTTAATATAAGTGATATGGAGCTGACGCAAAAGGGAGAGGAGCTAACCCTGGTTATAAAAAATGAAAGAAGAAGCTTTATTCTGCCTGATAAATTAAGGAGTAAGCAAGTTCAAAAGGCCAGGTATGAAGACGGAATGTTGAAGCTATTATTTGAAAGCTAGTATTTGTAGGTGTTATTTTCAGTTTTTTTATTATTTTAAAGAAAGTATTTTGATTGAAAATATCGAATAATCATGCTATAATACAAATAACAGAATATGTTAATGCCGAAATATTAGCAATGAGGCGCCATTTATGAATTACAGCAGGCGCCTTTAGTGATTTTTATCTAATTTCTCCATGTTCGTATTTATTTACCGGTAATATAAAAATAAACGTTAAAAATATAACAAAGAAGTATAATTTACCTGAAATTAATACTATATAATATGGTGCTAAGTGAAGCTAAAAGGTTGTATTACAGGCTTTATTGTCAGATACTTAAAAAATTTAAATTGGAGTAATTGAAGACTAACTAACAATATGATAAAATTTTACTGTTCTAGACAGCATGCTTTTACAAATCAATATATTTATATAAATAATAATACATGGGGAAGGGTTATATGAGAAGAATCAGCACCAAGATTATTGCTTTATTAGGTTTGATGGCATTTTTTATCTGTTTTGGTTTAGGTATGGTTAGTTTTTACACATCAAAAAATTCTTTGGTGGGAATTCTTGAGGAAACCATGCCTAAGGTTGCTGAGGAAGCTGCCATAACCATAGAAGACGGAATACAAAATCAGCTTAATACACTGAATATTATAGCTTCCTTAGAAATAATGAGCGTGCTGGATGAGTCTGATGCGGATTATACAAAGGTATTGAAGTTTATATCTGATGAGGTAACCAGAGCAGGACATAAGCAGATGATTCTGGTGGACAAGAATGGAAAGGCTTTGTTTGATAATGGCACCATGGATGATCTCAGTAACAATTCTATTGTTAAGGATGCTCTGTCGGGAAAAGAAATTGTAACAGAGCCCGCACTGGATAATAAAAGCTCGGGAATTATCATGATATATGCTGTTCCTGTAAAAATAGAAGGAAAAATATCTGGTGCTTTACTGGCAGTAAGGGACGGTATGGAGCTGAGCGATTTCGCCGGAAGAATTAAGTTTGGCGAGACAGGAGACGCATTTATCATAAACAGTCTGGGAAAAACAATAGCCCATTCAGATAAGGATATATTGCTGAATGTGTTGGATGCTGCCAAATCAAGACGTTCTTCCTTATCTGATGATATCAATGCTGTCGACTTGATATCATCAGCAACTGTAGCGGACGATTCAGCGGATGCAGTTTCCTCTCCAACAGTAGATGCTGATGCAAAACAAGCCGACGGTGAGGGTTCTTTAGCTAAAGAAATAGGATTTGAAGGCTTTTCGGAAGTACAAAGGCAGATGACGGAAGGTGTAACTGGCTTTAGTGAATATAAATACCATGGGACCTCCAAGGTATTGGGGTTTGCGCCCTTAGAAAAATACGGCTGGTCGATTGCTGTTTCGGCTGACAGGAGCGAGATGCTGTCAGGAATGAATACTCTCGGGATTAATTTTCTTGTTATATCGCTCTTGTTTTTACTGGCAGGTCTTGTAGTAGCATATGTTATAGGTAAAGGTATATCTACACCAATAGTACGCTTATCGCACGAAGGCTATATAATTAGCCAGGGTGATTTTTCCAATGCAATAGAGGATAAATACTCAAGACGCCAGGATGAAATAGGAGAACTGGCCAGATCCTTTAACAGTATAAATGCAAATGTAGCAAAGATTATTCGCAATGTTATTGAAGAAGCTAATGGTGTAAACAAGGCAATAAAAAATGTTGATGAAAACATGTTCTCACTGACTTCTGAAATAAATGAGATGTCTGAGATAATAGAGAGATTGGCCTTGAAAATGGAAGAGAACTCCTCCTCGGCAGAGGAAATGAGCGCCACATCAAATGAAATTGAAGGAGCCATCGATTCAATATCCAACGAGACGCAGCATAATGCCGTAACGGCAAGCGAAGTAAGCAAGAGAGCTGCTTCTCTTAAGGAAACAGCTATTGATTCGCAGCATAAGGCACAGGAAATTCTAATGGATGTAGCAGTAAGGTTGAGGGATGCTATTGAGCAGTCAAGAGCCGTTGAAAAAATACAGGTCTTGTCTGATGCTATTTTGACCATATCCTCAAAAACAAATCTGCTGGCACTGAATGCAGCAATTGAAGCCTCAAGTGCAGGAAATGCAGGCTCCGGATTTACAGTTGTGGCGGAAGAAATAAAAAAGCTGGCCGAAAAGTCAAAGCAGACGGTAAATGAAATCAAGGATGTAACAAAAGCGATAATAGAATCTGTACATATACTGTCAGAGAGTGCCGAACAGGTGCTTGGCTTTATAGAAACTAAGGTAGTTAAGGACTACGATATGCTGGTAGAAACAGGAGAACTGTATGATAATGATGCCAGGCTGCTGAACGAAATGGTTACAAATCTAAGCGCCACTACTGAAGAATTGTATGCATCTATTGAGAACATGTCACAGGCTATTGAGCATGTCGCGGCTGCTTCGGAGAAGGGTGCTGCAGAAACCTCGGAGCTTGCTTCTAATGCTTCAGACATAGTCAAGAGAACAGGCGAGGTTTTGAAAAAAACCAATGATGTCAGCAATAGCGTGGACAGATTGATTGAGCTTGTATCAGTATTTAAGGTATAAAAAAGGATTGTTAAAATATTTGATACTGCGCTTAATTTGATTTAACCCAAACTTATCTTAGCAAGGTAGTATATTCTGCCTTGCTATTTTTTATGATATTTGAGCCGATATATTCGCTTTTATAAGCATCATAAGGTAAAGGCTTTAAAAAAAGATGACGATAACAAGATAATAACCGGCTAGATTAAAGGATACAAAAGTGGAAGGCATTATGAAGCTTGACATTTGTATCTGCATGTGATACTATGATTAAAAATTAACTAGCTAACTATTAGCATTTTAATTATTAACAGGGTAATTATTAATATGTTAATTTTAAGGTGGTGAGTATCTTAAAATGGATAACATGGAAGAAAGCAAGGTAACGAATAAGACTTTAGTTCACCTGTTGATTGGATTTGCCATGAAGCACAGGAGAATTATGCAGTATTACCTTGATGAGACGGGTGTTTACCAGGCACAGCACCGCTTGCTTATGCAGATTTCCCGCAATCAGAATGCATCCCAAAAGGATATAGCCGATTCTATGGGCATATCTGCAGCTACCATAGCGGTATCATTAAAAAAGCTGGAAAAGGGCGGCTATATCAATAAGGTAATGGACGAAGGTGATAACCGCTTTAACCAAATTACGCTTACTGATAAGGGTAAGCAGGTAGTAGAGCAGAGCATTCAGATATTTGAGAATACCGACAGGAAGGTTTTTGACGGATTTACCGATGAAGAGAAGTCCATTCTGGCTGCTTTGCTGCAAAAGCTGGATGATAATCTGGTAAAAATGGAGGAAGACATAAATTTAAAAAAGAGAGGACATAAAGTATGAGACGTTATTGGAAATATATAAAGCCATATTTGTCTGCATTTATCATAGGTCCAATTCTTATGATAGTGGAGGTTATTGGAGAAGTGGTTATGCCTCTTTTGCTCAGTAATATCATCGACTATGGAGTAAGGGAGAATAGAGGCATCAGTTACATTATAATGATGGGTATTACAATGGCAATTACAGCTATGCTGATGATGGCCGGTGGAGTTGGAGGAGCCTATTTTGCCATAAAGGAGTCCAGCGGCTTTGCCAATGACCTCAGAAAGGATATGTTTAGCCAAATTCAGAAATTTTCCTTTAAAAATATTGATCAGTTCAACACAGGTTCTTTGGTTACACGCTTAACCAATGACATCACACAGGTACAGAAC
>JAAZDK010000107.1 GCA_012512855.1 Clostridiales bacterium
AGTTTCTGGATGCCTGCTGGCTGTATGCAGATAAGGAGAAGATAAGTACGCTCTATATGTTGCCTGTTGTTATGGCCAGTACCTACGGAGAAAGGGATGCTGTGCTGACACTCGTAAAATCATGGGAACTGCTGGGCGGCATACCCTGCAACGGTCTCAGCGCTTATGTTGAGAACCATGTAGATTTTGAAACCAACAAGGATTATGCGCAAATAATAGAAAAAACGGCAGAAACCTTCTACCGCACAATACATCAGAAGATGAAAATGCTACCCACAAGTAATGCGGCAATCAAGCAAAATATACTTAAGTTCAATTCAATCGCGCTTACACCTCAGGAAAGCGAGCAGCTTTCGGTCTATATCTCGGATGACACATATGTTAAAAAGCAGAAGGAAGATATAGAGGAGCTGACTCAGCTGTATAGGGAAATGCTGGATAGTAACGATGCTGAGGGTAATCAGGAGTTTGTCAAAAATCTGAAGGACAATTTCCATCCGATAGAAGATTTTGTTGCCTCTTATGCAATAACACTTACAGATGTTAAAAGAACGCTGGTTGTTGAGATTAACGGCAAAAATCTCAGATGCTACTATGGTGAAAAGCCGGATGCAGATGTTATTGCAAGGACAACACATGCCATAATGAATAAGCTGGTAATGGGCCGCATAACCTTCCAGGGGGCCTTTATGTCAGGAGAACTGACCGCTAAGGGTAATTTTAAGACCCTGCGCACCTTTGATCAGATTTTCCAGTTTAATATCTTGTAACTGTTGAGCTACTAAGGCAGCCGGCATAAGCACATTGCAGGAAGAGTTATCAGCACTTAAAGGGGTAGTTGAATTGTAAAGACTGTAAGTGAATCGTCAGATTTGACGCTAATGCTCCCGTAATGCATGTCCACCACCTTTTTAACCAGAGCAAGTCCGATTCCGCTGCCTCCTTTTTTGTAGCTGACGAAGGGTGTGAATATATTTTCCTGTAGCTCCTCAGGAATCGGCTCCCCGTTGTTGCTTATTATTATGGAGAGCTTGGCGGGTGATGCCTCCGTTTGCGGCTGATGCTTCAGCTGAATTTGTATAAAGTTTCCCGGCTTTACGGCCTCAAAGGCATTCTTGACAAGGTTTGTAACAGCCTGCTTCAGCTTTGTTGCATCGCATGAATATGAACTAAAAAGGCTTTCATACCCAGGCTCGAAGGTAAATGTCAGCCGGATATCCTTGCCTATAGCCTGCGGCATAAAGCTGTTTGCAATATTTTGAATCAGAGCAATAAGGTTGACCTCTTCCTTATTGATATGGTTATATGAATTTAATAATGAGGCATCAGACATAATATTTTCCATATCCGCAATCAGTTCATGAAGCTGCTGCCAGTATTTGAAATCCTTTGTCTCAGGATGCTTGCTTTCTATATATTGAATAGTTCCCTTCAGCAGCGTCAGTGGGTTTCTTAATTCGTGGACAAGCATGGATGTGTCCTTTTTGTGTTCAGCCTTGATGCTGTTGATATACTGTTCTATCTCGGGATTGGTTTTAACAATGCAGGCAAGGGCTTCGTTGTTGCTTTCGGAATACATGATTTTGCCTCCTTATTGATTATTGCTCGCATAGGATGCTGAAATATTCAGAAAGTGCAGGCAGCTAAATACAGATCGGTTTCATAAGCTACAGCTAATATATTATCAAATTATGGAAATGAATACAAGCAAAAGTATAGTAAATATTATTCGACAATGGAGGTGTAGTTATGGCAAGCAATTGCAT
>JAAZDK010000108.1 GCA_012512855.1 Clostridiales bacterium
TGCTGTATACAACAGTCAGCGGTTTTATTTGTTAATAAGTTATGGCCTGACGGAGCAAGCTTATACGCCTTGAAATTATATATTCATTATAAACTTTTATAAGCCCTGCTCATCCATGTTTTTGATTGTATTTATGATATGCTCATGGGCAAGAGCCTCCGCCAGCTGCCCGTCACGCTTTTTGATTGCCTCTACTATATCCGCATGCTCCTTATTTGACTTAAGCGCCCTGTTGGGCATGGAAAGCGTTATCTTTCGCACCCGTTCAACATATTGATGAAAGTCGGAAAGCACATGCTTTAATATCTTGCTGCCGCAGGCGCTATAGATTAACTCGTGAAATTTATTATCCAGCTCAACCAGCTGGCTAAAATGGCTCCGTCTCGCATGAAAATCAGACAGATACAGTATTTCCTCCAAGGCCTCTATCTGGGCATCCGTGATATGCTCGCATGCCCATTTTGCACATAGCCCTTCAAGATATGAACGTATGGTATAGATGTCATGTATATCCTTGGAAGTAATTCCTGTTACATAAGCCCCCTTGTTGGGGATCAGGGTAACCAGCCCCTCCAGCTCCAGCTGCCGCAAGGCCTCCCTGACCGGAGTCCGGCTTACCCCCATCTCCTGTCCGATAGTTATTTCCTTTAGCTCTTCATTTTCTTTATATACACCTGATAAAATATCCTCCCTTAGCTTTTTATAAACACGTCCCCTTAGGGAGTATTTATCAGCCACTTCTTTGTGAAGATCAAAATCTTCCAAGGAATTCCCTCCTTATCCTTGTTGCACAAGGACAGCCATAATTACATCAGCCCACAGGGCTGTTACTACTTTTCTGCAAAAACGCCTGTTATCAGATGCTTTCATTACAGCTTCTCTATTGTTTCCATAAGATAATTGGTAAACTCTTCTCCTGTTGCTCCCGTATCCCTGCCTGTTATAACAAGCTTTCTTTCGGTTACGGTACAGATGTCAAGAGCCTTGTAGAGCTTGTCGGCTTCTTTGGTATAGCCAATATGGGACAGGAGCATCGCACCAGCACGAATTACGCTGCAGGGATCTGCATATTTTTCACGGCCTTCCTGCACCATACGTGGAGCGGAACCATGTATAGCCTCAAACATTGCATATCTTTTTCCGATATTTGCGCTGCCGGCTGTTCCAACACCACCCTGGAACTCCGCAGCTTCATCTGTAATAATATCACCGTAAAGATTGGGAAGAACAAATACCTGGAATTCCGTTCTTCTCTTTTCATCCACAAGCTTTGCCGTCATAATATCTATATACCAGTCATCAGCGGTAATATTCGGATACTCTGCAGCGATTTCCCTGAATATATCCAGGAACTTACCGTCTGTGGTCTTGATTATGTTAGCCTTTGTAACAGCAGTTACCCTGGTCTTGCCATTTGCCTTTGCATATTCGAATGCTGCTCTGATTATACGCTCGGTTCCCTGAGTTGTTGTCACTGTAAAGTCTATACCCAGATCCTCTGTTACATTAAAGCCCTTGCTTCCAAGAGCATATGCACCCTCCGTATTCTCACGGAAGAAGGTCCAGTCGATACCCAACTCAGGTACGCGTACCGGTCTGACATTGGCAAAAAGGTCCAGCTCCTTTCTCATGGCGACATTGGCACTTTCAACATTTGGCCATGGATCGCCTTTTCTGGGTGTTGTTGTGGGACCCTTTAAGATTACATGGCATTTTTTAATTTCTTCCAGGACTGCCGGGGGAATGGCTGCATTCTCAGCCGCCCTTCTTTCTATGGTAAGTCCTTCTATTGTCCTTATCTCTACCCTGCCTGACTTGATATCCTTATCCAGCAGATATTCCAGCACTCTTGTTGCCTGTGCGGTTATAGCCGGACCTATTCCGTCGCCTCCGCACACTCCGATGATGATTTTATCCAGAGCCTTATAATCAATAAAATCGCCCTGGCCCTTCATCTCTTCCACTCTTTGCAGCTGCTGCTCCAGCAGTTTCCCGAATTTCTCCTTCGCTGCTTCAATTGCTTGCATATTGATCATTATTTTATCCTCCTTGCTCTTTTGCTCTGCACGCGGTCTTGTAACGCCATCAATGACCATTGTACTTGCTATTATATGGCTTGTCAATTTTAACTTGCTTCAGTTTGCAAGGCTGATACCCAACTGGGCCTCAGTTTTGGTGATTATATCCACAAGCTCCTCATCAGTAATAACCGTTACACGTCCAGAATCATATTCGGCGTCCACCCATTCCTTTACCTTCACAACTATCGGATGGGATTTATTAACCGCCTTTTCACCCTTCAGCTTATAATAGCTATTAATCCAGTGGGCTATTCCGGCAAGTCCTGATGTATTGGATACCGCAACAACCGGTGGACGGTTGAGGAATTTCTCAGTATCAAATATATTGTATATTTCTTCATTCTTAAGCAGTCCGTCTGCGTGGATTCCTGCCCTTGTCACATTAAAGTTTCTGCCTACAAAGGGAGTTCTTGATGGAATCCTGTAGCCTATCTCCTTTTCGAAGTATTCGGCAAGCTCAGTAATAACAGTCGTGTCCATGCCATCCAGTGTACCCCTCAGCTGGGCATACTCAAATACCATCGCCTCAAGAGGCGTATTGCCGGTTCTTTCTCCTATGCCGAACAGGGAGCAGTTAACTGCTGCCGCACCATACAGCCATGCAGTAGTAGAATTTACTACAGCCTTGTAGAAATCGTTGTGACCATGCCACTCCAGCCACTTGGATGGAACACCTGCGTGGGTAGTCAGACCATATATGATACCCTGTACCGATCTGGGTATTACAGCACCCGGGAAATTCACTCCATAACCCATGGTGTCGCAGGCCCTGATCTTAACCGGAAGCTTATACTCCTCACTCAGCTTCATCAGTTCACGGCAGAAGGGTATAACAAAGCCATGGATATCGGAGCGGGTAATATCCTCCAGATGACATCTGGCTGCAATACCTGTTTCAAGACATTCCCTGACCACGCTAAGATAGTGATTCATTGCTTCTCTGCGGGACATTTTCATCTTATAAAAAATATGATAATCGGAGCAGCTGACCAATATGCCCGTTTCCTTCATTCCAATTTCCTTAACCAGCTCAAAATCCTTCTTGCTGGCCCTGATCCAGGAGGTAACCTCAGGATACTTATAGCCTCTTTCCATGCATTTATATACAGCATCCCGATCCTTCCTGCTGTAGAGGAAGAATTCGCTTTGTCTGATTATACCCTTTGGTCCGCCAAGTCTATGTAAATAATCATACATAGTAACTATCTGCTCGGTGGTGTACGGAGCCCTGGATTGCTGTCCGTCACGAAATGTTGTATCTGTAATAAATATCTCATCCGGCATATTGTGGGGAACAATCCGGTCGTTAAATGCTATCTTCGGTATCTCGTCATAGGGGAAAAGATTGCGGAAGGTATTAGGCTCCTTAACATCTACAAGCTCATAGATTGGTTCCTCCAGCATCAACAGATTGTTATGCGGGTTGATATGTACTTTTCTTTGCTCCATTCTTTCACTCTCCATTTATTAGGATATAATTTGTTCTATTGTATACAATTATACTTGTATTGTCAATAAGAATATTTATAAATATTCATGATTATATAATAATTAATAGTTTCTGTCTGTTCCTGTCATTTTTCTATTAGATCCCATCAAAACTCATCCCTATTATTATTTTTTCTTGCATAAAAAAAGACCTCCATCCTGGTGCAGTCCCTAAGTAAGCCAAACCAATCTTGTACAGAACCGCTTCAGAGAAAGTCTTTGCAATGATGTTATCTAACATTAACATTATTTTTATGCTAGCTGTATTTTGCAGGCATAA
>JAAZDK010000109.1 GCA_012512855.1 Clostridiales bacterium
CTGTCGGTGTCCAGAATACAGGCCTTATATTTTTCCCTTAATATCTCGGCCACCATAGATTTTCCGCTTCCGATGCCGCCGGTTAATCCAATCACCTTCATTATATTCTATCACGCCTTTCATGTCCCGTGAATTTATTTGGCTTCATACCAGTTGCCGCCCTCCTTGACCTCAGCCTCCAGCTCTACAGAAAGCCTTGCGGCTCCCTGCATTTCCTCAAGCATGATCCGGGCTGCCCTTTCCTTTTCATCCACATGGGCCTCTACAAGAAGCTCATCATGCACCTGGAGAATAAGCCTTGAGCGCAGACCCTCCTCCTTAAGCCTCCTGTTTTCCCTGACCATCGCTATCTTGATGATATCGGCGGCAGTTCCCTGTATCGGCGAATTCATGGCTACCCGCTCACCAAAGGATCTGGTCATGAAGTTGCTGCTGCCAAGCTCAGGAATAGGCCTTCTGCGCCCGAACAGGGTGGTAGAATAACCCTTTTCTCTCGCTGTAGCCACAAGACTGTCCAGATACTCCTTTACCTTTGGATAGGTTTGGAAATATTTCTCAATATAGCGCTCGGCTTCCTTCCTGGAAATATTCAAATCCTGCCCCAGGCCAAAGGAGCTGATTCCATATATAATACCAAAGTTAACAGCCTTTGCGCTGCTTCTTTGGGCTGATGTCACTTCCTCAAAGGGGGTATGGAAGACCTCGGAGGCTGTAATCCTGTGGATATCCTTGGCTTCCCGGTAAGCGTTTATAAGCCTTTCATCGCCTGACATATGAGCCAGCACCCTAAGCTCAATCTGAGAATAATCGGCATCCAGAAAGACAAAGCCGTCCTCCGGTATAAATACCTTACGGATTTGCCTTCCCAGCTCCATTCTGATGGGTATGTTCTGGAGATTTGGATCGGTGCTGCTTATCCTGCCTGTTGCAGCAATTGTCTGATGGAATTTGCCGTGTATACGGCCGTCCTCCTGAATATATGCAGCCAATCCGTCTGCATAGGTCGATTTCAGCTTGGTCAGCTGCCTGTAATCAAGGATGCATTTTATAACCGGATGCTCAGGTATAAGCTTCTCCAGTATATCGGCGGAAGTGGAGTATCCTGTCTTGGTCTTTTTGGCAAAGGGCAGCCGCAGCTTTTCAAAGAGAATTACCCCCAGCTGCTTAGGCGAATTTATATTAAACTCCTCTCCCACCAGAGCATATATTTCCTTCTCAAGGGCTTCTATGCCTGTCTGCAGGCTGCTGCCGTATTCCTCAAGGGCCTGCTTATTGACCCTAATTCCCCTGAATTCCATATCATAGAGGGTAAATACAAGAGGCATCTCGATATCCTCAAAGAGCTGCAGCATACCTGCCTCAGCCAGCAAATCCCTAAGGCGTGCAGCGCTTTTCTGGGCGACATAGGCATTATAGCAGGCATATTCTGCAAATGCATCCGCCTTGGTGTCCGCAGCCTCCTGCAGGGAGCTTTTGCCTAGCAAATCCTCCCTTGAGGGGATGGTAAGGGACAGATAATCCCTGGCTATATCATCATAATGATAGCTGTCGGTAAGTGGATTAAGCAAATATGCAGCAATAGCAGCATCAAACAGCTTATCAGTCTCGCCTGCATCAAGAAAAGGAAGCTGCTCCTTAAGGCCAATCACCGACAGGCAAGCAGCCTCTTTAACCAGCCTGCTTGCCCTGGCCCGCAAATATTCTTCTGTAATCAAACCGCTGCATTTTATAAAATACACCTGCTCATCATCCATGCAAAGGGAAACACCCAACAGCCTGCCATCCTCCGCAAGCATATGAAGGCCCACAGCTGAGGCTGCCTTCTCCCCTGCGGCATCAAAGACGCTCTCCGCATCAGGCAAGGCTTCAATTGATCTAAACTTCTTCTCCATTCCTGTAGTATGACTGATTTGTACCGACTGGAATCTGGAAAGCAGACTCTTAAACTCCAGCTGCTTAAACAGCTGATATACTTCCTCGTTAAAGAGATTGCCCAGGATGGCATCCTCATAATTAAAATCAATTTCACACTCCGTGCAAATGGTCGCCAGCTTCTTGGACAGGAAGGCAAGCTCACGGTTTTCCCTGAGGGTATTTGCTACTTTGCCTGCCGGCAGCTCATCTATATGCTCATAAAGATTTTCTATGGAATGATAAGCTGCAATCAGCTTGGCTGCCGTCTTTTCACCAATTCCAGGCACACCCGGAATATTGTCGGAGGAATCCCCCATAAGCCCCTTAAGATCAATAAACTGCCGGGGGCTTACATTATATTTCTCCAAAACATCCCTGTCATAATAATCTTCTATTTCCGTTCCGGACATCTTCGTCTTGGGTATACGAATCTTAATTCTGTCGCTGGCCAGCTGCAGCAAATCCCTGTCTCCGGAAACAAGGGATACAGTTTGTCCTGCTTCCTGCGCCTTTCTGGCAAGAGTACCCAATATATCGTCCGCCTCATAGCCGGGCTGCTCAATTATGGCAACCTTCATGGCCTTCAGGACTTCCTTTATCAGCGGAACCTGCTGGCGCAGCTCATCCGGCATCCCTTTTCTGGTACCCTTGTAATCCTCAAACATCTCATGCCTGAAGGTGGGATGATGGGTATCAAAGGCAACAGCCAGATAATCAGGCTTCTCCTCCTCAAGAATTTTCAGCATTATGTTAAGAAAGCCCAGAACCGCATTGGTGTGCTCTCCCCGAGAGGTAGTCAAAAGCGGCAGGCCGTAAAATGCTCTGTTAAGAATGCTGTGCCCATCTATCAATACTATTTTTTTATCCTTTTTATCTTTAACCATTGCGTGTCTTCGCAGCTGTTAAGTGCGAAGCCTCCTTCCAGATTCATTTATTGTATATAGGATTTTGCTTTGCTATTAGGGTATTAGGGTATGTTATAAGGGTTTTTTCCATTATAATAAACCTTACCGGCATTGATGTCCATAGCTTTTAGCCTTCCGGTTGCTTATATCTTAGTTGTCATTTTTATCACTTAATCGTCATTATTATCACTGTTTTTGCTCATTATCAGCAAAGGCTTTTATCTTGCATTCTCCGGCTCGGGTATCCCGGAAACATCGTTTTCCATGCCTCTGTCAATATAATCCTCAAGCAGACTCTCAAGCTCGGAATTACCTACGCTTTTAAAAGCCCTTCTGATGTGAAAATCACTTATTTCCGGATTAATATCTATATAATCATCAGACAAATCAGAAGTATAACGGAAATTTAAAAGAAATGCAATTACGGCTATAACGAGTATTAATATAGCCTTCTTTCTGTAATATGTATATTTTGCATGAACAATCCTCTCCTGTGCCGCTTCAAGCCTGTGCATAAGCTCACGCTTATAGTCGCCAGACAGACTCTTGTCCTCATCCAGCTGCCTCATTGCTGTCAAAAGGGTGTAATATATTTCCAGCTCCTCCATACAGTTTTGGCAACCGGTTACATGATCCAAAAAAGGCTCAAGCTCCTTGATGGTCAGTTCATCATTAATGAATGGTACAATCATGCTTTGAAAGCAGTTACAGTTCATGCAAAACAGCCCCTTGTGAGATATAAGATATTTTCCTCTTCTTTTTAAAAATTCATACTTGCATTATGTTAATTTTTATGCTAGAATATGTTTCGTCACTGAAGCGGATGTGGCGGAATGGCAGACGCAGCAGACTCAAAATCTGCCGATGGCGACATCGTGGGGGTTCAAGTCCCTTCATCCGCATTATTTATGAATTTTTACAATTCTATACTTGAGAAAATGAATTTTAGCTCGGCAGATTTCTAATCAATGGATTGGATAATCTCCCGAGTCTTTTTTATCTTATAATCATGTTTTTACATAAAAATATAAAGCATAAACTCTAATTTCTAGCATTACAAGAAATATGATAGACGATTTTAACGTATATGTCAAAGACAATCTTGAGTGTCATGATGATGGACTGTTTTATATTCAGGAATGGTATCTGAATGTTTACGAGCTTGTAAGTTCACGCATTTATTTTTCTTATTTTGACATTTTACTTTTTTGGTAGTATAATCCAGTTGTTATACATGATTTAGGAGGGATACTAATGAAAAAAAATATTTGCATGTATTTTGACGATACTTTTATACGTCATTTTTGTTAATCCATCTGTTGCTTATTCTGCAACTATCAAGCTTAATAAAACCAATAAACCCTGGATGAAGGAAAATCTTACACATTAAAGCTTACAGGTACAACTAAAAAGCCTAAATGGACTACCAGCAATAAAAAAGTTGCGACTGTGTCCTCGAGTGGTGTTGTAAAGGGAATAGCACCTGGAACAGCTACGATAACAGCTACAGTTTCATCCAAGAAATACACCTGCAAGGTAACAGTTAAAGAAGTATTCAATTCAAAGAAGGCTATAGAAAGTCTTTCTGCGACTGACTACAAAGTAAAGAATGGGATCATTCAAATTGTTAAAAATAATTACAGTTTTCCTATGATATTAGATGCCAAATGTGTTTTTTATGATGAGGACAATTTAATGATTGGAGTAGCTCCAGCTTCAATTCTTAATTTTGAAAAAGGGAAAGAAGCTGTATTAATCTTTTATGCACCAACGGATTCAAATTATAATCCTATACCATATGATCATTACAAAATAATATATTCCGCCGAATCAACAGATGCAATAAGCAACATAAAGGATATTAAAATATCATCAAACAAAGGTACTTTCAGTATTCTACTGGAGGTTATCAATGATGGTGACTTGTCATCCGAATTCACTCAGATAGGTATTTTATTTTACAAAGATGGCGAAATTATTGATTATAGTTATCGATATGCAGACGTTAATGAACCGGGAAGTGTAGATTATTTGGAATTTTATTTCCCGTATGAGAATAATAAATATATAGAAATAGATGATTATGCAATATACGTTAATTATTCATATGGATATAATAAATAAAATTCCCTTTTTGTGATGCCCAAAAAGGTAGACCTTATAAGCGTAGCAGTTTTTCGCTGCTGCGCTATTTTTATGCAGCCAAAACGCTGTTCCGCCTAAGCTTCAATAATATTTTCCCGACAAAAATCATATATTGTTATGCAAATCAATCATATTGAATACTGGACGTGGAAATATGCCTTTGTATGGCTTTACACGGAGCAGTCCATGGAGGATATATGGAGATATATATAGTAAAGCAAGGAGATACTCTTCAGTCTATAGCAGACATGTTCGGATTGCCGGTTGAAAAGCTGGCCCAGGATAACGGACTGGAGCCAAGAGATATTCTGCTTGCCGGTCAAACCCTGGTAATAGCCTATCCTTTACAGGTTTATACCGTCAGGGACGGTGATACTCTGTCCGATATAGCAAGCAGGTTCAATGTTTCTGTTATCCAGCTTCTTATCAACAATCCCTTTCTCTCCGACAGGGAGTATATTTACCCGGGCGAAACCCTTATCATATCATATGACACCAGCAAGGGCAGGATCATAACCCATGGCAATACCACTCCCAATATAGACGAGAGAACACTCAGGAAAACCCTGCCTTTCTTATCCTACATATCTATATTAAATTACACTGCCACAGAGGATGGAGATATTATAACCCATTATGATGATACCAATATAATTGAGATATCAAAGGCCTATGGTGTTGTCCCCCTTATGCTGCTGACAACACTTACCCTGCAGGGAGAAGCTAATATAAACATCATATATTCAATATTATTAAGCGATGAATTTCAAAACAGAATTATAGACAACCTGTTGAGAATTTTAAGGGAAAAAGGATATTCCGGCGTAAATATATCCTTCGAAAATATTAGTGACTCCAATATCAGCCTTTATGAAAGCTATTTTAGTAAAATAGCCGGACGCCTGACTGAAGAAGGCTATCAGGTCTTTTTGACAGTCAATCCGAATTTAACCACCATAGGAGATGAGGTTATTTTTGAAAGGGTGGATTATTCCGGTTTAAGTAACCTGGCTCAAAATATAATTTTTATGTCCTACGAATGGGCCGAGCGTTATATAACCCCTTCACCCATCAGCTCATATCATCAGACCGACACCTTTCTTAGATATGTACTGAATAATATACCCGCTGAAAAGGTGATAATAGGAGTTGCTACCATAGGATATGACTGGGAACTGCCATATGTCCCCAGAATCACCAATGTGTACAGCCTGTCCTTCGGCAGGGCTGTGGAGCTTTCCCGAAATGTAGGCGCCACCATCAATTATGATGAGCTTTCGCAAACCCCCTATTTCAGATACACAGCAGGCGATAATGTTGAACACATAGTATGGTATATCGATTCATCCAGCATAAATGCCACTCTGAATTTGGTGTCAAAATATGGCTTGGGAGGCATCAGCGTCTGGAATATAACCATTTTTAATCCCCAACTTTGGCTGATAATTGCCTCCCAGTTTGAAATAGAAAAATTCTATATTTAGTTTACTTTTAAAATGAATAAGCGCCACTATGCATAGGCTTTTCTGCCTCCAAATACCTGCTATATGCATAATCAATCAGCTCGTATTCCATTTGTATCTCTACGGGATAGGGGTAGCTTTTTACCTTTTTATCGAAGGAATCCCTTAACTGCCTTGCCTTGCTGTCTTCTTTTTCGCCAAGCAATGCATAAACATATTCGGTACGCATAACAGAGGGGTAGCTTTTCATGAGCTTCATAAACTTTTTTTGCTGCTTGTCCAGCAATTTTTCAATTTTACCCCTATCGTTAGCTGTGACAAGCTCACAATAGATTAGGTCATTTATTAAAAGATTACGGTACAATCCCATAATGGCTGTATCCATGTCAAGCAGCCCTTCTATAGCCTCCTTTGCTTCCTCTATCCTCAACTGATCTATAAGGCGATTGCAATCCAAAACAGCAATAGCAGCTACTATAGAGTTATTCAGATAACTCTGATCAGGCAGCTTAAACCATTCCTCAGGCATTTCCTTCAGGCGGATTCCTGAAGCAAGCAGCTCATTAACCTTTAGCTGAAGCCAAAAGGCTCTCATGGCCTCCTTATCCTTGCCAATTGAAATAATATTATATCCATCATTATTGGCGTACTCAAGCTTAATAGGTATACCGTTATATAAAGCAAAAACCACACCAATTACAGCAAGCATCATAAGCAATACTGAAAAAATGCCGTTTGGTACCAAATAAGCCAGAAGGAAAAATATCATGGCCGACAGCAGGTTCATAAGGGCACCGCCTGATTCCTTAAGACTTGCCAGATACCTTAACATCAGCAGTCCGCATATGAAACCAATAAATAAGAATATCAGTATGGGAAGAATTTTTTTGATTATGCCGATTTTTTTACTCTCTGAATTCATATTTATTATACCTCTCTTCTCCAATCCTGTTTTGGCTTTATATATCCTCTCTCAAAAAGCTCAGTAAGAGAATTTACAGCCATAATCCCTTCAGGAGCCTTTTTCCTGTATCTGTTGAGCCAGATAGCCTTCATACCCAGGCTTCCTGCCCCCATAACATCACTGCTAAGGGAATCACCAATATGTATGACCTCATCCGCCTTCAAGCCGGTAACAGCTAATGCAAGTTCAAATACTTCCCTCCGCGGCTTATAGGCCCTGGCATCCTCACTGGTGAACACCATAGCCGGTTTTAATCCATGAAAGTCAATTGCCTGTTCAATATCTGCTCTGTCTATATTTGAAACAATATATATTGGAACTGAACAACTTTTCCCATATTAAAGATAATAATTTATTTTTATTTATTTTGTTGCCTTTGATAGCTTAAAATAATATAAGCAATTATAAATCAGCATATAAGAGGATGCAAGAATTTCCATAGTTTTATAATAATTATATAAAATATATAAAGCGCAATGATTACAGGAGCATATCCAAAAAACAGCAATGGGAAATACATATAAAATATAATTGAATTCCGAAGCATTAAAAAAAACCGGCAGGTTAAAGCCTGCCGGATGAAAAATAGTATTAAGCTGTTTTCTAAGGGAAGCTTTATTCTAGAAGTATTTCTTGTTTCCCCAAAGATTACTCTTTTTTAAATCCAGATACTCATTATATGCCCGCTCCAAAATCTGCTTTTCATTTGCAAATTTAAGCATATGATAAGCTTCATGGAACTTATAGTAGCCGGAATCCATGAAATACTCTTCCCTTTGTGGTTTGCTGTAATAGCTTTCAGACATCATTAAGTACCAATGAACATCCTTTAATACTGTATTATGTGGTGTGCTGAAAGAATACTGGCTTTTTCCGATATACTTGATAATGGAAGCATTCGCTCCCGCTTCCTCCAAGACCTCACGTATAGCGGTCTCCTTATATTCTTCTCCTTCTTCGACCGTACCCTTAGGCAGCACCCACCCTTCATACTTATTCTTGTAATTCTTATACAGTAATAAAATCTTTCCTCTGAATATCACTACACCACCACAGCTCGTTGCTTCGATCATAGCAATTCCTCCTGCCTTTGGTGTATCGTCTTACCTGTAGATAAGTATACATCAATATGCCTAGCTTTTCAACATAATTATTATTAAAAATAGACAAAGCAGACGAGCAAAGCAAGCAAAAACAGGAAGAAATGCCATATATAATTGCATCAGGCGGCTTAATCCATCCGGTCACGGCTGAAATAATAGTCAAAAATTTCCTTTGCTATCGGAACGGCATAATCGCTTCCTGTTCCGACACTTTCCACAAGTATGCTTACTGAGATTTGAGGATCATCATATGGGGCATATCCGATAAACCAGGCATGGGCCGGTTCATTGCTGGCATGGTCAGCCGAGCCTGTCTTGCCGGCGCAGGCAACAGGCAAATCCTTCAGCTTTTTGGCTGTACCGTCGGTTACAACTCTTCTCATCATTATGCCGATATATGCAGCCTCCACAGGTGACATCGGCGTTGCCAGAAGCTGCGGACTGTACTTTTTAACTCTGCCTCCGTCTGCATTTTCTATCCTTTCAACTACATAAGGCTTCATCATTAAACCGCCGTTTGCCACTGCCGATACTATCATGGCATTGTGGAGGGGGGTTATCAGGGTATTGCCCTGACCTATTGCCGTCTGCATAGCTTCCTTGGTACCGCTTCTTCCCTTTTTTAGGCTGAAATTTGATACACTTTGTGCCATATCTATCGGGAGGGCTTTATTGAAGTAGAATTCAGAACACAGATTATAGAAGCTGTCCATATCCAGCTCTTTCCCTATATTGGCAAAGGATGTGTTGCAGGACTTGGCAAATGCCAGCGGCAGATCCAGCAGGCCATGCTTTTTACGGTCATAGCAGTTTATTGTCATTGAACCAAACTCAATCCTGCCCCGGCAGTCATATTTATAACTTTTATAATTCGAATTCTCCCGCATATATTCAAGAGCAGTCAAAAGCTTAAATGTGGACCCGGGCGGATAAAGCCCCTGGCTGGCTCTGTTTATAAGCGGAGACTGATTGTTCTCATCGTTAACAAGCTCATTCCAGATCTCATCTATTTTGTTGGGATCATATGAAGGCTTGGATACCATAGCTAAAATTTTCCCGCTGGCAGGCTCCATAACCACCACTGCACCCCGGTTGTTGCCAAGGGCATCATAGGCCAACTGCTGAAGCTCTGCATCCACGGTTGTAATTATATTGTCTCCCGGACTCTTTTCTCCCTGCAAATCCGAATACATCTGCTTGAAGGAATTTATGTTGCTGGTCAGCAGGTAAATATTTTGACTCTGCTCCAGTCCGCTGATTCCTCTGTTCGTCCTGCCCACCAGATGGGCAAATACCTCACCATAGGGATATTCACGGCTTTCATTTCCCTCCTCATCCACTACGGTTCTGGCAAGCACCTTTTTATCAGCAGACAAAATCTGCCCTCTAATTATCCTTCCGGCCAGTACCTCCTGTCTTCTGTTATAAGGATTGTTTATAACCTCCTTGCTCTTTATTGCAAGAAAATAGCTGTAATAGCCCAGCATGACTACAAAAAGTCCAAGAAAGATAAAGGATATATTATAAATCGGCCTTATATACTTTTTCCTGGCTTTAATGTCAGTATCGTTAGTTTGCCTGCTGTCTATCTCTCTATCTAAAATGCTGCCAAAGCCATCAATCGGGCCACCGGTCGGGCCCATGCTTAATCCGCCTTCCGGACTGCTGTATGCCTTGTTTTGTACAGCTTTGTCTGCTGTAGTATCTTCCGCCTTAGCCACTCCCCTATCCTTCATATATATACCCTGGACAATCATGAACATAACAATCGTGGCAAAGGCCGAGCTGCCTCCCTGACTTATCAGAGGAAGGGTAACTCCGGTGGAGGGAATGAATTTAGTGACGCCACCGATTGATAAGAATATCTGAAAAAGGAACATTACTGCAAAGCCACTGACGGTCAGTCGCCAGACAGCCTCCTCCTGCTTAAGGGCCAAATCCATAAAGATTATAAAACAGCTTAGATAAATCAGAATGATGCAAACTACAAACAAGCCGCCAAACTCCTCCGACAAGGCGGAAAATATGAAATCGCTTTCCACCACCGGGATTTCGGTGGGCTTGCCTCTGTTAATACCCATACCCAGCCAGCCGCCGCATCCGATGGCAAAAAGGGACTGTGCTATCTGATAGCCCTCCTTATCGATATATGCAAAGGGATTGTACCAGGCCATGACTCTGACCCGGACATGGGAAAAGAGCTGATAGGCCACGTATGCAGCTCCGCTTCCGGCCAAAAGCCCGCCAAGAAATAAAAGCGGCTGTGCAGTTGCAGCATACAGGATATAAACATAAGCAAAAAAGAATATAAGCGCTCCGCCCAAATCCTTCTGTAAAACCAAAATCAGAACATGGGCAGCCGCCAGTACAGAAACCAGACAGATCCTTTTAAAGCTGACCTTATCCCTGAAAAGTGAAGCTATGCTTAATACAAACATTACCTTAACAATTTCAGATGGCTGAAAGCTGAAGCCAAATATATTCAGCCAGTTGGTTGCTCCAAAGCTGGTAGTACCTGCCAGCAGGACTATAACAAGAAGCAGGACACCAGCTATTCCAAAAAACCATCCAAGCTTCTTAAGATAGTCAAAATATCTGGTAATCAACGGGATGAGCAGACTTACAGCAAAGGAGCATCCCACTATTATTACCTGTTTTGTAGCCATGTCTACAGACAGTCTGGCGAGTATAATAAAGCTTACAGCCAGCAGCATAAGCATATTTCTTATCAAAAGCTTTGACAGCTTCGGATAAATAAGCCGGTATAGCACAAGTACCAGAATAAGCAATAGCACTTCTCCGGCATAAAGGTAAAGCAGCTGCCGGCTTCTTATCTGAATATACAGGGCGGCATTACCTACAAAATGCAGGAAAAATATTATGAACACAAGAATTGTGTAGCATCTGCCAAGCTGCTTTTTACTCCTGTAGCGAATGGCGCTCAGGCAGTAAAAGGCATACATGCCTATCAAAACAAGCATTAAATACTTTATTAGCTCCACCAACAAGTTCATAATATCACCTGCCTTTTTGTCCGGTAATTTTTAATATTCATTTTCAATTGCCTATCTGCCTATCTTCAGCTGTGTACCAGCTAATCCTTCTATTGTCCGGCAACTACAGTACTCCTCTTTTATAGTGCCCTGTAGTATAGTCATTTATTGCATCAGAACAGCCTTCGCCATGCAGGTAGCTGCCGACAAATACATCCAGTATCCTTCTCATCTGCCCGGCAGTCTCAATGGTAAAATCAAGCCTGATATTCTTGGGTCCAAGGGCACAAATCTCATCTGCCTGCCTGTGCAGTGCCAGGGGCTGACCATTATATATTATGTTGCAGCAGGAGCTGCAATAAGCCCTGACAAAAAACCTCTTATCCAGTCTGTCGGTCATCACCCCGACCGGTCTTTTTCCTTCATCATTGCCCATATCGCCAGTGGACTTGTCTCCCATGCAGGCAGCCGTATTGTCAAACACACACTGAGCCGAAACCATAAGAGGAAGATACCCATATACCGGCATATCGGAGTCTTCTATTCCAAGCTCCTTCAATTCTCTTGCGTTAAGCTCAACTGCCGCGGTAAAATGACTAATCCCCTGTTTTCTCCAAAAGCTTTTCGCTTCTTTATTATATACATACATATTATAATTTAGTATTATCTCTTTTTTTGAATCCCTTCCATCATATAACGATTTTAACAGGGCTATTTCCTCAAAATTCTTCACAACAAATCCTTTAATGCTGTCATTGTCCACAAGCTCGGCCAAATCCCTCTCCAGCCTTTTATAAATTGCCTGCCTGCAAATATGAGGCAGCATAAGGTAAAGGTTTTTACCTTCGTAAAGACATTTACCTTGGTAAATGCTTTTACCTTTGCAAAGATCTTTTCTTTCGTAAATGCTTTTTCCTTCGTAAAGGCTTTTATCACTGTAAATACCTTTGTTTACATCAAGGCTATTTTCATTAAAAGCTTTACCTTCGTTAAGCCCTTGCCCTGCCCGGCTGGTCTGTTCAGCCATAAAGGCTATGTCACCAATTTCAAAGCTTTCATAATCAAGATATATGGCTGTAATCTCAGGATATGACAAGGCTTCCTTCCACTGCTCCATACTTTGAACCGAGACGACTATACCAAAGCCTTGCTTAGCTTTATCCTGCTGCCCTGTTAGCTCAGCATCCGCTATACTATTAACGTCAACAGGCTGCTTTGCTCCTGTACCAGCTTCCGTCCCATTCCCTTTGCCCTCTCTTCTATAGCTATTTGTTATCACTTCCTCCAGCCGTGCAATTGCAGCCCGGCGCAGCTCATTTATCCATGCAAGAGGTACAAAGATATTATCATCTGCTTCTATGAGCAGTTCATCGAAGTAAAAGAAGCTGGTGCCGGTTTTCTCCAGCTGCAATTTTATTCTTTCCCTTGTTACAGGAGCATTCCTGGCCTCCTCCACAATATTATGGCATTCGCTAATACTGCAGGCTCCATATGACAGGGTCAGGGACAGCTTCTGCCCCACTTTCGCTACAAGCCTTCCCTTTATCGGGTACTGTGCATCCTTTTTAACATAATTCTCTGTCAGGTAATCCAGCAGGGTATTGTTTCTGGTACGATAGACCTCATCCCCGGCATTAATCCGCTTCATTGCTGTGGCAGGCTTAGCTGCGTTATCCTTCTTTCTGGAATGGACAGGATCATTATTTTGGGGAAGCCTTATCCTTAGCTGCTCTCCCGGCTTGTAAGACTCCCTTGTTGTAAATTCATGCAGCTTCTCATTAATTCTGCGAATCTCCAGGACATCCTGCCCATTAATTCTTTCCTCAAGGACTATATCCGCATAGCCCTCCTTTACGGACCTGACCCTTCCGACATAAACTCCGCTATGGTTGGGGCGGTTAAGGCTCATCATATCCTTACCGTGATAGGTCTTTGCATATCCCTGTGAAAAGCCTCCTCTGTTATAGACATCCTGAAGCCTTTGCATATCCTCCCTGAATTCCTCGCCGGATATAAAGCTAGCATAGCCTTCCTTTCCCAGGCTATAATACAGATCCAGATACTTGCGATAGATATATGATGTAACAGCTGCATACTCAGGGCCCTTCATCCTGCCTTCTATCTTGAAGGAATCAATACCCGCCTCCACCAGCTCAGGAATAATAGCCAGGGTATTGATATCCTTGGGGCTCAGAAGATATATTTCCTGCCTGCCTGTCAGGCACTCCTCCTCCATATACAGCCTGTAAGGCATACGGCAGGGCTGGGCGCACCTTCCCCTGTTGCCGCTTCTGCCTCCTATCAGGCTGCTCATCAGACATTGGCCTGAATAGCAATAGCACAAGGCCCCATGTACAAAGCTTTCAATCTCCAAATCTGTATTATCCCTTATAGCCCTTATTTCCTTCAGGCTCAGCTCCCTTGATGTAACCAGTCTGCTAACACCGTATTCCTTAAGAAGATTGGCTCCCTGCGCCATTGTCAGCGTCATCTGGGTGCTGGCATGTATAGGCAAATCCGGAAAATTCCTGTGTATAAAGTTAAGTACACCCACATCCTGGACAATCACAGCATCAAGGCCCTGTCGGTAAAATTTTTCAAGGTAATCATAAAGCCTGCCGGCAAGCTCCTTTTCCTTAAGCAGGGTATTGACGGTAAGATAGAGCTTCTTGCCCCTGATATGGGCTTCATCAATTGCCTTAAGGAGTAACTCTTCATCGGGATTATCCGCATATGCCCTGGCCCCGAAGCTGCTTCCACCGATATAAACCGCATCACAGCCTGCATTCATGGCAGCCCTCATGCTGTCATAGCTACCTGCAGGTGCTAAAATCTCAACCCTTTTATTCATAAAATCATACAAGCCTTCCTAATATTTTAAATCTGAATATCATATAATTATATATCTGTTAGCTATATCTGTTCAAATCCTGCTCCTGTTATCCCTGTCAACACCAGCTCCTGAAACGGGCTTTGCAAAACACATCTCCTCTGCTGGCTAAGCCGGAAAGCCTTAACCTGTAGATAGCATGTCATATAAGCTTGCCAAACCAGCAACATCAGCGCTTTTTGCAAATACATCAGTTTCAAGCAAATTCTCAGCAAATAGCCTCCTCCAATAATCCACAGATACAATTAAAAGCTGTCCTCCTTCAGATACATATGCCTCAGTCAAAAGCTATGTAATCTATCCCTTGGACAGCTTAAAAATACTATTATAAATTTCTTAACCAAGTCTTGCTTAGTTAACCCTTTTGCCTGCATCAGCCAGTTCTGTTTCTAGCCGGACAATTTTTTTCTGGGCTTCATTCAGTTCCTTTTTTAACTCCTCAATCTCCTTATGTGCTGCATCCAACATGGTCCTGCTAGTTATCAGCTCATGCCTTATATCATATATTTCGTTACTTTTGCTTTCGTTCTCCTTCTTAAGCTCTTCAAGCTTGTCCAGCGTTTTAAAATAATCGTCGGCTATGTTAATCTGCAGCAATATATTCTTGAGTTCTGCATCCAGAAATTTGTATGCATCCTTATTGCGAAACTGGGCATGCTTATTGTTTATATAGCTGGCAACCCTATGCAGATATTCCTCGCTTTCATAGCCGCTTAAGGTATATCTTTTATTATTAATGATAACCTCAATATCGTTATACTTATTCATGACCCTTCCCCTAAAAACAGCATTATAATAAGTTCATTATAACTGATGCATTTTTCATTTACAAGCCGTTATTGCAAATATACAGAGGCTACATAAGTCCCATGTGGCGGTAGGCCAGCTCAGATGCCATCCGGCCTCTGGGAGTTCTGAGTATCAGGCCGTTTTGCACCAGGTAAGGCTCATATACCTCTTCAATAGTACCTGCATCCTCACCGATTGTAGTGGCTATAGCCTCGATTCCCACAGGACCGCCGGAGAACTTTTCAATCATTGTTGTCAGAATTTCCCTGTCAATATGATCAAGCCCCAGCTTGTCCACCTCCAGCAAATCAAGGGCAAAGCCGGCCACCTCTCCGGTAATAATGCCGTTGTATTTAACCTGGGCAAAATCTCTTACCCTCTTTAGCAGTCTGTTGGCCAGTCTGGGTGTACCCCGGGACCTTCTGGCAATCTCGACCGCTCCCTCTTCATCAATCGTAACGCCGAGCACCTGGGCACTGCGCATTATTATCTGCTTCAGCTCATCAACCGTATAAAAATCCAGCCGGTTTACCACTCCGAAGCGATCCCTGAGAGGAGGAGTCAGCATACCGGCTCTGGTGGTAGCTCCAACCAGGGTGAATTTGGGAAGCTCAATTCGTATTGACTTTGCGGATGCTCCCTTTCCTATAACTATATCAATAGCAAAATCCTCCATGGCAGGATAAAGCAGCTCCTCTACCTGACGGTTCAGGCGATGGATTTCATCAATAAAAAGCACATCCCCCTCCTGCAGGTTGTTCAGTATGGCTGCCATCTCACCCGGCTTTTCTATAGCCGGACCGGAGGTTATTTTTATATTAACCCCCATTTCATTTGCTATAATTCCTGCCAGAGTGGTCTTGCCAAGGCCGGGAGGGCCAAAAAACAAAACATGATCAAGGCTTTCCTTTCTTTGCTTGGCGGCTTCTATATATACCTTCAGATTCTCCTTAACCTTGGTCTGCCCTATATAATCGGTCAACAGCTGCGGACGCAGATTTCCCTCCAGCTTTTGATCCTCGTCTGTAAATTCTGTTGTTATCACACGTCTGGTCATTATTTCCTCCATATCTTAATAAATCCTTTTAAGACACAGCTTGAGTATCTCCTCCGAAGTCATATCCTCCGTAATATCTATCTGATTAACAATTCTAAGCGCATCTGAAGCGGAATATCCAAGTACGGTAAGCGCCTGTATCGCCTCCTCCTTCTTTTGGGCCACAACAGATGCTGCGGTCGCTGTAGCTTCCTGATTTTTAAGCCTTTGCTCAAAAACGGTCTCAAGCTTCAGCTTATCCTTTAATTCCAGGATCAGCTTGCTGGCAGTTTTACTTCCTATTCCGGGCGCCTTTGCCAGAGTCTTGACATCATCGGCCAGTACCGCAAAGCGTATATCATCTGCCGAAATGGCGGACAGGATGCCCAGAGCCCCCTTTGGGCCAATTCCGTTAACAGTAATCAGCAGCCTGAACATCTCCAGGTCGTCCTTTGTTTTGAAGCCATACAGGCTTATTGCATCATCTCTTACATGCAAATATGTATACAGCTTAACGCTGCTGCCTATGGCAGGAAGCTCCATAATGGTTGTCGACGGCATATAAAGCTCGTATCCTATGCCTCCTACCTCAACAACAGCATAATTCTCAGTAATATCGGCAAGCTCGCCTTTTATAAAAGCAATCATATCTATACCTCATTATCCTCAAAATTCACTTCATCAAGCCTTTCAAAATATCCCCTGCCAAGCTCCAGCCTGCCCTCCTTTAGATAATTAAGGACCTCAAATGCCGTAATTCCCAGGGCCTCCGATATCTGCAGGGCATTACTATTAGGATATTTCTTCAGGTAAGCCTCTATTTCATCAAAATGGGCATCGTCAAGACCTATGCAGTCTGAGCATGTGTTTCTTTTATATCTTGATTTAAATGTCTTAAAGCAATGCTTGCAGACATTAGTATAAAGCATAGGCTTACCCCCAATTCGGCTCCATAAGAAGAGCCCTAAAAAAATTAATTTATTTTACATCAGAGTAGAGAACAAATTCAGCACCATCTGATAAAGCTTCAGAATAAGCGGCCGCTTTTGCCACTCCTCATAGCTGATTTCATGACACTGCTCCATGGTTCTTAGCAGATCATCCTTTATAACATTCACTGTTGCCTTGTCGCAGATCCATACACCACATTCGTAATGCAAATGGAAGCTGCGGTAATCCATGTTTATGGTTCCGACTATTGCCGTATCCTCAGTGATTATGGTTTTGGCATGGATGAAGCCCGGGGTGTATTCGAATATCCTTACACCATTTTCCAGGAGCCTGCCATAGTTATAATTTGTCAGTATCTTTACATTCTTTTTGTCGGGTATACCCGGCGTAATGATACGTACATCAATTCCGCTGGTTGCGGCAGTTATCAGCGCATCAGCCATATCATCTTCAATTATAAGGTAAGGTGTGGTAATGTACAATACCTTCTTTGCATAATAGATCATCTGCTTATATATGTTTTCAACCGGATTTCTGGGATTGTTGGCAGGCCCGTCGGATATAACATGGCAGTATACATCATTCTCCTCAAAGTCTTTTGTGGGCGCAAAGCTGGTATAATCGACAGGCTCGCCGGCGCCCGACACCTCCCACATCTGCAGGAAGGTCACAGTCAGCCCCCAGACAGCATCTCCTTCAACTCTGACGGCATTATCCTTCCATATACCAAACCTGTTTACCAGATTCACATACTCATCAGCGAGATTCATGCCTCCGGTAAAGCCAACGTTGCCATCTATAACAATAATCTTTTGATGGGTGCGGTAATTCATATAAAGCTTGTCGGTATATTTATGGATAGGATTGAAAACCCTAACCTCAAAGCCTTCACTTTCAAGGCTTCTTTTGAAATTCTTCGGAGTCCTGAGCATTCCGCCAAAATCATCATATAAAAACATAACCTTAACACCCTGCCTGATTTTAGCAAGCAGCTTCTCATGCATTCTTCTCCACAGCACTCCTTCACCGACTATGAAGAAATTCATTAATATAAAGCTTTGCGCTTTTTCTATTTCATTAAATATTGCTTCAAAGGCATCCTCCCCCATGGGATAATAATCAATCATGTTGTTTTTAAACAAAGGAAAGCTGTTGTATTCCAGATACCTGGTCATACGGCTTTTTTCGGGATGCTCCTGATCAAATTTTTTAATTAACTCAGGATTATATTTGTAAAAGCTTGCTCCCCTTTTCAGCTTTTGAAGTATCCTTTTATCCAGCCTGCTTCTGCGCCTGTTGCCCCAAAGCATGAACATAATATGTCCCGTGACCGGAAATGCTGCCATTATACATATCCAGCTTATCTTATATGAGCTGTTGCGATTGTCATTAATCAAAATAATCAATATGAGTATGCTGAGAACCTGGATTATTGTATATAAATAAATCGTATATTCACGCAGAATTATGGACAGGAGTATAACCAGAGCAAATTGGGCAAGAACCAGCACGCCCACAAGGGCAGCCCGTAAAAAACCGCTGAGATAGCCCTTAATTGTGCCGCTTACATCCTCCTTTATGTTTTTGCTCAACTGTCGTACTCCTTTCATGCTTAATTTTTCCCTTAAGTCATTAAGTGCAGACTCCCTTTTTCCAGCCCTCATATGAGGAAAGGCCTTAAGCAGACGGATATGTCCCTTCAAAGCCCTGATATCCTGATATCTCTTTACATATTCATTCATTCTTTTATCAAATTCAGGCTTGGACAGCTTTAAATCCATCCTGCTTTTTAGCTTCGCTGGATTTGCATTGCTAAGCAATTCTTCAAAATAGCTTCTAATCTCTGTAAAAAGCCCCGCCATTCTTAACCTTGAAAGCTTTACTTTAAGCTCCTCACCGGTTTCATATATTTTGCTGGCTGCTATGTACTCGGTAACATCCTGCCGTAGCTTCTGAAGTCTGGCCAGGATTTTGTCAAATTTGATCGTATTGACAACCGAATGTATCAAATCAATTATAAAAAGCGGAATAATAATATATCCAATAATCTCACCAATGCGCCTTGGAATTATACCAATGACATATTGGATATAAGGCTGTATGAATATCATTAACAAGGAAAGCAGCCCCCAAAACAGGGATACAAACAGACATACCCTGCCCTTGTAATTCAGTGGCAAATAGCTGTAATCCCACAATCTGGTATGAAAAAAGAACTCCATAATCCATGATGTTATGGCCTCAAGAATTGTCGCAGACATAGCCCCCAGAAGAAAGACAAGCACAAGATTATCCCGGTGATTCCAAAGCAAAAGATACAAGATCAATGCACCGCATCCATAAATGGGAATAACCGGCCCCACTAAAAAGCCTCTGTTAACCAGCGTCTTGCTCTGTATGGACACCAGGATACTCTCATATATCCAGCCTATTACACTATAAATTATAAAAATGTAGAACAAGTCATATATTTCATGATTGATAAGCCTTAAACTCCACATAACAGACGCTCCCCAATCGCTTTTGTTAGTTGCACCAGTCGTTTATCTTTGCCACATTTATACAAGATTAATGATAACAATAACAGGAGCTAAAATCCAGTATTATTTTATTGGCAAAGCCCCGGCGCTATTTGTCAGGTCATTAAATATAATAGCCTAAGACTATAAAAAATCAATATGCTGACCTCTGATTGACAGTCTTTGATAAAAATACTTACACTTATAGGCTGCATATGCTAAAATAAGCTTGCATTAAACAATAGGAGGAGTGTCCATGATAACCCGGGAGCTTAGCTTAAATCTGATGCCGTCTTATTCCTTTGAGGAGGAATATGATATCAATAAAATAGTCTTTTTTGATATAGAAACCACCGGGCTGTCTGCGCAAAACACCTATCTGTATCTGATAGGATGCGCCTACTTTCGGGATGGCTCCTTTCACCTGATACAATGGTTCTCCGAAGGCATAGATGAAGAGGAGCTGCTTATCAGAAGCTTTTTTGATTTTCTTAAAGGCTTCAGGCTCCTGATACATTTTAACGGCTCCGGCTTTGACATTCCCTTTATTGAGGAAAAAATAAGGCTGCTTGGACTGGGCTGCAGCTTTGGATCGATTGAAAGCCTTGACATTTACAGGCTTATAAAGCCATACAAAAGCATTATGAAAATAAAGAATTTGAGACTGAAAAGCCTGGAGAATTATTTTAGGATACGCCGCAAGGATACCCTTGACGGGGAAGAGCTGATAGGCGTTTATGCCGCCTATATCGGCAAGAAGCGTTATGAAAGCCTGAGGCAAAGCAGAATTCCCGAATTTGCACCGGAAACGCCAGAATCAGCCCTTTTGCTTGAGCAGCTGCTTCAGCATAATGAGGATGATATCAGAGGTCTTATGCAAATCTCCTCCATCCTTAACTATGTGGCCATGTTCGAAAAGCCAATAAGAATCCTGAATGCCAAAGCAGAGGATAACAGATTAATCATAGATTTTGAAATCTCGGCCAGGCTGCCGGTCCCTGTCAGCTTTGGCGATGATATGGCAAATGTAAGCGCAAGCGGAAGCTCCGCCACTCTTGCAGTCCTGATATATGAGGGTGAATTAAAGCATTTTTATGAAAATTACAGGGATTATTATTATCTGCCTGCTGAGGACTGCGCTGTACACAAGAGTGTGGCTGCATTTGTTGACAAGGAATACAGGATCAAGGCAAAGCCCGGCAACTGCTATACCAGAAAGCAGGGACTTTTTGCCCCACAGTATGATAAATGGCTCAGCCCATATTTTATGCAAAATTATCAGGATAAGCTGACCTTTGTTGAAATTCACACCGATTCCCTGCTCCAGGAGGAAAAGCTGGAGCTGTATGTAAGACATATGCTAAGGCATATGCTTGTTAGTGCCCAGAGGGTTAACTAAAGACCACCTTTCTGATAAGATTACTTACATCTAATTCTCATCAGAAAGGTGGTATATATAACCACGACACAAAACATTTCACATTACTTAATTATTTTCAGAGTTTTCAGAGCCTTCCTTCTTATCACCATAATAATTAATTGTATTGCCTGAATTATTTCCGAACCCACCTTTTACAGGGGATATAAGAAATCCTATAACTATTCCAGCTAAAAGACATGTTATCGGTATTAATGCCTTTGAAATATTCTTCATTAAATCGCCTCCAAAATATTTATCGAATTTATTTTCCACTTCTATTTGCTCTAATGGTTTGTCTGGTTTTTAAATAAAACTCTTATTATAAACACCTCTTTACTTTTCTTTTATGCTTCCATCTTCAAAAACAATTTTCGTTACTTCATATGAAAATTTCAGATCTCTATAATCTGTATTGTATATTTTTACTTCTGAATCAATGAAAGGATTTATTTCTATACCTAAATTATCTACAACAACAGTTTGACCAGCTTTTATAGTTTGACCAGTAAAATCACACTTAACTTTTGATATATTTACACCAAATAAGTCTTTTATAGTGAGAATACCTTGCACACCTTGAATATCTTTATCGGTATTATTCTTAACGCTAAATTTAAAAGTAACACTATCACTAAAACGCCATTCATCCGGATTTTCTGGAATATTGATTTTATCGGTTACTAATACTGTAACATCATCATCTTGCACCTTACTTTCAGCCTGTATACTATCTAATTGTGCTTGTAATGAATCACGCTCTGCTGTAACCTGATTTAATAGATTTTGTAATTCATTTACTTGTGTTTTGAGGTCTGTCACCTCTTGCTCCAATTTACTTATTTGATCTGATTCGCTTGCTTCTTGTTCAATTCTTACATTGTCTACCTTTGTTGAAACTGCATCTTCTTTTTGTATATTGCTACTACAACCATTTAATAAAATAATAAGAATTAGAAAGACAATTAGTTTTTTCATATCATCTCTTCTTCTTTGCGTTTATTACAAAATATACCATACCATAATTCTCACTATAATTCAAATAATTGAATAATATAATTTAAGTACTTTTATTATGATATCTTTTATATTTGTAATGTCAGAGCTAAGGATATACTTTTGTAATTCACTAATATCGAGCATTAGTTGCTTAAGTTTAATTTTGCTAATATTTAAAGAATAAAAATATGCTTCTATATCAATATTATCATCTGATTTACTTGATAATTCTTTAATCCTCAATAACTCCATTTTTTATATTGCTATCTCTTAACTGTTGATGCAATTTTCCAGTATGTAATTTTAAACTAATTGTAGCATCGGGATATTCAGTGCTTAATATAAGTAATATACCGTCTGTAGATAAATATAGTTTGACTAGGAGTGATAACTGAAAACTTCATATCTAGGGTATATAAGTTATAACTGATTGTGGAAGCTATTAATAGATTAATATTGCCTAAAGGTGTTTTAATGGAAAAGCCCGAATTGCCTTCTGGTATAATAATTAATTTTTTATTTCAATTGGTTTAAATTGGGATAAACCGATAAAAAAACAAGGGTCTGAATTTCTTCAAACCCTTGATTTTACTGAGTTATTATAACATTATTCAGCAGGAATGATTTCCTTCTTATTATAGGAACCACAAGCCTTGCAAACTCTGTGGGGAACCATAAGCTCACCGCACTTGCTGCACTTAACCAGATTAGGAGCTGTCATCTTCCAATTGGCTCTGCGGCTGTCTCTTCTTGCCTTTGATGTTTTTCTTTTCGGACAAATTGACATTTTGTCACACCTCCTTAAAATTGTTGAAGATATCCCGGATAACTGACATTCTTGGGTCATATTCCGTAGTATCACAGTCACAGGTTTTCTCATTAAGATTTGTCCCGCATTTCTTGCACAAACCCTTGCAGTCCTCGCTGCATAGCAGCCTCATGGGAAAACCGATGAGAATTTCATCATAAATCAAAATGTCTACATCCAGGCTGAATCCAACAATATAATTTGCTTCATCCAATCCTTCTGCTCGTTCTTCTGCTGTCAGATTAAAGTCTATCTCCTTACTGAAGTCAATCTCCATAGGATAGTCCAAATCCTTCAGACATCTGCCGCAGAACATGGCAAGGGAAATGTCAGCCTTTCCCTCAATCAATACAACCCTGTTGCCGAGATTCGTAATCGTAAGATTAACAGGCCCCTTATGATTGAATTTATAGGTCACACCCTGGTAGTCAAAGCTGTCCAGTTCAATAGGAGCACTGATTCTCTCTACTTTTCCCTTTGTAGACATTATCTCCGACAAGGATATCAGCATTTTTAATCTCTCCGATAAAACTAATGCAACGATTATAAGTTATCTATAAGTTAGCCTGACCATAATATATCAAAAATATCCATAAGGCAAGGATATATTATGATCCATTAACGCACTTTTAATATTATACCTACTGTGTTATTATTTGTCAACGCGAAAATATGTGCCAATTATTGAAGATTAATCTATTTATATATTGCAAGATTTTCTCTGTCCTTATCTTAATATGTGTAGTATAAAGGCACACAATTATTTGCTTTGGATAAGCTCAAGTGTCTGCATGGCTATAGCCAGCTCTTCATTGGTAGGAATTACATATACCTTGACCTTGGAATCGGCTGTGGTTATTTCAGCTTCAACTGCACGGATTTCCTTATTCTTCTCCTCGTCAAGCTTCAGTCCCAGATAGCCTAAGTATTTGCATACATTTGATCTGATAATATGATCGTTTTCTCCTACACCTGCTGTAAATGCTATTGCATCCACACCATTCATGGCTGCAGTATAGGCACCTATATATTTTGCCACACGATATTCAAATGCCTCATTGGCTATCTTTGCCCTGTAATTGCCTTCAGCTTCTGCCTTCTTTACATCCCTGAAGTCACTTGATACGCCTGATACACCCAGCATACCGGACTGCTTGTTAAGAAGTGATATTACTTCATCAACAGTCTTGCCTTCCTTCTTGGCAATATACTGAATAACAGCCGGATCAATATCACCGCTTCTGGTACCCATTATAAGGCCTTCAAGTGGAGTAAGTCCCATGCTGGTGTCAACGCATTTGCTGTTTTGTACCGCAGATATGCTGGCACCATTTCCAAGATGGGCTACTATTACCTTGGAGTTGTTGGGATCCAGCCCGGCCACCTTAATTAATCTCCTGGATACATAGCTGTGGCTTGTCCCATGGAAACCGTATCTTCTTATATTGTACTTTTCATAATACTCATATGGTATTGCATATAAATATGCCTTTGCAGGCATTGTCTGATGGAAGGCAGTATCAAATATAGCTACCTGCGGAACACCGGGAATTGCTGCCTCACATGCATTTATACCTGTAAGATTGGCGGGATTGTGAAGAGGTCCCAAATCGAAGCACTCTCTGATAACCCTTTTCACATCCTCATTTACGATAACCGGGTCACTGTAGTGTTGGCCTGCATGAAGAACACGGTGTCCTACAGCGGAAATCTCGCTGATATCCGTAATTACACCATACTCCGGATCAAGAAGGGCTTTGATTACAAGATCAGCTGCTACCTGATGGTTCTTCATCGGTTGGGTCACTACATATTTTTCCTTGCCCTTTGCCTCATGAGTCAGCTTTGACCCTTCAATTCCAATTCTTTCACAAAGACCCTTTGCCAGTACTTCATTACTGTCCATATCAAAAAATTGATATTTTAATGAAGAACTGCCGCAGTTAATTACCAGTATTTTCATCTTTAATATCTCCTTGGCTTAAATTTCTCATGTATTTGTCAAATCAGTCGCAAATGCAACTAATAAACCCATAAATTTTATTATAGAACATCTCTTTCTATGTTACAAGTATTTTTGATGAAAAATAGGAGTAAAAATAGAATCCTAAATGAATTATTATGTCGATCCGAAATATGTTAAATAAATATCAAAAATTATTCATATTATTTTCAGAAAGAATTCATAGTATGTACATAATTTATTATTAGACTTTAAGCATAGACAGTGATAAACACTTTCTACTCCCACCCTATTATACGCTATGGTTATGCAGCTCCCCTGCTGTATAACAAAAGAACCTATTCAAAGAATAGGTTCTCTTTTTTTGTCTATAATTTATTCTCGAAATATGTATCTAAAGCAAAACTGATAATGAGTGCCTTATCAATTTTCCTTAGTACATCCTGATCCAAATGACAGACTTTCTCCTTCAGTCTGGACTTGTCAATTGTTCTGACCTGTTCCAGCAAAATGACTGAATCCTTCACTATGCCATACTTCTCCGCATCCAACTCGACATGGGTGGGAAGTTTGGCCTTGTTCATCTTGGATGTAATTGCTGCACATATCACTGTAGGACTATGCTTGTTGCCGGTGTCATTCTGTATAATCAAAACCGGTCTGATGCCTCCCTGCTCTGACCCAACCACCGGTCTTAAATCAGCATAAAATATATCTCCACGCTTTATAACCACTTTATTTCACACTCCAATATCAGGCTCATCCTTATTATTGCCAATTTTTTCGTGTGTATACCATCAAGTGTGCAAAGCTTAATATCAAAGTTGCAGATTTATTTCATCATTAACCGATTGTTCTTTGTTCCTGCATGTGCATTCAATTTTCATCCTTTGTACAAGCTATATGGTACAATATGTTTTGATATTATATGCTCCTGTTTTATATTATAGCTCATCATTATCAATATATACACGCGGAATCCTTTTTCCTATTGTACATACAAGCTCATAGGGAAATGAATGTGACCAGGCGGCCAATTCCTCTGCCGATATGCAGGCATCCTGGTCCTTACCAAGCAGGGTTACCAAATCCCCTTGCTTTACATCAGGAATATCGCTGACATCAACCATAAACTGATCCATGCAAATTCTTCCCACTATAGGAGCATATTGTCCATGAATTATTACCTTGCCTGTATTTGATAAATTCCTGGAATAGCCGTCCGCATAACCCACCGGAATGGTTGCTATTCTTCTCTTTTTATCCGTAACATAGGTTGCTCCATAGCTTATTCCGACACCTGCTTCAACATCCTTAACATATATAACATGTGTTTTCAGCTCCATAGCAGGTATCAGCCTTACCTTATCCTTGCTTACCTCATCCGACGGATAAATGCCATATGTAGCTATCCCGCAGCGTACCATGTTGTAATTAGCTTCCTTGAACTCCATTATTCCTGCTGTGTTGGACATATGCTTTATAGGAATAAATATATTTTCCTTCTCCAGCTGCTCAATAAAGCAGTTAAATCTTTCAATCTGCCGGTAGGTGCAGCTTTTATCCCTTTCATCCGCCCGGGCAAAATGTGAAAATATTCCCTCTACCTCAAGATTTTTAAGCTCTACTATCCGTTTTATTTCCTCTATGCTTTCCTTTTTATCAGGATAGCCTATGCGGCTCATTCCTGTGTCCAGCTTGATATGAACCTTAGCAGTCTTTCCCTGGCGGACGGCCTCCTCAGACAGGGCCTTTGCCATTTCGTACTGGAAGATAGTCTGTGAAACATCATTTTCCACCACCAGATCATACTGCTGACTGGGAGTATAGCCAAGTATCAGTATGGGCTTTTTTATTCCGGCATTTCTCAACTCCACAGCCTCTTCAATAATTGCAACGCCATAAGCATCCACATATCCGCTGTCACCGATGGCCTTTGCCAGGGGAACAGCCCCATGTCCGTATGCATCCGCCTTAATTATAACCATCAGCTTTGTATCGGAATTTATGCTTTTTCTGATTTCCTGAAGATTATGCCTTATGGCGGACAGATTAACCCTCGCCTGAACCCTGTAATAGGGCTCCTTCTCCTGCTTTATCTTATTTACGTCCATAGCTTATCTCTGGCCTTTCATAAATATATTAATTGCTTATATCGGTTTTATACCTTTAATTACCCTTCCGATTGATTCAATGATGTCTGATGCCATCATTGAATAACTGCTATTTTCATGAGCTGCCAAATCGCCTGCCAGACCATGAATATACACGCCCAGGCAGGATGCATGGTAGCTATCCATCCCCTGCGCCAGCAAAGCTGCGATGATGCCTGTCAGCACATCGCCGCTTCCTCCTGTTGCCATGCCATTATTGCCGGATGTATTAATATAATACCTGCCCTTATGGGCCACTATAGTTTTTGCATCCTTAATGACATAGACTATTTCATTATTATATGAACATGCCGCAGCGGTGTCAATCAGATTATCCTGTATGTCAGAAACCGTCTTGCCCGTAAGCCTGGTCAGCTCCATAAGATGCGGAGTTATTATGCTTTGTGGCTTTAGATATTCGCTAAGCCTTTCCATTCTTTTCTCAGGCATCAGATTAGCCTGATTAAGCCTTTCACTTAATATATTTATAGCATCGGCATCCACAATTACAGGTACCCTGGCTTCGGTTAGGACTATGTCCAGCAGCCAAAAGGCCAGATCCCCCTTACCCAAACCCGGTCCGATTACTACCGCAGATGCCCAGGATAAATCCTCCAGCAGCCTGCTTCTGCCGCTCTCTTCTGAATAATCGATCTCATCATAGGAGGCAAACAAGGCCTCCGGCAGCAGGCTCTGTATTATTGTCCTGTTTGCTTCACTGGTCAGCACCTTTACCAGGCCTGCCCCCATCCGGTATGCTGCCTTGGCGGATAAAAATGCTGCTCCGCTCATTCCCTTGCTGCCTGCTATGACCAATACCCTGCCAAATGTCCCCTTATGGCTGTAGGCTGGTCTATCCGGCAACAGGCTTAAATCCTCCGGTTCGTAATAGAATGCAGGAGCTTCAAGCTGCAACGCCGCTTCCGGCGACAAACCGATGTCAGCCACAGTAATCTTGCCTGCATACCAGGCTCCGGGATAAAAAAGCAATCCCTTCTTCATAAAACCGAAGGTTATGGTCCGATGGGCTTTGACTGCCACATTTAGGACCTTGCCGTCATCAGCGGATATGCCGGATGGAACATCCACTGAAAAAATCATGCCTTTATTATTATTGATTTCATTGATTATCTGCTCATACACTCCTGATACAGGCCTTGTCAGACCAATACCAAATATAGCATCAATTATTATATTATATTCATCAAGCTTGTTCCTGTTTTCTATCGGAACTCCCAGGCTGCGGGCCTTCTCAAGCTGCAGCTCAAGGAGGGAGCCGGCAGGGGCTGCTCCGACTCCTGCCGGAATAATCGTAACGTCATATCCACGCATAAAAAGGAGCCTGGCTATAGCGGCTCCGTCTCCTCCGTTATTTCCCTTGCCGCATACAACACATATGCGGTCATCCTTATTGATATTATTTGTGATAACATCCACCACTGCCAAGGCAGCCCGTTCCATCAATTCCACTGCGGGAACGCCTGCCTGCTTAATCGTGTAATCCTCGATTATTCTCATTTCCCTGGAATCAATTGCATATTTCATACTGACTCTCCTACAGCAAAAGCATTGGCATATTCCTTAGTGTTGGATATGGATACATGAATTTTGCTTACTCCTTGTTCATTAGCCAGCCGGGCAGCCTTACCGAACAGGTTGACATAAGGCTTACCGGCTTCATCACGCAACACCTCTATATCAATTGGGCCAAATCCCGAAAATCCGGTTCCCAGCATCTTTGCCACTGCTTCCTTTACAGCAAAATTATCAGCAGCCATTTTGATATTCGATTTTATCAAATCTCTTTCCTTTTCAGTAAAGCATCTGGTCAGGAAGCCTTCCTTTTCGCAGGCCTTTACAACTCGACTCACCTCAATAAGGTCAACTCCTATTCCTGTAATCATGGCATACCTCCAATAGCATGCAGCTGTGTCAGCTGGTACCCAGGCTGCGGCCTAAGGTATAATCAAATACTAATCTGAAACTTATCATTTGCTGCATGCTTATATTCACTATCCAGGACGTTCATAAAATCAACACCCAGCAAATCATGCATGTAGGAATAAATTCCTGCATTGTTGGCTTCCAGCTCATGCTTTTGCTCTACCTTTTGCTCCAGTTCATCCCTGAGCCTATTGATTCGCTCGCTAATCTCGTTAAGCCTATCCCTGTTCTTAATCAGACGTTCATATAGAACATGGATACTTTCTGTCACCAGCTCGGCATTTGCATCCCTGATCAGATATGGCAGATCCCCAAGCTCATCCATAGCCTTATTTATTTTGTCATTTAATTCATTAATATATTTCTTGTTTTTGTCAAGCTTTTTGTCCTTTTCCTTATCAAGCTCAGCATTCAGATCCATGTTCATCATAATTTCCTTGATAAGCGTTTTCTTTAGCCTTTTCATATCCTTGACGTCATTAATAAGCTTGCCCTGCCTTTTCAGCAGATTATTGACCTTTTCCTCAAGCTCCAGGATACGCTCTGTCTTTTGATCATCAAACAATAAATGCCATCGGTTGTCAAGAGTCAGAATAGGCAGCTTTATATCCTTTATCATATTATGAAGCTCGGACTTAATTTTCCTTTTTGCCATTTATCAACCCTTGCCTTTCACTGCCCCAGGGCAGACTACTCTTCATCCTTTTCCGATAAGCGGTAAGAAAGCTTCATCAGGCTGTCAATCAGGTGAACGTTTTCTACAGTCACATCCTTGGGCAGATTAAGATCCGTCGGTGCAAAGTTCCATATTCCCTTGACTCCCAGTCTTGCCAAATCTGAAGCTATACCCGGAGCCTTGGTCTTAGGAACCGTAATCGCCGCTATATCAACCTTGTTGCTTATCAGGTAATCCTCAAGCTCATCCATGGATTTAACCTCTATACCCCTTATTTGACTTCCTATTAAATTCGGATTAATATCAAATATTGCTTTCACAAAAAAGCCCTTTTTATCAAAATCGGCATAATTCGCAAGGGCTTGTCCCAGATTACCTGCTCCTATGATTATCATATGATATTTTCTGTCAAGTCCAAGTATTTTGCCAATTTCGGAGTGCAAGTATTCTACATTGTATCCATAGCCCTGTTGCCCAAAGCCACCGAAATTATTCAAATCCTGTCTGATTTGTGAGGCAGTAACCTTCATCCGTTCACTAAGCTCTTTTGAGGAAATACGTACAACATCCTTCTCCAGTAAATCTCCCAAATACCTGTAATACCGGGGCAACCTGTTGATTACTGCTTTGGAAATCTCTTTTTTCTGCATGCCACTCCTCCTTTTTATCATTGAACAAGTTAATTATAGTCAATTGTTAAGAATAAGTCAATGTAGCAGTTTGTCCCGGTCGGACAGGTAAGTCTTCCCCAGTATATCATTTCTTTACTTGTATATCGTCCTGTGATAAAATAAACAACAGTATTATTTAATAAAAATATGATTCAAAAGCCGTTAATATATACAGACAGAGGTAATAGTTATGATACTATCATGTATTAATATAAGCAAAGCCTTCGGTACAAACCAAATTCTCAAGTCCGTATCCTTTCATATCAATGAAAGGGAAAAGGCGGCGATTGTCGGTATCAACGGAGCCGGCAAATCCACCCTGCTTAAGATAATAGTAAATGAGCTTTCGGCAGATGAGGGTGAGGTTGTACTGGCCAAGGGCAAAAGCCTGGGTTATCTGTCCCAGCACCAGAATCTGTCCTCCGACAATTCCATATATGATGAAATGCTGACAGTTAAGCAGGATGTCATCAGGCTGCATGAGCAAATCAGGACCCTGGAGCAGGAGATGAAAAACGCCCAGGGAGAGGCTCTTGAAAAAATGCTTGAGACCTATGCCCGCCTGACCCATGAGTTTGAGTCCAAAAACGGTTATGCTTATCAAAGCGAGGTTGTCGGCATTCTTAAAGGTCTTGGCTTTGCTGAGGATGATTTTGGCAAAAGCATCAATACCCTGTCGGGAGGGGAAAAAACCCGTATCGCCCTGGGCAAGCTTTTGCTGTCAAAGCCGGATATAATTTTACTGGATGAGCCTACCAACCATCTGGATCTCAACTCAATCGCCTGGCTGGAAAATTTCCTGCTGAATTACCAGGGTGCCGTCGTAGTTGTAGCCCA
>JAAZDK010000110.1 GCA_012512855.1 Clostridiales bacterium
CATGCTTAGCCCTTTTTGCATTAATTTCACTTTTTATTGCTCCCTTATGGGCTTCAAATTCCTCCTCTGTCAAATCTCCCAGGCTGTTGATTTGCAGGACCTTCTGCAAATCCGCCAGGGCGGCCTCGCATTCGCTTCTTCTTTCATTATATTTAGAATCTCCCAGGCCCCGCTTTTTATTTGTATTCATTATTACAATCCTGGAATCGGCCAGATTCAGGGGAGCATATTCATAGGAAAGGGTAGCTGTATCAAGGAATATCGCATTATCCTTCCTTCCCATGGCTATGGCAAACTGATCCATAATACCGCAGTTTACTCCTATGAACCTGTTTTCAGCATACTGACCTGCAAGGGCAAGCTCTATCAGGCTTATATCCAGTCCAAACAAGTCCTTCAGTATATATCCGGTCAATACCTCTATGGAAGCTGATGAGGACAATCCTGACGAATTGGGAATGGTTCCGTAATACAGGATGTCGATTCCCCTGTCTATACAATAGCCTTTATTTTGTAATGCCCATATCACGCCCTTGGGGTAATTGGCCCAGTCGTCCTCTTTTTTCTTTTCAAGACCTTCCACAGATGATTCTATTATGCCCAGCTCCTTAAAATTCATTGAATAGAAGCGCAATTTTTTGTCATTTCTCAATCGGGCAACAGCATATGTACCAATGGTCAATGCGCAGGGAAAAACATGACCACCGTTGTAATCGGTATGCTCACCTATCAAATTCACCCTGCCGGGAGCAAAATATGCCTTATACTCTCCCTCTTTGCCGAATATTTGCTCAAACTCCTTCAAAAGCTCATTCTTCATTCCGTTAACCATGCCTTTCTTAATTCTTAAAGCTGTCTATCATACTCAACTGAAATCTTCCGTTTCATCCTTCAGAACCTGCAGGCCTCTGTGTTCAACGGCTGTTGAGAATACTATCTGAGTGCTTGTCTTTCCGAACCTCTGTATCTCGCCGATAAAGGCATCCAAATCCATGGTGCTCTTGAAGCAAACCTTAATCAGCATTGAATAATTTCCGGTAACACAATTGCATTCCATAACATTGGGACATGCCTTAATGAAAGGGTAAAACTCAGGCTTTTGAGACGGAGCCACCTCAAGATTGATGAAAGCAGTGATGTGGTGGCCAAGCTTCAGCCAATCAATATCAGTATGATAGCCTTTTATAATACCCTTTTTCTCCAGCCTCTCAATTCTTGCGGCTACAGCCGGAGAAGACAAATATACCTTTTCTGCAAGCTGTTTTAACGGCATTCTTGCATTTTCCTGAAGCATTATCAATAATTGCCTGTCTATATGATCCATCTTACCCTTACACACCCACCTTTATCCAGATATTATGATAACATTCTAAACCCAGCCAATTAAGATTGCAAGCAGACTTTTTCGTTAGGTCTACATGATTTTTCATCCTTCTATTTTTTTATAAAGCTTTCAAAGCCTGAGCTATATATCAGCTCTCCGTCCTCCATTACCCACAGGGCTTCCGTATTGTCAAGCCCTTCTATAAGCCTTTTTCCCTCCTCAAGAGGCATGGAAAATATTGCGGTTGACAAAGCATCCGCCATGCCTGAGTCCTTACACAGAATGGATACGGCGGTAAAATATTTGGCCGGCATAAGTGTTTCAGGATCAATAATATGATGATATTCCTCGCCGTCAACAGTGTAGTATCTTTCATAATCACCGCTGGAAACAAGAGACAAATTCATAATTTTTGTGATTAGAAGGTATTGCTCATCACTGTCCCGATCCGGATTTTGAATACCTACATTCCATTCCCTCTGCACTTCCTGACGTCCGCCGATTGCTCTGACATTGCCGCCCACACTTATTAAAATTCCGTCTATTCCTTTTTCCTTAAGCTGTCTGGCTAGCTGCTCGGTGGCATAGCCCTTGGCGATGGCTCCTACATCCAGCCTCATCTGAGGGTCCTCGAGATATACCGTAGACGCCTCCTCATCGATAATGAGCTTGTTGATATCGGTATGCTGAGCCTTCTCCTTAAGCAGCTCCATAGGGGGAAGCTCTGCCGCCTCAGGATTCTCTATACCCTTTTCCCTGTAATCGTGCCAGACGGCAAGGACTGCGCCAAAGGCGACATTAACCTTACCTCCTGAAAGCTCATATGCCTCCTTTGAAAATTTCAAAAGCTCAATTATCCTTTTATCAACTACAACAGGTGCAATACCTGCGTTGTCATTTATAGTTTTGATATTGTTTATCCCCTCATAGTCGTTATATATATCATAAAGCTGATGATAAATTTCCAGACCGTCATATATCATCTGAACACATTCTGTAAAGCTTTCTTCATCCTCGGAATAGCCGATTATCGTAGTTACAGTATCAAAAAGCTCTAGAAATTGCGCCTGATAGCGCTTCTTCGACGGCTTGCAGGCAGCCATACCAAGGATCATAGTAATCAGCAAGACTATTGTGACTGTTTTTTTAGGCATTATTTCCTCCGTGATGCTCTCACCGGCTTTTGACCTTAAGGTATCTATTTACTATGGAAGGGCCGGCTTCATTCTGTGCTAATTGCTGTTATTCCTAATAGCGTATAATATTATATCACATTTTTTTATCAGCAAACTTCTAATACTGATATTTTTTGCAGGCTTTTTATCCTGTGGGAAATTTCTCATCAAATTTCTCACTGCAAATTTCCCACAGGATAAAAAGGGGAGTGTTGTTTCCAGCACTCCCTTGTATTGCTGCTATATTATTTTATACTATTTTGCAGCGTTTGAATATGCCTTTTCAATTACTGTCTGCAGGCCACCTACGCTTACAGTTACAGATGCAGCCAAATCAGCATCAGCAGGCTTTCCTTCCGACAGGGCAATACCCTTAATATCTGCAGCTGTCTTACCCTTTGCATAATCTGCAAAGGCATTGGCCTGCTCATACCATTCCTTGCCGATACCGGATTTGCCCTTCATGCCGTAAGCTTCCTTCAGCTCCTGCTTTGTCTGTACGGTTGCAGACAGATCTGAAGTAATATTGCCTTTGGCATCAAAGTTTACATTACCCTGAGAAGCATCAAGTATAGCGCTTGTAATCTTGCCGTCCTTGCCAAAGGTTACTGCTCCATAATAAGTATAAGCCTGTGCCTGACCATTAGCGTCTGCGGTTGCATGCTTTGACTTGGAGATCTCTGTGTAAACACCAAGACCTAACTTGTCACCAGCCTTTGCGCCCAAATCCTGTGCATTGGCTACAGCCTTTGCAACACCTTCAACGAAATCAGTGATATGCACTGTTACACCTGCAGTAAGATCAGCATCGGTCGGATATCCATTCTCATCAACTGCAATACCCTTAACCTCGTTTACAGTCTTACCAATTACATAATTTGCAAAGAAGTCGGCCTGTTCATTCCACTCCTTACCGATACCGGATCTGCCCTTCATACCGTAGTCTGTGCCCAGCTCATTCTTTGTCTTAACTACAGTATCTAGCGGAGTTGTTATCTGTCCCTGAGCGTTAAAATTAATCTTTGTCTGTGCAGCGTCAATCTTGCAATCAACTATTTTGCCATTTGCGTCAACAAGTACTGCTGCCACAAAGGAGTCAACCTGTGCCAGGCCGTCAGCATCTGCACTGGCACTTTTTGAGCTTCCCAGTGAGGTTATAACTGCAAGACCGGTCTTAAGAGTATCAGCTCCTCCGGTCTGTGCATTGTCCTTTGAACCACCTTCTGTAACGGTTCCTGCATTCGGGGTGGTCTTATTGTCATTAGCCGCCTTGTCATCAGTTTTTTTCCCGCAGGCTGTCAACAAGCCCACAGTCATTGTTAACGTCAATAATAACGCTATTATCTTTTTCATAATTATTACTTCCTCCTATTTGCTTAATTTAATTTTA
>JAAZDK010000111.1 GCA_012512855.1 Clostridiales bacterium
GGGAATTCAAGCTGGAGCTGCTTAGAATGTCACTAAGCTCGGATTTGAAGTCGCACTTATCTCCTACCCATATTAATGACATGGTTAATGAGCTTGAGGAATATTATCTAGTGCTAAAAACAATCATAAACGGCAAAAAGCCCCTTTTCCACCCTCTCCATTACCACCTATTATGGTTGTCGGATTCAATAGGGCATGCTGCCATTGTAAGCTCATCACTTGATCCGGCGGAAAAGGATGCCATAGTCAGGGTTTATGATTATGAAATGCAATTTAACGAGCTTTTTTATAAGGCATATATTTTGAAGGGCTGCCTCAGGACGCAGCTGAAGCAGTTTTCTGCCCTGGAACGTCTTAATAACGAAGCCGGTATGATTGCTGCAGACTTTATGGGTTTTCTGGATAAGATAAGGGATCAAAGAATGGATCAGAAGATTCTGGGCAGCTTGACTCCATTAATGGCGGATCATATGTCCAGAGAGGCCTGCTATTATCTCTGGAAGCTCTCCCATGCAAGTGAAATCATCCGCAGGCTCGATTGCGACCCGACAAGGCCCAGACTGGAGGCCTAATACCAACGCTTATGTACCCTGTTCACAACAATAAGATATAACGCACTGCCTGCCAGCATAATAATGCAGCTTATCAGTACAGTTACAGCATATGGATAAGGCCTGTCCAATTTATCATGGCTAATATGCTTTGCCAATATGCCGATATAGCTCCAGATAAATGTCAGACAATAGGCTATGTCCTTGTTCATAAGGGTTTGGATCAGAGCAATAACGGTAATCGATGCAAATATCAAAAGCGAAGATATCTCATGAGGCAAGCCAAAAATCCTCCAGCGTACGCTGTACATCAATATAACAAGATTGATAACGGTTGTCATGCTAATCCAGGCATATAATATGCCGAAGGGCAATCTGATACACAGCCTGTCTCTTGCAGCTAAATCGTCCTTTGAAATATTTCTGCATACGCAGCCTAAAAAAACTGCCATTACAAAAATAATCATGGTTGATAAAGCAAAATAATCATACAACCAGGCAAATGTCCATATGAAATTGATTATGCAATAGCTTATAAGGCTTATACGGGCGAGAAACAATGCCTTGCTGCTGATTAGACTGTTGTCAGGAAGTTTATACTGATAGATAGCAAATGAGGTTAACAGAAGGTATACAGGGAGCCATATTAAAAAGGTAAATTTTGAGGGTGTAAAGAAGTTCGGATAGTAAGCTGCAATCATGGCAACATTTCTGCCGTTTATGGGTATCACAAATGATATAGCATTTAAAATAATCATGCAAAAATATAAAACAACAACAGAGCGCTTTAATACAGACTCATTAATTTCCACCCATGCATCCCCCACCTGACTTCAGAAAATAATTTAAAATAGTACAAAAGTACTATTTTATTCTTTAGTAAAAAAGTACTATGATTTTATATTTTTGTCAATAGTTAATTTATTTGGCAGAATTTTATTATCGCCCACTCGTAATATTATTTCACATAAAAAATAAAAACACAACATAAAATTATATAAAATAATATTGCTACAATTTTTATATTTCAGGAGCAATTATGGAATTCCAACAGAGCCAAACCTATAAAAATTTATTGAACGCATATCAGGAGAAGCTGAAAAACAGTACCTATTTCAGCATCTGTACAGACAGGGCAGTTAATGAAAATTACATAGAAATTTCAAATATATTCAATACGGCAAACAGAAATGAAAAGGAGCATGCCCGTATCTTCCTGCGCATGATTAACAACGGTCAAATTCCACCCACAATTGAAAATTTAAGCACTTCGATAAATCTGGGTTTGGAGGCGGCCGAGCGTTTCCGCCAGTATGCCCAGACCGCCCAGGAAGAAGGTTATACCGAGATAGCGGCTCTTTTTAACGGCATAGCCAACATAGAATTAAACCATAATCTCCAGTTCCAGACGCAATATACCAACCTTCTCAATGACCAGGTATTCTGTAAACCGACCAGCAGGCTGTGGATTTGCGTGCAATGTGGTAACATCATGAGCGGCTTGTGCGCTCCTGAAAGATGCCCTGTTTGCGGCTTTCCCCAGGGCTATTACAGGGTTTACAGCAATTCATAAGATGAAAGCCCATTGCTTACACATCAGGCCCGGTACCTGCTGCATCCTCACAGTATCTAACGTGACAACAGAAAGCGTGCATAATATTCGTCATAGGTCAAGCCACTTTTAGAAACATCAGCTGCCAGCTTCCTGCCCAGATACCTGAAATGCCAGGGCTCATAGTTATAGCCTGTTATAAGCTCCTTGCCTTTAGGATACCTGAGTATAAAGCCATATTTATAAGCGTTGTCTGCCAGCCACTTTGCCTCCGGCGTATCTGCAAAGCTTTCCTCCAGATCATTGATATCCACTGCGAGGCCGGTCTGGTGCTCACTATGACCTGCCCTGGCTGATACCTTATCCCTTATAGCCTGATATTCCTCCTCTGTTTTATCCTGAGTCTTATATCTGTTATAAACCTCCTGCTGATACGAAAAGCTTCTGTAGGCAGAAACCGCCTTTAAGCTAATTCCTTCAGCCAAAGCATCCTCGCACATTTTCTCAAATGCTACCCTGGCATAATGCCTTAGCTTAAGCCCATCCGGATTAAAGCGCTGATCAATTGTCTCCAGATCCTTCGGCTCATACCCGTCTGACAGCTGCCGGTATTTATTGACCAGAACCGTCAGCTCCGACGGATTATCTATCAATTGAACATTTGAATAATGAGCTTGATCCAGTCCTATATTTACATGCGTGATAACATCCAGCCATGAAAGATTAGGATTTTTCTGCTGATAGCTATTATAGCGCTCCAGCCTGCCGACATGAAAAAAGGGAACATAAGCTGATTTTTGCAAAATAATCACCTCCTTATGATTAGTATATAAATATTTCATATAAAAGGTACGCCCTTCGCGGCAAGCTTTTATACAGGAATTTTCAAACTGGAATTCGGGAAAACATATTATAAAGAAGCCTGTATATGGATTGTTCTTTTTCCATTATACAGGCTTCCTTTATTTTTAATTACTTAATATAGCTAATTATATTTCATCAATTAATTCTGACCTCATCATTACTTTTCTGTCATGATATCAGTCTGCCTTCATCGTAATTTATAAATCCGACTTAAGTGTTCCAATTAGTCTGTGAACAGCTGAGTCCAGTAATATACTCCACCGGATTGATAAACACCAATTCCAACCTTGCCGAAGCTTGACTTCAGGATGTTGGCCCTGTGACCGGGTGAATTCATCCAGCCGTTGACAACCTCCTGAGGTGTCTTCTGACCGTATGCGATATTCTCGCCTGCTGTCCTATATGAGACTCCGTATTCACCCAATACTGTAAAACAGCTTGTTCCGTTGGGTCTGGTATGGGAGAAGGTCTGCTTAATCTCCTGTGCACGCTTGTTGGCTGCTGTAGTCAGGGTTGAATTGGTTGTAAGGGCCGGCAATCCTGCCTTTGCTCTTTCAACATTAACAAGTCTCA
>JAAZDK010000112.1 GCA_012512855.1 Clostridiales bacterium
CCGGATAGGACTTGTTGAGTGGATTCTGTACGAAGACCTCGGCAGTTTTTTCAAAATTGTTGTAATAGCCCAGAGTCAATGAGGTTCCTCTTATACAGATTTCACCCTCCTCGCCCGGCTTCGGCACCTGGTTGTTCTCATCCAGCAGTATTATCTCGGTATTTGAAAAGGGCCTTCCGATAGGGATTAGCTCATCAGGACCGAATTCCCTGTTTACCTCATAATAGCAGGACATGCCGGTGGCTTCGGTTGGACCGTACAGATTAATAAAGCGGGCGTCTGGCAAATGTGTCCGCCAGATATTAAACTGCTTTATCGGAAAAAGCTCACTGCCAAAGGCTATTGTATGCAAAAATTTTGGCACTTCCTTGTCAAGGGCACCAAATGCCGATATCATGGTTAGGGCGGACACCACCCAGCATATGGTGTTGATTTCGTACTTATTAAGAAACTCCACCAGCTTCATCGGAAACATAAAATAGCTTTTTGGTATTATGTAGGCTGTAGCCCCGAATTTAAGTGTCGGATAAAGCTCCTTTAAGCAGGCATCCACATAAAAGGGAGTCTGGTTGCCAAAGATGGTATTTTCATCTACCCTTAGAACCTCCGACAGGCTGTCGATATAATCAATCACCGAACGGTGGCAGGCCACCACTCCCTTGGGAACCCCTGTAGAGCCTGATGTAAATACTATGTAAATCGGGTCTATATCAATCTGCTTGTCCCTTATCCTGTCCAGTACTTCCTCATCAACAGCTGTTGCAAGCATTTCATCATATCTGTAGACCTTGCCGTCAAAGGGCAGGCCCTTCAGCAGCCTTTGGGTATTCTCATCACAAATGACTGCTCTGGGCTGCAGGCTTTTAAATATCAACTCCAGCCTGTATCTTGGCATTTCCTCATCAACCGGTACATAATAGTTACCCGCATATATTACACCATAAAATGCTACAATTTCATTCGGATGCTTTTCCATAAAAACTACTATGGGTTCCTTATAGAAACCGTCATTGCTTAAAAGAGTAGCTATCGCTCTTGACCTGTCGTATACCTGCTGAAAGGTAATTTGTGTATCCTCATTTGCATAGGCAACCTTGTCCGGCAGTCTTTTTACTGTATGCTCCAGATATTCCATAACATTTTTCTGCATTTTTACTTGCCTCACTTACAATTAATATCGCATTTCCACCATAGAATTATAATTACAAATTCAATAGAAAATCTTAATAGATTTCCTATCGCTTAATAGATTTCCTATCACATAATATAATAAACTAATTTCCTGTACTAGATATTCATTTATCCATTATTCGATATCTTCAAAGTAAACTATATTTGCCGATCTAACCTTACTTTGACACAATACCATCCTGCTTTTCTGCCAAAGGCTCAGCCTGGCTGCAAGCTAGCTTATCAGGCGGCTATACTCATTCTTTAGCTTGGCTCCGCAAAGCTGAATACAGCGCATAGCCAGAACCTCCATCGCATCAATAAAACCGCTTCCTAATTTATGCTCCCGTTTTATCAAAGATAATTCCGTACAGCCAAGGATTATAACCTGGGCTCCGTTGCATCTTAGCTCCTCCGCCGCCTCTGCAAATTTTTCCAGACTGACAGGCTGGTTTGCCTTAACACAATTATATATTAGAAAGCTTATATTCTCCTGCTGCTTTAATGAAGGAACAACTGGCATTATCCCAAGACTTTTCAGCTCCTCCTGAAAGATTTCGGCATAAATTGTCCCTTCTGTTGCCATAATTCCGGCTCTTTCGATATCACAATCCTTTAAATAAGCAGCAGTCTCTTTAACAATATTGATTATGGGAGCCTTAATTCCCCGGGCTAACTGCTCCTGAAAATAGTGGGCGGTAATACATGGGATTGCTATATAATCAGCTCCCATTTCCGCCAGAGCCTTGCCCACATTCAATATATCCGGCAAGGGACTGTCCGCACTTCTGCCTAAAATATAATCTGTCCTGTCAGGGATCTGGGGTTTGCTGTGAATAAGCATTTCTATATGATCCTGATCCCTTTCGGCATCGGTCATTTTTACTATCAGCTCATAAAAGTATGCTGTTGCAATTGGTCCCAGACCACCTATAACTCCTAACCGTTTCGTACGGCTTCCTCCTTTATCTTTTTATTGGTTCATCCGGCGTTGCGGGATAAAGGGACTTATCCCTGTTATAATAATAGCTGCCTCTGATCTTGGCAAATTCATCCAGCTCCTTGTCGGTTAGCATAAAGGTCTCCACATGATCCCTGTTGGGGCAGGAATCGAAATGGTACCAGCCGTCGCCGCAATTCACCAGGTTCCAGAAATGTTTTGTCTTTCCTCCGAGTCTGGTTACCTGCATATTGTCAATGCCGGCTCTTGTAAGCAGCTCCTGCGCTATGGCGAAGAAGGTAAAGCAATCTCCCTTGCCCTTCTTGATTGCACGGTATGCCTCCGCCCTCCAGTCGCTTTTATCGGAATCACCTGTATAAGAAACGTTTTTCTTAATCCATTTATATATTGCCTCAGCCATATCAAGCTTCGTCATATTCGGCTTGATAATCTTTTTCAGTATTTTGTCGGCTTCTTCATCCAGCATTTCCTGGGTAACCACCAGCTTTTTAACAGTAATCGATACGGTAAGCTCACTCCTATTGCCGGAGGAGTCCTCTGCATAATATTTAACATCATAGACTCCCTCCTTCTTAAGATTAACCTTGCTGCTGTCAACCTTTACTTCCAAATCAGTGTCCCTGTTGTCCTGCGCATACACACCCTTTTTATAGGATACTGAGTCTCCGATATATACTGTCTGATTTTTTGCTCCCACAATTCGAGGCGGCTCGGTGTCCTCCTTGACTGTCAGGCTGGCATTCTGCTCTGAAATATTACCGAATTCATCCTTCAGCACTATGGCAACCGTCTGGTTGCCGGCCATGCCGGTATTCGGAATGCTTTTATATTCGGCTGTGACAGCTGATACATCCTCAAGACTTTCAATAAATGCCATAGCCTCAGGCAAGGGGTCATTTTTCCAGATTACAAGATTCCTGCTGCTGGCCTTCGGCGGGGTAGTATCCACCAGCTCAATATAGCCGATTACCTGTCGCCCGTTCACATTTATTAATACCTCATGCTTTGCCGGCTTACTGGTATCTATTTGTGACAGATCCGTTATAAATGATATTTCCTGCTCGTTATCATCAATAAAGTCCTCTATAGTTATTGCTCTGTTTGTCCCTGCTTCAACAGTAACCTTGCTTCTGATATCCAGCACCGTCAATCCGGCCTTTTGTACGGTTTGGTTTCCGCCACTGTCTGTCAGAAGGATAATAACCTCCTTTTCTCCTGGAACAGTAGTATCAGGCGCTTCCTGATATGTAACAGCCACCTCGGTTGCATCCACGATTTCACTAATGAAATCTTTGGCCTCTACATTATCCCCCTTAAGCACTGTAAGATCCTTTAGCTGAGCCTGAGGTGGAACCGAATCCACTATATGCAGACTAACGGTATGAGTTCTTAATCCAACCTTCAGCTTGATATCATAGTCGCCTGGCTTACTTAAATCTATCTCGCTTAGATCGGTTACGAAGCTTCCATCTCTGTTCTTATATATAAGAAATTCTTCGATATCCGGCAAACTGCTGCCTGCCTCCAGAACCATATTATCGACAGCAACCGGTCTAAAATAAAGATACAGTAAAAGTCCGACAATAACTGACAGCTCCAGAATTAACAGAGAAATAATTATTTGTCGGGAATGCTTTTTTCGTCTCCTTCTTTTTTTCATAGCTTCCCCCAGAATCAATCAGGTCTTAAGATTATTCTAATATGCCGTTTTCATCCATATCTTATATCATATTATCTGCAGTATATAAAGTCAACTATATGATATTACGATAAACATGATGTTTGTAATTATATACTTCAATATCAGCATAACAGTTTTTTAATTAAACCGCCAGCACAGACTCTTCCTGGACATAAAATATATTTTAACACCCAAATGCTTTTTGTGAAAGACAAAATATTGCATAATTCAATAGCAATTATAGGATATTTCGATACACTCTTGCATTAATCCATTCAAAATGATATCATTCTCAATTGTTCGGCTTTTATGACTATTATTCACCATTTTTCTGCCATAGCATATGCTATAGTAGAAAGGAGCTGATAAAATGAGTTGTAGAAGAGCTTGTGGCCGCGATTTTTACAGGGATCGTATCAGTTATGATAATCGCGGATTATATGATTCGTTACGCTATTCACCCTACGATCGTCCATTTGATCGCTGCAGAAAACCCGACTGCAGAAGGAGATTAAGAAGGGATTTCCACAGATGGGACGACAGGTACCCGATTCGTTACCGATAGTTAGCCTGACTATTATTTACTATTAAATAATGATAATTAAAAGTACTTTACTTTAATAACGTCAAGTGCTAAAATTGTACTGTGTGAATATAATGCACAACTGATGAAAGGAGGCCCCCGATGAGTAAGAACATCAGAACACCCGCTGTAGATCATTTGTTTGAGGCTATTCTCTGTTTACGAAATCTGGAGGAGTGTTATAAGTTCTTTGAAGATATCTGTACAGTAAATGAAATATTGTCATTATCACAGCGTTTTGAAGTTGCCCGAATGCTGAGGAATCATAATACCTATCTTGAAATAGCGGAAAAGACCGGCGCTTCTACTGCTACCATAAGCCGTGTAAACCGCTCCCTGAATTATGGCAATGACGGATACGATATGGTATTTGCCAGAATGAATAACAAGCAATCGGATAAATCCGATAAATAATTCATTTGCCGGGGTAGGCTTAAGCAATATATCCTTATTAATTTATAAAGACTTATATTTACCTATATACCTATACTTTTGGCGCTGCATTTGCTGACAGATATATATATATATATACTAATGAAAATCATGACCACCGGCTTAGCCGGTGGTTTGCTCTGCCCCTATAAGGGGCTTTTTCCTGCTTGCGCCCGGAAGGCGCCTGATGGATTTGCCAACCGCACTTCTTTCTCAGGCTAGCCCTAAAGGGC
>JAAZDK010000113.1 GCA_012512855.1 Clostridiales bacterium
CTTTTATAGTCGGATGCTTTTCTTTTTTTCTGCCTTTTCAGCCTTTCAAAGCATTCCCTGTCGATTTCATAGACAGTGTTTTCTTCAATAATCAGATCACTGTCCTCCTTCACCCTTTCATTTAATCTTTGGTTGCTGCAAAATCCTGCGCCTGCTTTTTCGTAGTCCTTTCTATATCCGGACGGGCTTCCGGAATTATTTATTCTCTTGCCCATTGTATGCCTCAAAAATTATGTTTTCATTTTTAATATATGTTGCTTTTCTTCAAATGTCCTTGAAAATAATTGAATAAAATGTATACTTACATTATACTATGGTTTAAGGTAAATTCTAACTCTGACATTGTCATTGGATATGGAAAGGAGGAGCACATGTCAGGTTCAATTTATGGAAATATTTTTTCAGTTGCCACCTGGGGAGAGTCACACGGCAGGGGTATTGGTGTCGTGATTGACGGCTGCCCGTCAGGACTTATGCTGGATGAGCAATATATTCAAAAATATCTGAACAGGAGAAGGCCCGGCCAATCAAAATATGCTACTCCAAGAAAGGAAAGGGATCAGGTTCAGATACTCTCCGGTGTATTTGAAGGCCTAACAACCGGAACTCCCATCTCACTGGTGGTATTCAATGAAGATCAACGCTCAGGAGATTATTCAAATATAATGAACAGCTACAGACCAGGGCATGCAGATTACTGCTATGATCAAAAGTACGGCTTTCGCGACTACCGGGGTGGTGGCAGGGCATCCGGCCGCGAAACCATAGGCAGGGTTGCGGCAGGAGCGGTCGCCAGCGCCATTTTGCATGAGCTCGGCATAGAGGTTAGGGCATACACGAAGGCTATTGGCCCCATTTCAATTGACATGGCCAAATCCGATATAAGCAAGGCCCATTTCAGCCCTCTGTTCATGCCCGATCCTGAAGCTTCCGTCAAGGCCGAGGAATTTCTCAGCAGGCAGATGGACGAGCATAATTCGGCGGGCGGCATTATCGAATGTATAGTAACAGGCATGCCGGCAGGAATCGGTGATCCGGTATTTAATAAGCTGGATGCAGCCCTTGCAAGAGCCGTTATGAGCATAGGCGCAGTTAAGGGAGTTGAAATTGGCGATGGCTTTGCCTCCGCCACTCTTACCGGAGCAGAAAACAATGATCCCTTCAGGTATGATGAAAGTAAAAGGCTATATAAATTGAGCAATCATGCAGGTGGTATCCTGGGCGGCATCAGCGACGGCTCAGAAATCATCCTGAGGGCCGCAATAAAGCCCACACCTTCCATTTTGAAGCCACAGCTGACAGTTAATAAAAGCAAGGAAAATATTGAAATTCAGGTTGAGGGCAGGCATGATCCTGTGGTAGTTCCCAGAGCGGTTGTTGTTGTCGAATCCATGATAGCAATTACTCTGGTTGACCAGCTCTTCTTAGGCATGACCTCCCAGTTAGGAAAAATCAAAGCTTTTTACAGTATGAATGCCCAAAACTCCGTCGGGCAGCCTCAACCAGACAAATCTCAGGCATAAAATCCTGTTTTGATTTAATCCGCATTGTTTACACTTAAAGCACCGGCCTGCGATATATTGCAGGCCGGTGTATCAGGGTCTCGGCATGTATATATGGAGGTTAGTGTTATTATGGATATCGGTTCAAAAATCAGAGAATTGCGTATTCAAAAGAATCTTACACAGGAGGAGCTGGCGGACAGAGCGGAGCTGTCGAAGGGCTTTATTTCGCAGCTGGAAAGAAATCTGACCTCTCCTTCAATTGCCACCCTGGTTGATATCCTCCAGTGCCTGGGCACAAACCTGGAGGAGTTTTTTACCGGCACCAGTTCGGAACAGGTGGTATTCAAAAAGACCGATTACTTTGAAAAATACGACAGTGAACTGAAAAATGAAGTTAAATGGATAATTCCTAATGCCCAGAAAAATATAATGGAGCCAATTCTTCTTACTCTTGAGGCAGGTGGCTCTACTTATCCTGATAATCCCCATGAGGGTGAAGAATTCGGCTATGTTATAAGCGGCAGTATAATTCTGCACATTGGCAACAGGCAGTACAAGGTAAAGAAGGGTGAGTCCTTCTATTTTACAGCCAACAAGCAGCATCATATTACCGCATCAGAAAAGAGCGGAGCTACCCTTTTGTGGGTATCGACACCGCCCAGCTTTTAGTCTCTGTTATTCTGTCACAATATTTCTTGGTTCACCTTTTAAGAAGGCCTCGATATTTTTATAAACCTCTTCCACTACTCTTCTCCTTGCTTCTACTGTTGCCCAGGCTATATGAGGTGTTATGATCAGTCTGGTGCTGTCCTGGATCTCTATAAGGGGATTTGTAGGCTTCATAGGCTCCGCTGATAATACATCCAGGCCGGCTCCACCTATCCAGTTTTCCTTAAGTGCCTTATATAAGGCCTGCTCGTCTATAATTGGGCCTCTTCCGAGATTTAACAGGATTGCATCCTTCTTCATCCTGCGAAGCTGCTCTTCCCCTATCAGCCCTCTGGTTTTTTCATTAAGGGGTGCATGTATGGAGACAATATCGGACATGGCAAGAAGGCTGTCCAGATCAACCCGTTTGTATTCGCTGTTATCGTTTTTACCGCTTGTCGAATAATAAATAATCTCACATCCAAAGGCCTCGGCCAGTTTAGCCACTCCCCGGCCTATTTCGCCTAGTCCTATAATGCCCCATACCTTGCCTGCCAGCTCATGAAATCTAACGTCAAAATGGCTGAATACACCGGATCTTATATATTCCCCCGATTTTACATAATTATCATAATAGCTCAGCTTCTCATACAAAAACAAAAGCAGGGCAAAGGTGTGCTGAACCACAGACCGGGTTGAATAGCCCCTTACATTGGCAACTGCGATATTTCTGCTGTTGGTATAATTAAAATCAACAATATTGGTGCCGGTACCGGTTATGCATATGAGCTTCAGCTTTTCCGCCGCATCCAGATACTTTGCCTTCATGGGAATCTTATTAACTACTAATATATCCGCATCCTTAATCCGTTCCTCGTTAAGCTCCGGAAGCCAGTAAGGATATCTGACCACTTCTCCCAGCCTGTCAAAGATGGACAGATCAACATCATCACCCAAGGTGTTGGTTTCCATAAATACAATTTTCATATGCTTCTCCTTTCACAACTCAAGCATAGAATTTATTATTCAAAGTTATTAAGATATTATTCTTATCTTCATTTTAACAAAAGGGCAGCTATATGCTGCCCAAAAAAGCTTATGGGAATCTTACCTATCTTATCCTCTCAGGGAATCCGACCTTCTTCTGAACCTTGCGCAGGGTCTTATTAGCGTAGTAGCTGGCCTTTTCGGCATTTGCCTTGATTATACCGTCAATATACGCCTTATCCTTTTCAAGCTCCCTGTATCTTTCCTGGAGAGGCTTAAGCAGATTTACCACTGCTTCACCTACAGCCATTTTGAAATCACCATAGCCGACTCCGTCAAACTCCTTCTCCACCTCTTCTATTCCTTTTCCGGTGGAAATGGCATAAATCTCAATGAGATTCTTAATTCCCGGCTTCTCGTCCGAATATATAATTCTGTTATCCGAGTCGGTTACAGCCCTCTTGAATTTCCGTATGACTGTATCAGGATCGTCCAGCAGATAGATGCTGGCGTTAGGGTTCTCATCAGTTTTTGACATCTTCTTTGTAGGCTCCTGAAGACTCATGATTCTGGCACCCTGCTTTGCAATATAAGGCTCAGGAATAGTGAACACATCGCCATATATTGAATTGAAGCGTCCTGCTATATCCCTGGTAAGCTCAAGATGCTGCTTCTGATCATTGCCAACCGGCACCAGATCCGCCTGGAAAAGCAAAATATCCGCAGCCATCAGCACCGGATAGGTAAAGAGACCGGCATTAATATTTTCAGAATGCTTTGCAGCCTTATCCTTGAACTGGGTCATACGGCTAAGCTCACCCATATAGGTATAGCAGCCCAGAATCCAGCTAAGCTCTGCATGGGCAGATACATGGGATTGGTAATATATACAATTTTTCTCGGGATTTAAGCCTGCGGCAATATATAGGGTAAGCAAGGACCTGGCTCTTTTCCTGAGCTCTGCCGGGTCCTGACGCACCGTTATGGAGTGCATATCAACAACACAATAAAAGCATTCATATTCGTTTTCCAATTTTATCCAGTTTTTCAGGGCACCGAGATAATTGCCAATGGTAAGGGTTCCTGTGGCCTGCATTCCGCTAAATATTACTTTTTTTCCATCAATCATATACTCACATCCATTCTTTTTATCGGGAGCACAAAATCGTGTTCCTCATTTTTTAGAATAGCAAATTCTTATTCTATGGTTTTTATGATACTCATATCCCATAAACAAGAGGGAAAAGATTTTCATAAAAATAATATTAACCTGAATTATTCATGAGGGTAAAAAATCATAGATTTATCCATGGAATTATTACGACAGTTCATTTTCAAGGATAAATTTTTATGAAAGTTATTCACAAAAGGGTATAATATCCCCTTGGTTTATCC
>JAAZDK010000114.1 GCA_012512855.1 Clostridiales bacterium
ACCCAGAACCTGACGGCAGGGCTTGCGGAAAGCGGGAAAAAGGTTATGGTGGTAGGCTGTGACCCGAAGGCGGATTCTACCAGGCTTCTTCTTGGAACCCTGGCCCAGCGTACTGTACTTGATACCATCAGGGAAACCGGGGAGGATGTTGACCTGGACAGCATTATGCGGACCGGCTTTGGTGGAATCAGATGTGTTGAATCCGGAGGACCGGAGCCGGGTGTAGGCTGCGCCGGAAGGGGAATAATTACCTCCATCAGCCTGCTGGAGCAGTTGGGGGCCTATACCGAGGACCTGGATTATGTATTTTATGATGTGCTCGGAGACGTTGTGTGTGGCGGCTTTGCTATGCCGATTCGTGAAGGAAAGGCAAAGGAAATATACATCGTAGCCAGCGGTGAGATGATGGCCTTGTATGCTGCCAACAATATCGCCAAGGGAATAGCCAAGTTTGCCCAAAAGGGTGGCGTGCGCCTGGGCGGCATTATCTGCAACAGCCGCAATGTTGACCGGGAGATTGACCTGCTTCGGGCCTTCTGCACCGAGCTGGGAACCCAGCTGATTTACTTTGTTCCCCGTGACAATGTGGTGCAAAGGGCTGAAATTAACCGCAAGACGGTCATCGAGTATGCCCCCCGGTCTAGGCAGGCCGACGAATACAGGCAACTGGCCAAGGCGATTGATGAGAATACCTATTTTACTATTCCAAAACCGATGAGCCAGGAGCGACTTGAGCAGATATTGCTGGAATATGGTCTTATGGAATCTCTGCAGGATAATTATCATATTTAATAGCAGGCGGTTGACAGTTTGTTGACCGCTTTTTTTATTTTTGCCGACCGCTTTCTTAAATTCGTAATGTGCTCGACGGGCGCACCTTGCAAGACATTTTCTCCGATTTTCCCAGTGACTATCTCTTATGATGAAATATCTCATATGATGATTAATCCCATATAATGAATAGGAAGTACCTGCTTGTTGAAGGGTGAAAACAGCAATATTGTTATATAAATTAGCAATATGATGTTAGATATTAAACTAAAAATGAAATATAATTATATTATTATAATCAAGATAAAATTGGCTTAAATATAATCTGTCTTAACTAAATCTCTATAATCCTTTAGCTAATATCCTGCGGCCGGCTCCCTATACTTTTTGCCGGATGGGATTAGCTTTTGCCGGATAGGATTATGCAAATACCAGCAAGGGAAAGGAAGAAATGAACATGGAATTGCGTGGCTTTGCAAAATATGATGATTATGTGCTTTTGAAAACAACTAAGGGCAGGCTTAAGCTGGAGCCCTTTGGTGACAGTGTCGTAAGGATTGTATATACACAGGAGGAAAGCTTCAGTGATAAAAAAAGCCTGATTGTATTGCCGGAGGCAAAATCCACTGCAAACTGGCGCATTGATGAATACAGCGATTATCTGGAGCTTGCTACAGACAGGCTAAAAATAAGGATAAGCAAAAAAAGCTGTGCCTTTAGCTACTATGATTCAGATGGCAGGCTGCTTGTAAAGGAGCCGGAGAGTGGTGGCAAATATCTGTCAGAGATTGATGTTTACAAATATGTTTATGATAAGGAGCATGAGATTACGAGCTTTCAGAGTGTAGACGGGCTCAGGACGGATGTCACCGGTGCGGAGCGCATCAAGGACAGGACTGCCTATCATACAAAGCTTATGTTTGAATGGAGTGAAGGCGAGGCCCTATACGGTTTAGGTTCCCATGAGGAAGGGATTATGAATTTGCGAGGCAGCCATCAGTATCTCTATCAGCAGAATATGAAGGCTGTGGTTCCAATGCTTTTATCCACCCGGGGTTATGGAATATTGCTTGATACATATTCCCTTGCTATTTTCAGGGATGATATATATGGCTCCTATTTATGGACGGATACGGATGACGAGATGGATTATTATTTTATATATGGGCCTGGATTTGACGATATAATCGGCAGCTACCGCAAGCTTACAGGCAAGGCGCCCATGTTTCCGAAATGGGCTTATGGCTATATACAGTCAAAGGAACGCTATACATCTCAGGAGGAGCTGATATCGACAGTCAGGGAGTTTCGTAACAGAAGGATTCCTATGGACTTAATCGTACTGGACTGGAAGAGCTGGCCTGAAAACCTGTGGGGGCAGAAGAGCTTTGACCCTGAAAGATTTCCGGACCCTGAAAGGATGATGGAACAAATCCATCAGCTTAATGCAAGGCTTATGATATCTATCTGGCCCAATATGGCTGAAGGCGGAGCCAACCATAAAGAAATGCTGGATAAAGGGTTTTTGCTGGGCAACAAGTCAACCTATGATGCCTTCAATGAAAAGGCCAGAGAGCTATACTGGAAGCAGGCATATGAGGGTCTGTTCTCCAAGGGGATAGACGCATGGTGGTGCGACTGCACAGAACCCTTTGAAGCGGATTGGAAGGGAGAGAACAAGCCTGAGCCGGAGGAGAGACTGTTAATAAATACTGAGGAAGCTAAGAAATATCTTGATCCGGAATATATCAATGCCTATTCCCTGCTTCATTCAAAGGGGATTTATGAAGGACAGAGAAAAAGCGGCACAGAAAAAAGGGTTGTCAACCTGACGAGGTCATCCTATGCAGGTCAACACAGATATGCCACAATTACCTGGTCCGGGGATATAGCAGCCGGCTGGGATACACTTAAAAAGCAGATACCTGCCGGACTCAACTTTACAGTAACAGGGGAGCCCTACTGGACTCTTGACATAGGAGCATTTTTTGTTGCAAAAAAAGACTTCGCCTGGTTCTGGAACGGTAATTACAATGATGGCTGCAATGACCTTGGCTATAGGGAGCTTTTTGTAAGGTGGTTCCAGTATGGTGCCTTTTTACCCATCTTCCGTGCCCATGGAACCGATACCCCTCGTGAGCCCTGGAGGTTCGGAGAAGAAGGTACTCCCTTTTACGATACTTTGATTAAATTTATAAATCTGCGTTACAGGCTGCTTCCCTATATATACTCTCTTGCAGGCATGGTGACCCATGAAAACTATACGATGCTGCGAGCTCTGGCCTTTGATTTTATACAGGATGAAAAAACCTATGACATCAAGGATCAGTATATGTTTGGCCCGGCGTTTCTGGTTAATCCCGTTACGGAGCCTATGTATTATGAATGCAACTCAAAGGAGCTGTCAGGCATCAAAAAAAGTCGCATGGTATATTTGCCTGCCGGCTGCAGCTGGCATGATTTCTGGACCAACGAAGTTTATGAGGGCGGAAAAATTATCGAGGCCGATGCTCCGATAGATATTATGCCTTTATTTGTAAAAAGCGGCTCAATTCTGCCGATGGGGCCTTTTGTACAGCATTCCGGAGAAAAAAAGGATGCTCCCATTGAGCTTCGGATTTACAGGGGAGCATGCGGCAGCTTCGTTCTTTATGAGGATGAAGGGGATAATTATAATTATGAAACAGGTGCCTATACTAAAATAAAAATTGAATGGGATGATGCTAATGGCATACTGACCATACACGAACGGGAGGGCAGCTATCCCGGTATATTACAGAAGAGAATGTTTAATCTGGTCCTTGTCTCGCCCAATAAAGGCAAAGGGCTGGAATGTGAAGAAAATCCGGATGCAGTTGTTGAATATAATGGAGAAAGAGTTGAAATTTCTTTTAACCAATAAAATCCTGCGGGCTTTATTACGAAATTTGATGAATCACCTTGTTTTATTCGCAAATTGATGTACAATAATTTAATAAGGATACACATGTCATCTCATCAATTTGCGAATGATAAAGGGGGATGTGTATGGAAGCCGATGTGACGAAAGAGGAAATTTTACAGGCTTTTGAGATGGTTCTTCCCTATCTTCAGTATTTTTTTGACGATGATATTTCCGTGGCATTAACGGATACAAGATCATTTATAAAAAATCTGTCCTGTAAAAGCCTGCAGCTTAGATCTGATCCCGGAGATCCGATTCCTGAAGGGGGAGCTGCTGCCGTTGCAATCAGAACCGGTGAGGTGGTGGTAAAGGATGTGCCCAAGGAGATATACGGGGCTCCCTTCAGATCCTATGCGGTTCCCCTTAAAAATGACAAAGGTGAAATAGTGGGCTCCGTATTGGTGGCCAAAAATCAGGAGCGCAGCAAAAAGCTGTACAGTATAGCTCAGAATCTGGCGGTATCATTTGGTGAGATAAGCAAGGCACTTAATGAAATGAGTAATGATATTCAGAAGCTGGCGGAAATGACCTCCGATATTGTTAAGAAGTCCAAAAAAGCTTCTGAATATGCATATAACACTAATGAAATCGTCAGCTTTATCAAAAAGGTGGCTTCACGGACCAACCTGCTGGGACTGAATGCGTCTATTGAGGCTGCCAGGGCAGGTGAAGCCGGTAAAGGCTTTAATGTGGTAGCTGAGGAAATCAGAAAAATGTCAATAAATACAACCGAATCCGCCAACAAGATAAACGTTATCCTTAATAATATTCAGGAATCAACGGATGAAATATCAAGAGACATAAACGAGTCCAATGATATTTTCCAGAGTCAGATGGCTATTCTTGAGGAGATATCGGCATCCATGACGGAATTGTATAATACTGTAAAAACCCTTGAGGAGATGTCGGAACGCATTTAACCCGGTATACTGCACATGCAGAATTATAATTTAACTATAGTTAATCAGGAGGTAAGATAATGAATGTATAATGATTATTTAGGAAAGGATATTCCCAAGCTGGGATTTGGACTTATGCGTCTGCCCATGAAGGGATCCGAGATAGACATGGAGCAGACCAAGGCTATGGTAGATCGCTTCATGGAGGCGGGATTTACATATTTTGATACCGCATATGCATATATTAACGGCCAATCTGAGGTCGCAGTAAAGGAAGCTATAGTAAAACGCTATCCCAGAGAAGCCTTCCAGATAGCTACCAAGCTTCCCACCTGGCTGGTGAAGAAGCCGGAGGATTGCGGGAAGCTTCTTGATACCCAGCTTGAGCGTACCGGTGCCGGCTATTTTGATTTTTATCTGCTGCATGCCCTGAATAAGGATAATGCAAAGAAAATGGAGGAGCTGGGAGCATGGGAATTTGGCGTAAAAATGAAGGAGAAGGGCTTAATTAAGCATTTTGGCTTCTCCTTCCATGACAAGGCTGAAAATCTTGACTGGATACTGAGCAGACATCCCGAGGCGGAGTTTGTCCAGCTTCAGATTAACTATATTGACTGGGACAGCGATGATGTTCAGGCCAGACAGTGCTATGAGGTGGCAGAAAAATATAATAAGCCAATAATAATTATGGAGCCGGTAAAGGGTGGTTCCCTTGCGGTAATGAGGCCGGAAGTTCAGAAGATCTTCAAGCAGGCAAGGCCTGATTTGTCGGTGGCAAGCTGGGCTATAAGGTATGCAGCCTCCCTGGATGGTGTTATTACAGTCCTCAGCGGAATGTCCAACATAGAGCAGATGGAGGACAACCTGAGCTATATGAAGATATTTAAGCCATTAAATGATGAGGAAAGAGGAATTATAAATCAAGTCATAGACGAGCTGAAGAAAATTCCTCTGATACCCTGTACGGCCTGCAGATATTGTGTGGATGACTGTCCTCAGAAGGTAGCCATTCCTGAGATATTCCGCAGCTATAATGATTATAAGATGTACAACAATCTGTGGGGCACAAAGGGCTATTACAGATGGGTAACCGGTGGAAAAGGCAAGGCCTCGGATTGCATCGCCTGCGGCGCCTGTGAAGGTCACTGCCCGCAGCATATTAGCATTATTGAAACCCTGCAGGAGATTGCGAAAGTTTTGGAATAGAACAGGAAAGCAAAAGAAAAAGATTAAATTAAGCAAATTAAGCTTTAACTTTGGCATAAATACTGTTAAAATAATGGGCGGCACGGGGACTTTCCAGTTAGGAGCCGTCCATTTATTTTGGCATTTATTCTGACAGGAGATTCAGGCAATTTTTCATATGATAAATAGAAATCGGGTATATTGAGAAGTACAGTATCAAAATCGAGGTAAAAGATCTAATTCATATCTTTTAAATATTAGTTTTTGATGATATACTGTAATACAAGGATTTATCTAAGTTGCTGCCAGACGGGGCATTGTCCGGATTAAGGACAGCAGGCCGCCACATGGCTGGCCGGGTGTATTGATTGATATATAAAGGTCTTTTATATGGTGGTATAGATGAGTAAAAGGATGAAGCCAAACGGCATCTTAAGGGTATACTTGCTATGGCCTGTTATACTTACTTCAATACTTTTGTGCATGAATTTAAGTATATATCTGATTAACAAAAGGGCAGGCCTGGTGATGACCTCCTATATAGGGGTTTATTTTATTCTGTCCATGATAATCTTTTTGTCCAAACGCAACAGGATTTACTCGGAGCTTGTAAGATTTGCAATGGATTACGGACAGGTTCAGAAAAGACTCCTTAAGGAGCTGCATTTGCCCTATGCTGTTATAGACATTGATGGCAGGCTCCTGTGGGGCAATGACGAATTCATGGATATAATACATGAAAAGAAGTCCGCAAGGCGTTCAATCAGCAATATAATCCCCGAGCTGACACCTGATGTGCTGCCGACAGGCGCTAAGGACGAAACCCTTCATATAGCTTTGAATGACCGCAACTATATGGTGCTGCTGCGCAAGGTGCTGGTGCCTGATTTTGATGATGCAAACTGGAGATTTGCAGATACGGAAAAGGCCTGGCAGGGCAGGAATGCCCTTATAGCGGTTTATCTGTATGATGAAACCGAAATTATTGCCCTGCAAAAGGAAAACAAGGAGCAGAAGCTGGTAACCGGCCTTTTATATATTGATAATTATGAGGAAGCGCTTGATAGTATAGACGAGGTAAGGCGCTCCCTCCTGATAGCCCTGGTTGACAGGAAAATCAATAAGTATATGCAGGCTATTGATGCCATTATCAAGAAGCTGGAAAAGGACAAGTACCTCTTCATACTCCAGCAGAAAAACCTTCCTGTCCTGCAAGCTAATAAATTCTCCATACTGGAGGAGGTCCGGAATGTCAATATCGGCAATGATATGTCGGTCACCATAAGCATCGGACTGGGAGTCAATGCGGATTCGTTGATCAGCAGCTATGAATATGCCAGAGCAGCCATTGATCTGGCCCTGGGCAGAGGCGGGGATCAGGCTGTGGTTAAGGACAGGGATAAAATATCCTACTATGGTGGCAAGAGTATTACGGTCGAGAAGAATACCAGGGTTAAGGCCCGTGTAAAGGCCCATGCCTTCAGGGAATTTGTAGAGGGCAAGGACAAGGTGGTAATAATGGGCCATAAGCTGGGAGATGTGGACTCCTTCGGCGCTGCTATAGGAATTTACCGTATAGCCAAATATTTTAACAAAAAGGCTCATATTATCATTAATGATATAACCTCCTCCCTGAGGCCGCTGATGAATACCTTTGTAGGCAATCCTGACTATGAAGAGGATATGTTTTTAAATAATGACAAGGCGATAGGAGTGGTGGATGCCAACACTCTTCTGGTGATTGTGGATGTCAACCGCAAATCCTATCTTGAATGCTCAGCTCTGATAGATTATACAAAGACGATAGTAATATTTGACCACCATAGGCAGACTAATGAGGCTATTGAAAATGCGGTGCTTTCGTATATAGAGCCTTATGCATCCTCCACCAGTGAGATGGTGGCGGAAATCATGCAATATATCGGAGGCAACCTTAAGCTTAAGCCTCTGGAGGCTGATGCCCTGTATGCAGGAATTATGATTGATACCAATAACTTCCTGACCAAGGCGGGAGTCCGGACCTTCGAGGCAGCCGCTTATCTGCGCAGGTGCGGTGCAGACATTACAAGGATAAGAAAATACTTCCGTGGCGAAATGGAGGATTTCAAGACCAAAGCGGATGCCATCAGCAATACGGAAATTTATCTAAATCATTTTGTAATATCGGTTTGTGCCAGCTCAAAATCTGACAGCCCGACGATTCTTGCTGCCCAGGTTGCCAATGAGCTTCTTAATATTAATAATATCAAAGCAACCTTTGTATTGACCGAGTATAATAATGTAATATATATCAGCGCCAGATCCATTGATGAGGTTAATGTCCAGATAATCATGGAGAAGCTGGGAGGAGGAGGCCATTTAAGTGTGGCCGGTGCCCAGCTTGCCAATACAACTATTGATGAAGCAGTTGAAAGGCTTAAGGTTACATTGTTAAAGATGCGAGAAGAAGGCGAATTGTAAAGGAGAGATTAATATGGAAATTATTCTGTTGCAGGATGTAAAAAGCTTGGGCAAAAAAGGTGATATAGTCAAGGTTAATGATGGCTATGCAAGAAATTTCTTGCTGCCGAAGAAGCTTGGTGTTGAGGCCACAAAGCAGAATCTGTATGAGCTCAATCAGCAGAAGGCTGCTGAGGAAAAAAGACAGAGGGAGCTGCTTGAGGAGGCAAAAAACCTGGCTAAGAGGCTGGAGGAGTTAAATGTTAAGCTTAGCATAAAGGCAGGCGAAGGCGGAAAGACCTTCGGTTCGGTTTCCTCAAAGGAAATAGCAGGAGCTATAAAGGAGCAGTATGGTATAGATATTGACAAGAAAAAGCTGCTTTTAGCTGATCCCATTAAACAGGTGGGCTCATATACCATACCGGTGAAGCTGCATCCGCAGGTTACAGCCCAGCTTAAGCTGACTGTCGAGGCTGTATAGGATTAAAATTGGTATTAGCTAGCGATTTGGTATTGGCCTGCCGGGGAAAGCTTGTGGCAGGCTAATTTGCTCTTGTGTAACAGCGGCTGATGCCCTTATGGATGAATCCCGGCATAATATGGCCGTTAGAATGGAGAATAGTATGGATGAGGCGTTAATAAAGAGAATACTTCCGCATAGTCAGGAAGCGGAGCAATCCGTAATCGGGTCTATGATTATGGACCGGGAAGCGATTGTTGCTGCTTCTGAAATGATAACCGGTGAGGATTTCTATGAAAAACAGTATGGCATCCTTTTCGAAAATATGGTGGAGCTGTTTAATGAAGGCAAGCCTGTCGATTTGGTTACCCTTCAAAACCGCCTGAAGGAGAAGGATGTGCCTCCCCAGCTGTGCAGCCTGGAGTTTATAAGAGACTTGGTTGACTTGGTGCCCACCTCGGCCAATGTCAAATACTATGCCCAGATTGTAAAGGAAAAGTCGATTCTCAGACGTCTGATTAAGGTGGCTGAGGAGGTTGCCAACGACTGCTACCTGGACAAGGAAAAGCTGGATGTAATTCTGGAAAAGACCGAGAAGCAGGTTTTCAACATAGTACAGAACAGGGGAAGCAAGGAAATTGTTGATATAAAGGAAGCGGTGCTCAGAACCATTGACAGCATAGAAGCGGCAGCCAAGAAGCAGGGTAGCGTAACCGGAGTAGCCACCGGCTTTTATGATCTGGATTATAAGACAGCAGGCCTGCAGCCATCCGATCTGATCCTGATTGCCGCCAGACCATCTATGGGCAAGACCGCATTTGTACTTAACATAGCCGAATATGTTGCTATCAAAAGCAATATCCCTACAGTCATATTCAGCCTGGAAATGTCTCAGGATCAGCTGGTAAAAAGAATGCTGGCCATGCATTCAAGGGTTAATTCCCAGGCAATTCGTACCGGTACGCTGACAGCGGAGGACTGGGCAAATCTTATGGAAAGCGCCCGTGTAATCGGCAATTCCAGCCTCATAATAGATGATACCTCGGCCATTTCCATCAGTGAGCTGCGCTCCAAGTGCAGAAAGCTTAAGCTGGAGAAAAATATCGGTCTTATTATAATAGATTACCTGCAGCTGATGACAAGCAACAAAAAAACCGAATCAAGGCAGCAGGAAATATCGGAGATATCAAGATCCCTCAAGGCACTGGCAAGGGAAATTAATGTACCTGTTGTGGCCCTGTCCCAGCTGAGCCGGGCTGTCGAACAACGGCCGGATAAAAGGCCCATGCTGTCCGACCTCAGAGAATCAGGAGCAATAGAGCAGGATGCCGACGTGGTTATGTTTATATACAGGGATGAGTATTACAATAAGGATAGCGAGGAGCCGGGGGTTGCAGAAATAATCATAGGCAAGCAGAGAAACGGCCCTACAGGTACAGTAAAGCTGGCTTACCTGAGCGAGTTCACAAAGTTTGTTAACCTTGAAAGATAAATAGATATTTGCCGGAGATGCCTGTAATCTTACATATGCATAAAGCCCTGCAAAAATGCACAGGGCTATTGCACATAAAAAGCTTTATTATCATGCTAATCTGCAATTTGCAGGTGGTTAAAAATATAATTATAGGATATTCTGTTGAAAAGGGGAAGCTTATCATAGTTTTCCCTTTTTTGTGTCGATAATTTATCAAATTAAAGCTTGATATTGTATTGCAATTGAAGGTTGCTATGATATAATGTAAAAAGTGGAAATAAATTACAATTCAAGGAGGTTGTCTGGGTGGATGAGGTTAGATATATGATTTCAGATGCTGCCAAGCTCGTTGGTGTGGAGGCGCATGTTCTCAGATATTGGCAAAGGGAGCTGGAGCTGCCTATTTCACGCAATGAGATGGATCAGCGTTACTATAGGGAATCAGACATAGAGCTTTTTAGAAAGGTTAAAAAACTGAAGGAAAAGGGTTTTCAGCTTAAGGCCATTAAGATGATTCTGGCAAATCTGAGCTCACAGGAGCAGGTAAGTAGTGAAGCTGATGAAAGTGCGGGGGATGCCGACGAAAATAAGGTTACCCAGCTGATGTATGAGGACAAGCCTCAGGATGATAACAATGAGACAAGCCTTATTGCCGATGAGAATAAAAGTGAGCTGAAGGCGGAGCCGGAGGATAAGCTTACCCGCTTTAAAACAATTATGAGCGATATTATGTTATCCGCTCTCAGGGAAAATAACGGTATTCTTACCGAGGAAATATGTAATGCTGTTACCGATAATGTCATCAGGGAGATGAATTACTTGATGCGCTTGCAGGAGGAAAAGGAGGAGGAACGCTTCCGCAAGTTTGATGCAGCCCTGAGAGAATATCAAAAAAGCAGACTGATGGCGGCTGCCACCGCTGAAAAAAAGAAGAAATCAAAATTTATGAAGAAAAACAGAATATACATATAATTGAAAATTGCCATGGATTATGTCTGCATTAATTTAAGAAGGTTAAAGGTAAAATTGAAAAGGATAATTTATGAATAAAAGAAGAGGATGCGGTTTACACATCCTCTTTTTGCTTGTCTATCATGTCTGTTTGCTTAATTGCAGTCAGGCTTGCTTAAAGCCATTATGTAAAATTACTGCTGGGAAATAGCACCGGTAGGGCATGAATCAGCGCAAGCACCGCAATCTATGCAGGTATCAGGATTAATCTCGTAATGTGAAGCACCTTCAGAAATTGACTCTGTAGGGCATGTCCCGGCGCAAGCACCGCAGCTGATGCAATCATCACTAATTGTATATGCCATAGTATATTACCTCCTTCTTAAACAATCTATTACATTTTAATACATTGGAGATAATAATGCAAGTATATTTTGTGCTCAGAACTGCCGTATGATCCTGTGCATCAGCACAAATTTAGTAATTATAAAAATTTTATTTTAATTTTTGTGATCCTAAGCACTTGACACTTACAATTTTGTGATCTGAGTCACTTGACGATATTTCCCGGATAGAATATAATAAGCATTACTTAAAGACGATGGGGTGTAAAATTTTATCCGGCGGCAGACTATAATATATATATAATAAGTATTAATATATTTTTTAGACAAAGCGGGCTGGTACCGGATTAGCGCTTACTTCGTATTTAATGAATGGTTACATGCTGTCAGGCATATTTAAGTTAGGAGGTAAACCAATATGGCTAAGATAACTAAGGACATGACAATCGGTGAGGCTATTTCTCTTAATCAGGATATAATTCCCGTTCTTTTGAATATAGGCATGCATTGTCTTGGTTGCCCGGCTTCACAGGCTGAGACCCTTGAGGAAGCAGCAATGGTACATGGACTTGATCCTGATGAGCTTATGGCCAAAATTGAAGCCGTAACAGGTGAGTAAAACGTAACAGACTAAAAGGGTATCTGAAACAGACGAACCGGATTGACCCGCTAATAAAAAGAGCATCTGATATGCCGACTGGCATTATGCAGATGCTCTTTTTATGCTGTTAGTTAGGTTACGATCTAATATCTGATATCAGTCAGTTCTTACATATTGGATAAAATCTGCAGTGCCTGATCCTTGATAATTACTTCAAAATGCTCATTAAAGTATGATGAGCTTGCATATGTGAAACGTTCCGAGTTGCCGAATTCTGTTATGATGTTGCAGATTCTGTTGAACTCTTCGGGTGTATGGTCTGACATGTAGACCACAAGGTAATAGGTCGAATTGATCGGATTCTTGTACAGAGTGTTCTTGCCTCTGTAAAGTCCCTGCATGATCCTTGCCAAATTAATTACTTCCTGCAATGAACGGAAGCTATAAACCTTGCACAGATTGGATTGAATGTGTACGGTTTTGGCTGCAAGCCCCTCATCATTAATCCCCATAAATCCGCTTGCATCTTCCTTGGCATTCTCATCTATATCATCACCAAGATAGTCGTCCGCCTGAGACATACCGCTTATAATTTCATCAGCATAGTAATCATCATCTGCCGCTTCGGAATTGTCTCTGGCATTGAAGGAAGAAAATTTGGAGAAGCGTGTATCAAGCTCATCCGGATCCTCTACCTTGGTAATAACCAGAATAAGACATTCATCTGAAACAGGAATAGCTTCTATCATAATCGGAATATCGTCTACTTCAAAACCAAATTCGTAAAAAGCCTGCTGTTTTATATCCCAAAACAGGGTATTGGCCTTTTCAGTGCCATAGGCAAGCTCGCTGATTTTTAACTCACGGTCTATCAGGTCATCTTTATTTAAGGTACATCTGATTTGATTTTCGCTGATCTTTTCGATCTTCATTAAGTACCACCCCTTTCTGGACTAAAGGAACATTGCGCTAAATTGATTATCATCCATTGGTGGAATGTATAATGCTAATTAGATCTCTCCTACTGTATACATTGAGTATAATTTAAAAAGATATCAAAGTCAATATATCAGGCTATTAAATCTTTTCTGCATCTAATACAGGTTTAGCAACAAAAGTCATAATTATATGATAATATATTAGAAATATTTACAAAATTTTATAATATTTTTGTTAATTACGACTGCTAAAAAATGGTTGAAAACTTTCCTTTATTTGCCTATAATTAAGGAAGATTGGCTTAACCGTAAGGCTGAAGGAAAGGAGAGGATGTAACGGGCGAAATCTGGTTTCAAAAGTACAGAATCTTAGGTTTGCTTGGCTGTGGAGGTACAGCCAGTGTGTATCTCGCAGAGCATATCAGATTAAATTCTTATCGAGCAATTAAATTCATTTCTAGAAGCAATCCCCTTTACGAATTATACCGAAAGGAAGCGTACATACTTAAGAATCTTAAGCACTCATGCATTCCTATAATTTATGATATTGAAGAAAATGAAGAAGGTTCCTACATTGTCGAAGAATATATAGAAGGTGTAACCTTAAGGGAATTTATATCGAAAAACGGAGTCTTAAGGGAGGATATTGCCACAGATGCGGCCCTGCAGCTGTGTGACCTAATTCTTTATCTGAATTCGGCGAAGAGGTCTGTGATATATCCTGATTTGAAGCCTGATAATATCATGCTTTCCGATATGACCATAAAGCTGATTGATTTCGGAAGCGCCATTTTACTCGATGAAAGGGAACGGCGTCCAGGCTACACCGGAACAAGAGGCTATGCAGCACCCGAGCTCTACAGGCAGGGTAGAATAGATGAGCGCTGCGAGGTCTACGGGATAGGAATGCTCTTATATTATATGCTTACTGGAATTGTAATAAACGGGGATATGGATTATGCCGAAAATATTGATCACTCAGGCGCATGTTCCAAACGCATAAAGCGTATCATCAACAAATGTCTTAAATACAATCCGTCCCAAAGATATTCCGGAGTTGAGGCTCTGTACAAAGAATTATCGGCATTACGGAAAAGCCAATTTCATGATTTCCCGAAAAAAGCAATCACTATTGCCGTTGCCGGTGCCCAGTCAAGAATCGGTGTTACACATTTTGCCTTCCGCTTATGCTGCTACTATAGGAGCATTAATTATAGATGCCTCTATATCGAAAAAAATGCAAGCGGCTGCATAAGAGCCATTAAGAACCGCTATTATGGTAGGATGGCTGATAATGGCATATATATGCTGAACGGGATAGCTATGCAGGCCTTTAGCAGTCAGAAAAGTATTCCGGCAGATTACCAGGCTGTGGTAATGGATTACGGGATTCTCGCAGAGGATAACATTGCTGAGTTTCTTGCCGCCGACATTAGGCTGCTCCTGCTGGGGGCTAAGGACTGGGAGTTGGATTACTCCGAGAGGGTGCTGAAGCTTACCGGGCAAAGGGACATAATATATCTCTTTAGCTTTATGAACGGCAAGCAGTTTTACAGCGCCATAAAAAACATGAACAACACCGTCTGCTACAGGATCCCTTATGAGCCGGATCCATTTGCGGCAGTTAACCATAAAAACGGCCTGGAGCTGTTTGAGGAGCTTGCAGCCATACCCGGAAAAAGGAAGAGCAAAAGGATGTTAAGATTATTAGGAGGATTATTCAAATGAAGCATAAGCCGATGCTGCTGGCCAGGCTTGCTTTAGGCAACCGGGACAGCTACAGAAGCTCAATAGGCCTGATTGGCACCCACCACGGAACAGGTGTGACCTATACAGGCCTGATGCTGGCCTTTTATCTGGGCGGGGAGTTGGGGAAAAGGACTGCTTTTATTGAATGCAACAGACATCATGATATGGAACTTATTGAGGAAGCCTATGAATGGACAAGCTCACGGATGAACATGTTCTCCTTTCATAATATCAGCTGCTACAAGGATATTAGCTGCGAGCAGGTTCCGTTAATATATGGAGAGGATTATGAAGCCCTGATATTTGATTTTGGAATTGATTTTGACTCCAATATCAATGAATTCCTGCGCTGTGACAAAAAAATCGTACTGGCAGGCAGGGCACAGTGGGAGCTTATCAAGCTGAGAAATTTTCATCAGCGCATTAAAGATATTACAGGAAGTGGCAGTCTAATCTATCTTATACGGCAGGCAGATGAAAAGACCATACATATACTGACGGCTGAGACCGGCTGCAATGTAATGTCAATTCCCGAGGCGCCTGATCCTGTTATGCCATCCCGCAGTGTAAACCGTTTTTTTGCCGTCCTTCTCGGGTGCTAATCAAAGGTCTTTTGCGGATAAGTATAACATATCACATGAACCTTCTTATCCGAAATAAGCCTTTAAATCTATAATAATATGCTGCTTTTATCCTATTGTAAAAATGCACCTGGCATGCACCGGGGAAGGAACTTGCCTGCAAAAATGCGGTAGCTGATATTCAAATATGTAACTGCAGTAGCACTTAAAAAGCCCTCTATACTTTTGCTAAGGCAGCTAAAGAAGGTCAGCGTTAAAAGGCGGGAGGATTCAGGGAAGCCATATCAGGAATCGGCCTGATTTGAACTGCCGCAGGGTATGTCAGATGACAATTTATCCCGGCTCCTTATACTGCTGCCGGTAATCTGGCTAGGGACGGACCTGATGGTGCCGGATAGAGGACAGATTTTGAAGGAAAGCCTTCATTGTCTGGACTATATCCGGCATCTGTTGTTTTTTGGCTGTGGGATTAATTTTTATAATGACGATTTTATAATTAAATGCTATAATTATGATGAATTATGGAACATTTTATTGATGCGAGATGCGAGGCTAAGGGCTTAGTATGCAGACTGTGTGTAGAAAGGCTTGGTTAATTATATGGATAGAAGGATGAAAATTGCAATTGTAGGGACTGCCGTAGCGCTGTTGATAATTATAATCATTGTAATCAGCTCCCTGGCAAAGGCCTTAACGCCCAGCCGTGAGGTTATGCAGCTGTCGGATTACTATAAGGTCTCCGATACGGAGGTACTAATTATCCTGCAAAATGAAATATACCAGCAAAACGGACGCCTAATTAATGATAAGGTTTACATAGACCTGGATACTGTAAAGACCTATTTTAACCACCGCTTTTATTGGGATAATAATGAGAATACCCTGACCTACACCACTCCGGATGAGATTATCAGGGCGAAGTCCGGAAGCAAAAAGTATTCTGTAATTAAGAATATCATCAGCACGGATACCGATACGGATTATCCTGTAGTTGAGGTGTTTGCCGATAAGGTATATATATCCCTGGATTTTGTCAAGCAGTATTCTGATCTTAACTATGCCTTTTATACAGAACCTAATCGTGTGGTTATAGAGTATATATGGGGTGACTATTTATATACCGAAGTGAGCAAGGAAACCCAGCTGAGGACGGAACCGGATATAAAAAGCCCGATATTGCGCATACTGCCGGTTGGTACCAGTCTCATGCTGGTGAATACCGAGGAGGCTCCCAAAAAAGGCTTTATAAAGGTAATGACGGAGGATGGCATAAAGGGATATGTAAGGCAAAAGCATACCAAGGAATCTGTCTATAAAACAGTCAGCAGCTCCTATCAGGCTCCTGTATACTCGTCGCAAAAAAGATCAAAGAAAATAAATATGGCTTTCCATCAGATTTTTAACACCGATGCGGCAGATAAGCTGGAGAGCCTTATTGCTGAAACAAAACAGCTGAATGTAGTATCACCCACCTTTTTTGCAGTAAGCGACAATGAGGGCAATATCAAGTCCATAGCAACAGAGGACTATGTAACAAAGGCTAAAAGCCTGGGGCTGGAGGTATGGGCTCTGGTTAATGATTTTGATCAAAATGTTAATATGTATGAGCTATTGTCCCACACCTCAAGCAGGGAGACCCTGATAAACAATCTCATAGAAAGTGCCTTAACCTACAAGCTTAACGGTCTGAACATTGACTTTGAATATATTACAAGCGATTCGGGGCCCCACTACATCCAGTTCCTGCGGGAGCTGTCGGTAAAGTGCCGCAATAACGGAATAGTCCTCTCTGTTGATAATTATATACCGGCACCTTACAGGAAATATTATGATATGGAGGAGCAGGGAATTATAGTCGATTATATCGTTCTAATGGCCTATGATGAGTATTATGCAGGCTCGGAGGTGGCAGGACCGGTAGCCTCCATAGGATTTGTAAAGGATGCCATCAATAATAGTCTGGAAATGGTACCAAAGGATAAATTAATTGTAGGCATACCTTTTTATACGAGATTGTGGAAGGAGACAGCAGAGGGTGAGGTGTCCAGTGAAGCTCTGGCCATGACACCGGCCTGGAAGCTGGTATCGGATAATGCTCTTTCTGCAGAATGGAATGACACCCTGGGCTGCTACTATGTAGAATACAGTAAGGATAATGCTACCTATAAGATGTGGCTGGAGGATGAAAAATCAATAGAAGAAAAGATGAAGCTTATATATGAGGCCGATGTTGCAGGAGTCGCCGCCTGGAAGCTGGGACTGGAAAGAAGCAGCGTCTGGAACATCATAGAGCGTTATCTCAAAAAATAGTTGAAGAGAAATAACAAGCCGTAAAGCATGACAAGCTGAAAAATTTAAAGACGAGCTTTAAATGCAAAAGATATGCTTTATATCAGCGAACCTGAGAATAGCATAAGGGTCCATGACATAGAATATAAGGAATAAATAAGGAATAAGCTGACGAAGGGTATGTGGATCAGGAAATATTTCAGTTTAATATTCCTTTGCCTTGTATACATAGCATGCTTGCTAACCTCCGGTGATTCAGTAAAGGTAATGAAGCGCATCTTAAGTCGGCAGACATCTGACAAGCAGATAACCATAGTGATTGATCCCGGCCATGGAGGAAGAGATCCCGGCAAAATCGGGATTAACAATGCCCTGGAAAAGGATATAAACCTTAGCATAGCTCTAAAATTAAGGGATCTGCTTGAGGAGAACGGCATAAAGGTTATCATGACCCGGGAAGAGGATGTTGGCCTGTATGATGAGAACGACAGCAACAAGAAAAGGGCTGATTTGAAGAAGCGTGTTGAAATAATTAATAGCAGTGGGGCGCTGTTTGCAATCAGCATCCACCAAAACAGCTTTACCCAGGAAAGCAGCAGAGGAGCACAGGTTTTTTATCATAATGAATCAAAGGAAGGCAAAAGGCTGGCAGAGATGATTCAGACACAACTCAAGGAGACAATCGCCGACGGAAACCACAGGCAGGCAAAAGCCAACAATACCTACTATATGCTTTCCAAGACCACTTGTCCGCTGGTTATAGTTGAATGTGGCTTTTTATCCAACCGGAGGGAAGCGGAGCTGTTGCTGGATGGGGAGTATCAGGCGAAGATGGCATGGGGCATACATTTGGCCATAATTAATTATATTAATAATATAAATAAACCTGAAGCATAGTTGGATTTACAAAAAGGCATATTATCTGCATGAGCTTGCATGCTGCAATAACGCAGATATATATGCTGTTATTTTTTGAGGGCATGTCAGGCAATAAAGCTGATAAAAAGTACAGGCTGCACCATATAAATTACAGACTGAAGCAATTAAAGCATAGACTGCACTAAATAAACCTAACTGATTACATATTGTTATATTTTGACAAGGCTTCTGCTGACTATACCATCAGCTTTACTATATATGTTTGATCTTGTGGGCTTAAAGTGCTATAATGTAACAGCATTAGGGAAAGTATAACTGCATACCTGATATTTTGGCGGATTATCGACATAGCTGCCCGTGGCTGGCGGTCAGGCTATGGATATACCGTAAGGAGCACACAAGTAAAGATGGAAACAAAGCTGATTAAAATAAACCCTGATAAGCTGACAAAGGAAAGCTTTAAAGAGGCTGCGGATATTATCCGGTCAGGAGGCCTGGTGGCATTTCCTACCGAAACAGTGTACGGACTTGGTGCCAATGCCCTTGATGATACAGCCGCAGTAAAAATATACAAGGCTAAGGGGAGGCCGTCCGATAATCCCCTGATTGTTCATATTTCAAATGTAAAGGACATGGAGGAGCTGGCCCTTGATATTCCGGATATAGCCTACAGACTGGCTGAGGTTTTCTGGCCGGGGCCATTAACCATGATACTGAAGAAAAAGGCCTGCGTACCCTATGCAACCACCGGAGGACTGGATACTGTAGGAATACGTTTGCCGGCTAATAGGATTGCAAGATTTTTGATATCCGAGGCACAGACCTTTATTGCAGCTCCCAGTGCCAATCTGTCGGGAAAGCCAAGTCCCACTATGGCGGAGCATGTATATAAGGATTTGAATGGAAGAATAGACATGATTATAGACGGCGGTAAGGCTGTTTACGGACTGGAATCAACTATTGTGGATTTAACGGGAGAGCTGCCTGTTATTTTGCGGCCGGGATGCATTACAGACAGGATGCTGGAAAGTGTGGCAGGCAGGGTTGAGCTGGACCCGGCTATCTTGCAGAAGACGCCTATGGAGGGGTTAAGACCCAAGGCACCCGGTATGAAGTACCGCCACTATGCTCCGGAGGGCAAGCTAATCATTTACGAAGGCAATATTGACAGGGTTATAGCCGTCATCAACCTGGAGGTAGAAAAAAAGCTGGAGGAGGGCCACAGGGCAGGAGTTATAGCTACAGATGAAAGCCTAAGGCTTTATTCATGCGGTATTGTAAAATCCGTTGGCAGCAGACGGGATGAAACATCAATTGCAGCAGGGCTATATAAAGTTTTGCGGGAATTTGACGAAGCCCATGTAGACTACATTTATTCGGAAAGCTTTGCTGACAACAGTCTGGGTCAGGCAATAATGAACCGATTGCTGAAGGCGGCAGGTTATAGTGTCGTTAAGATATAATGGTCATAAAGATTAAATACTATGCCGATATTCCATTTGCAGCAGAATTGGGTTATTATGATTGCAAAAGGTGATATCGGTACGGGAGAAGGTCTAATATGATTTATCCTAATATATTCGGGATTTGGATTGGTGAAAATGCTGTTGTTGGGCTTACGGAGGAGTTCAGGATAGCTGCGCCTTCCCTTCGGACGGTGACTGGTATTGGTCAATTAAGAAAGTAACGTGCGATGCTATATATTTGAATGGATGTGAGGGAGAAATGCAGATTTGCAGGAAATAGCGGAAATTGGTATATCAATAATATCTGGATATGCCATAGACAAAATGGAGGATAGCATATGAGTAAATATAAAAAGGTTATATTTGTCTGTACCGGCAATACCTGCAGAAGCCCGATGGCTGAAGCAATATTCAGGAGAATGAATAATGCCGGTGAAATAGAGGTGTATTCAAGAGGCCTGGTTGTATTGTTTCCGGAGCCGTTGAACCCTAAGGCTGAGATAGTCTTAAAAAAGCATGATCTGGAGCTGAATAATCATGTTGCTAAGGGACTTGAGCCGTCGGACATTGATGAAAATACACTGATACTCACAATGACGGCAGCCCATAAAAAGAAGGTGACCGAGCTTTTTCCGGAAGCTGACGCCGTATTTACAATTAAGGAATTTGCAGGCGAAATGGGAGATGTAATCGATCCTTACGGTGGAAGCCTGCTGGATTATGAGGATTGCTACAATGAACTTGGACGTTTGGTCAAAAAGACAATCTATAAATTAAGCGAAGGTATATAAGGAGGTTTTCTAATGATAGCAATAGGCAATGACCATACAGGATATGAAATGAAAATGGCCATAATAGAGTATTTGGAGAAGAATGGAATTGAGTATAAGGATTTCGGCTGTGGCAAGGTAGATGCAAGTGATTATCCTGTTTATGCAAAGGCTGTATGTAAAGCTATTCAGAACAAGGAATGTGACAAGGGTATACTTATCTGCGGTACAGGTATTGGTATCTCTATTACAGCCAACAAAATGAAGGGTATACGCTGTGCCTTGTGCCATGACTGCTTCAGCGCAGAGGCAACCAGGCTCCATAATGATGCAAATGTACTGGCTATGGGAGCAAGGGTAATAGGTATAGGACATGCCATCAAGATAGTAGACACCTTCCTGAATACTGAATTCTCCAATCAGGAAAGGCATATCAGAAGAATAGAGATGATGGAAGAGGACTAAAGCTAAAGATTGTCCGTAAAACCGGTATGAAGTCCAGGCTGGATTTCATATCGGTTTTTTTGGTGCGCCTAGCGGCGCACGTTTCTAACAGGTTAAAGTCCTGAATCCGCCCGGTAGTGGGAAGGATATAGCCGAAGGCAAGGGTGTCCACCGTGAGGTGGAATCCGAAGGAAGCTGGAT
>JAAZDK010000115.1 GCA_012512855.1 Clostridiales bacterium
AGCATGGCTGGATTGGCTGGACTCTGTATTTTAAAGAGCTTGACAAGCTGGTAAACATTTTTCCAAATACAGTCAAGTTTACTCAGGAGCCGGCAGCAGATTATCATGTGGCAGGCAAGCTTCTCCCTTATAAAAGCATTATTAGCATAATTAATGAGACAGGCAATGCAAAGGCCTACAGTGTGTCACCTTTTGGGACCAACAAGATTTCAATGTTCGATGAGTTGTTTGATGAGATCTTAAGCTTGTGCAGGCAGGAGGGAAGAAAATACATTTATTCCTATTGGTATGAGCCTGACATGACCATGCATATGGCAGGCTGCTATGACGAAAGTGTTGGACTGCTGATAAAGGACATTAACGACAGGGTAGAGAAGCTGTGCCGGGAGCTGGAGGATACTCTTGTGATCGTTACAGCCGATCATGGACTTATAGACACAAAATACAGAATATTAACTGATTATCCTGAGCTTCTTAATATGATAAAGCGGCCGCCATCCATTGAAAACAGAGCTGCCTGCTTCTATGTCAAGGAAGAATATCGGAGCTGCTTTGCAGATGAATTTTATAAAGCCATGGGCGATGATTTTTTGCTTATGTCAAAGGAGGACATCAAAAAATCCAATATATTCGGATATGGCAATATTCATCCGAAATTTGAGGATTTCATTGGTGACTTTATAGCCATTGCAACAGCTGAATATGGAATTGTTTATTCCATCTATCAAAAGCAGGATCCGGCAAATCATGCCGGTCTGACCACAAAGGAGATGCTTGTCCCATTTATTGCGATAGAAAAGTAAAACTACTACCTTATGGCATCCTATTTTACCTTAACATTTCCCAGGTATAATAGCTGTTTACGGCTGCCCAGCTTTCAGGTTGTCCGCTTTTCTCATTATTGTATTTAAGCAGAATTTTGCCGCTAGCATCCTGTGTCCAGCAAAGATTCCCATCCCACCGGTCTTTTGGCTGTTACAGACCGGCTTTCTCCGGCATCATGAGTTATATAGCAAAGCTGTTCATCCAAATCGGTCTGTACGGTTATTAAAATTCCGTCCTTTTCAGAAAAGAATACAGACGGATATGTATTAAAGAGGCATTTTTTATGATCGTCCGGAATATTCAGCTCCTGATAGGTCCAGAGAAAATAAAAGCTGCAGCCTGAATAATCTGGCTGCAGCTATGATAATGCGCCCTGTTGGGCGCAATGTGATATTACGCACTTTGCTCAAACTGTGAATTGTAGAGCTTTGCATAGAAGCCGCCCTTTGCCAGCAGCTCCTCATGGGTGCCCTGCTCCACAATATCGCCTTCATTCATAACCAGGATCAGATCCGCATCACGGATGGTTGACAGCCGGTGGGCGATGATAAAGCAGGTTCTTCCCTTCATAAGGCTGTCCATAGCCTTCTGGATTAGGAGCTCTGTTCTGGTATCAACCGAGCTGGTGGCTTCGTCCAGTATCAGTATCTTAGGGTCTGCCAGGATCGCGCGGGCTATTGTCAGCAGCTGCTTCTGTCCCTGGGATACATTGCTTGCATCCTCATTCAGCACCATCTTGTAGCCATCCGGCAGGGTGGAAATGAAATGATGCACATGTGCAGCCTTTGCCGCTCTGATTACCTCCTCATCCGTGGCGTCAAGCTTGCTGTAGCGGATATTGTCCATTATGGTTCCGTTGAACAGCCAGGCATCCTGCAGCACCATACCAAACAGCTTTCTTAGATCACTGCGGTTGAAATCTCTGATATTTTTTCCATCAATTAGTATATCACCATCATTTATATCATAAAAACGCATCAGCAGCTTTACTATTGTGGTCTTGCCGGCTCCTGTCGGTCCGACTATGGCTACCTTTTGTCCCTGTGCTATTTTGGCATTGAAGTTCTTGATAACGATTTTATCAGGGTAGTAACCGAACTTAACATTTCTAAATTCCACATTTCCTTGTATTCCTTCTGTCTTCAGAGGGTTTTCCACTGTCTGAGGCTCTTCCTCAGCCTCCAAAAATTCAAATACCCTTTCCGCAGCTGCGGCTGTTGCCTGGAACATATTGGCGACCTGGGTCAGCTGATTAATCGGCTGAGTAAAGTTACGGATATATACAAAGAAGGACTGAATGTCGCCGACCTTTATTTTACCGATTATAGCAAGGTATCCGCCGAGAATAGCCACACCTACATAGCCCAGATTGCCGATAAATTGCATAACCGGCATCATTAGGCCTGAAAGGAACTGGGATTTCCAGGCCGATTCATACAGCTTGTCGTTCTTGGCGGCAAACTCCCTGCTGGATTCTGCTTCCTTGTTAAATGCCTTTACAATAGTCAGGCCGCTAAAAACCTCTTCAACCTGTGCATTAACTCGACCAAGGTATTCCTGCTGCTGCCTGAAATATTTCTGTGACTTTTTTATCACCTTGCTGACAACAAAGCCTGATATCGGCAGAATAAGCAGTGCCAGCAGGGTCATGGTAATGCTTATTCTCAGCATCATAAACAGGACGCCGATAACAGTTATAACAGAGGTAACCAGTGTGGTAAGCCCCTGGCTTAAGCTGTTGTTAAGTGTGTCCACATCGTTTGTAATTCTTGACAGGATTTCACCATGAGGAACCTTGTCAAAGTAATTCATTGGCAGTCTGTGTATCTTCTCCGAGATATCATTACGGAATTTGTACATCAGCTTCTGTGAAATTCCGTTGAGTAACCAGCCCTGTATGAAGTTAAAAGCTGCGCTGACAGCATATAACACAATTATTGTCAGAATTATTTTTCCGAGTGCGGTAAAATCTATTCCGGGCCCACCCTGAATTTTTGACATAATGCCTTCAGTAATGGTGGTTGTTGCATTACCCATAATTCGGGGCCCTATAATTGAAAAGACTGTACCTGTTATGGCTGCAATAAAAATGAAAAAGAAGCTGACCTTATATCGTGATAAAATTTTAAGCAGCTTTTTCATGGTGCCCTTAAAATCCTTAGCCTTTTGGCCTGCCATCATTAAATGAGCCGGTCCTCCAAAGCCTCCCCCGGGGCCACGCCTGCCTCCTGCCGGCCTGGGCGGCATAGGCATCTGCTGATTGGAGCCCGCAGGTCTGGGCGGCATAGGCATTTGCTGATTTTTCTTCTCATTATTCATTGTACAACTCCTCCTTTGACAACTGGGAAGAAGCTATCTGCTGATAAACTTCGCAATTTTTTAGTAGCTCTGCATGAGTGCCTTTTCCTACGATGCGTCCCTCATCCAGTACCAGTATCTGTTCGGCATTCATTATAGTGCTTATTCTTTGGGCGACGATAATAACCGTCCTGCCGGCCAATTCGCTGGCGATAGCCTTGCGCAGCGCGGCATCGGTCCTGTAATCAAGAGCGGAGAAGCTGTCGTCAAAGATATATATCAAAGGATCCTTGGCTATTGCCCTGGCGATGGACAAACGCTGCTTCTGGCCGCCTGATACGTTGGTACCGCCTTCAGAGATTTCTGAATTATAACCATCGGTTTTTGCGTTGATGAACTCCTCGGCCTGGGCAATCCTTGCAGCCTTTTTCATTTGCTCATCATCTATTGACATATTTCCGAATTTAATATTGGATTCAATAGTACCGGTGAACAATACTCCCTTTTGGGGTACAAGGCCTATTTTATCCCTCAGGGTATTCTGCTTCATTCTTCTAATATCGACTCCGTCCAGCAGAATATTGCCGTCGGTCACATCATAGAAGCGGGGAATCAGATTAATCAGGGTTGATTTACCACTGCCGGTGCTTCCGATAATGGCTGTGGTTTCTCCCGGCCTGGCAACAAAGCTTATATCTGACAGTACATCAGCATCCGCATTGGGATATCTGAAGGTCACATTCCTGAATTCCAGAAGGCCCTTTGCATCAGCAGGAAGAGGCTCCTCACTGTCAGGATCCTTTATGCTGGAATCCGTATTTAAAACCTCACTGATACGCTTTGCTGCCACAATGGCTCTTGGCAGCATAATGGAGAGCATGGTGAGCATCAAAAAGCTCATAATAATCTGCATAGCATACTGGGTGAAGGCGATCATATCTCCAACCTGCATTGTGCCCATATCAATACCTTTTGCGGCCACCCAGATGATTAGCACGGAAATAAGGTTCATTATAAGCATCAGCGCAGGTGACATAAAGGTCATAACACGGGATACGAATAAAGCATTTTTGGTCAGATCGACATTTGCCTTGTCAAAACGCTTTTCTTCATGCTCTACGGTACTGAAGGCTCGTATTACCGGAAGGCCTGTAAGAATCTCTCTGGTGACCAGATTAAGTCTGTCTATAAGCCTTGGCATGAGCTTAAACCTTGGCATTGCCAGGGCAAACAGGCAGCTTACCAATGCCATGACAGAACCTACTCCCACCACCAGAATCCATGACATTGACGTGTTCGTGTTCAGTACCTTTGTGATGCCGCCTATTGCAAGTATAGGCGAGTATATAGCCACTCTGACAAAGGTAACTACCAGCATCTGTACCTGCTGGATGTCGTTGGTGCTTCTTGTGATAAGTGAAGCTGTTGAGAACTTATCCATTTCCTTATGTGAAAAGGATAGTACCTTTTCATATACACTGCTTCGCAAATCCCTGCCCAATCTGGCAGATACGGTGGATGACAGCAGGGTGATAAGTATGGCGGCGGCCATCACGACAAATGCAAGCCCCAGCATCTTTGCACCGGCAAACAGGGTATAATTTATCTGCATTTTATTGACATTGACACCCATAGCTGTATATTCTGCCTTTACAAATGCAGAAGCGGACTGGGTTTTAATCTGCTCAGGCATTGCGCTCATATATTTGCTTATACCTGCCGTTATGGCAGCACGGGCCTCGGCAGGAAGGCTGGCAAACATTTCGAATATATCCTGCCCATCCTCAAATTGAGCATTAGGGGCATTAGCCATAAGCTGCTGCTTTATCATTTGTGCTTCCTCGCTGTTATTGTCAAAGCCCAGTACAAGCATCATCGGTTCTGACAAAATGGCTGTCAGCTCCTCCTCGTTTTTAGCGTCCCAACGGTAGAGCTGTTCGGAAGCAAGCAGTGGATATTTTTCCAGCAAAGCTGACCATTCCTTGTCGCTATAGTCACTTTTTGACATAGCCGAAAAATGTGAATATACCGTAGCTGCATCAGCTTCATTCACAAAAAGGGTCAGCTTATCCAGGGATGACTTGCGGATCACATCAGGAATGGTGTTGTCGATTCCGCTTTTTAGTATTCCGGTATTAACTATATCTGATGTATAGGAGGGCAAAGTCAAATCACAGTAAGCCTGCAAAAGCATAAGCAATGTGACGCAAATCAATATCGGAACTGATTTTTTAAGATATTTAAAAAGCTTTAGCATATGATTTCCTTTCTATGTTATAGTATTTATTGTCGATTGCATGCCACCATATAGGAGGTTATGCAAAAAAAAGAAATATAAAAATAAAATTCTTCCTAAATAGATTATTTTTTCAGGTTGTTCACCATTTTATTAATTAAATGCCGCATTGTTAAAACTTCGTCCTCACTAAAATCGGAGAAAAGCTCCCTTGTAAATTCGTCGATGAAGATCCTGGCCTCGTCAGCCAGATTATGGCCTTCAGGCGTGAGATATACTCTCATCATGCGCTTATCGCTTTCATCCACTTTGCGATAAACATAACCATTTGCTTCAAGCTTAGCCAGCATACCTGTAATGGTAGCGGGTTTAACGCACATTTTCTTAGTCAGTTCCTTTTGGGGGATGCCTTCATTATCATTGATTAAGGACAGAAGCTTGGGCTGGCCCGGATAGATTTGCTTATCCTTAAGCTTGTGATAGGATTTTTGATGGAAGGATTTCATAAATTCATGAAAGCTTTCTACCAGCTGTCGTATTTCATTATCCATTGTTTTGCATATCACCTCATTTGAATTAGAGTTTGTAAAATATTAATAGAAATCTCCAAAAAGTAATTAGGTGCCTAACAAATTCATATTATATATCATATCTACTTTTGCAGTCAATATAATTTGCTATATATAATTTCCTTAAA
>JAAZDK010000116.1 GCA_012512855.1 Clostridiales bacterium
GAGTTAACCATATATTTATTATTGCAGATCCAATCTTTTATTTGGTTCATTTATAATCCTAGTAATATAGCTATATTAATACGGCATATTTTTACATTTATATTATCGTTGCAACACCTGTTACTCCATAATCTCCCACCTTGCTTGGCTTCCTTTACTGCTTTTTGTAACAACAAGCTTTGTGCCAATCTGTGCCTTAAGCTCTGTAACATGGGAGATAATACCTACCAGCCGTTTTCCCTCCGATAAGCCCTGCAGTATTTTAATAGCCTGCATTCTTGCTTCATCACTGAGGGAACCAAAGCCTTCATCAATAAACATCGTATCAATATGTACCCTGCCGGCTGTATTCTGGATAACATCCGCCATACCCAAGGCCATAGCCAGCGCCGCCATAAAGGATTCACCACCCGAAAGGGTTTTTACGTCTCTTGATTGATCATTTACCAGACTATATACATCCAGATCAAGACCAACTTCTCCCTGATTGGCCAAATCTTCAATTTCCCGGCACTTCAGTATAAACTGGCCGTTAGACATTATATATAATCTTTTATTGGCTTCATTTAATATCGAATTAAAATATCTCCTCTGTATATAGGTCTGGAAATTAATGCGCTTGGGTCCGGCTTTGCCGGTCGCTGTTGCCTCAAGACGGCTGATTACCGAATATTCCTTCTTTAATTTTTGCCTGTTATCATAAAGCTCCTGCAGCTTTATGAGTATAGCTTCATTACGGCTGCGGATACCATATACCGACTTTGCCGTATCATCAAGCTTTCTGGCCTCTGCTTCAAGTTCTCTTTTCTTTTCCTCCAGCAGCTCGGTATTAATTCTTTCCTTCCCTCTTGTCAGCTCCATGTAATGGCTGATGCTGCTTTCAATGCGGATCAGCTCCTCCCGGAATTGCCGGTAAGCTGCTTCCCACTGGCTAATCTGCGCGGCAGACATTATAGATGAGCGGTATGCATTCAGATCAGCGAAATCCTGTCTGACAATCTCATTTTCAAAATCTTCCTTAAGATGCATCAGCTCCTGTGTAAGTCTGGCTGCTGTTTCTTCCTCCGCCTTAAGATTACCCTGCATTTTATTGGTTTCCTCAAGAAGCATCCGGTAGCTCCTGGCGGAGGTTGTCATAGCCTGCTCAAGCTGCTGCATCTGCTGGCGTGTGGCAGCCAGCTCCCTTGTGGCAGCCTCTCTTGTATCATATATTAATGAATCCTGCAAATTCTTAATCTGGGCTGCAAGCTCTGTAAGCTTTATTTCAGCATCCTTCAATAGCTGGGCAGCCTTTTCCTTGTTTTGCCTGTATTTTTCAAGCCTTTCCTTAAGTTGTATAAGCCTTAGCTCGTTGTCATCATAGGCTTTTTTTGCAGCTTCGGCCAGCTTTTTCTTATCTGCTTCCTCACCCAGTCGCAGCAGGCAGTCATGCAAAGCAGCTTTTATTTCCTCAATTGATGTTGAATCGGCATTAAAGTCGGCTCCAATGCTCCTTTTACCTTCAAGCTCGGCAATAGCCTTTTGCTTCTCATATTGCTGTTCGGCCAGATGCATAGCCTCCTTCTTTTTCTCAAGCTCCTTCCCTGCATCCTCATTGGCCTTTTTTGCCATCTCCAGCTCCTGCTGTGATATGCCAGTTTCGGTTAAGGAAGCCGGCTTTGGATGAGATGTGGAACCACATACCGGACATGGACAGCCATCCCTAAGCTCATGAGCCAGTATACCGGCCTGTCCTTCAATGAACTTTTTATAAACGCTGTCATAATATTCTGCCTTACTGGCTGCATTTGCCTGTGCTTCTTTATATTGTACCACTGAAAATTCATAAGCCGACTTTAGCTTCTGCATGGTTTGCAGAACAGCCAGCAGGTTGTCAAGTGAATTTTTCCTTTCAGCCAGCCTTTCTACTGATTGAGACAGCGCCAGCAAATCCTCCGCCGCGTTCTTTAGCTTAGCCTGTTCCTGGCTAAGCTCATCCTGCAGCTTTTCATCCTTGGATATACTCTCATTTATAAGATTGTAGCTTTTATGGGCTGAGTCCATGTTTTTTCCGCATTGCTCAAGCTTATAATTCAATTCTTCCAATAGCTCAAATTTAGGTAAAAGCTCATTAATCCTGCTTACTGCAGATGCAAGAATCGGATTTTTTTCCTTATATTCTGCCTCTTTAAGCTCGCTTTCCCTTTTTCTTTCCTGCAATGTATGTCTGTTGCTCTCCAGCCATGCCTTTATATTAACAATACGCTGACTGCATTCAGAGAGCTCCTTTTGCTTACTTTGACAGGCCAGCTCCTTTGGCTCAACTATAGCCGCTCTTTTAGCAGCATCAATTTTAATCCTTATGCCTTCCATCTCATCCTTTTTTGCATCCAGTAAGGCTTTTCTGGCCTGAAGCTGTGACAGATTATCAAATAGCCTGTTGGTATCCTCTGCCTGCTTAAGCTCAGTCAAAAGCTGATTCAGCCTGTTTTGACTGTCTGTCAGCTTTATAATTATGTCATTTTCCTTTTGTCTGGCTTCGTCTATTATCTGTCTGATAAAAGAAAGCAGCTCATCAGGATTGCTTTCAGAAAATCTTGGCGTCTGAGCCCAGATTTCTTCAGATACACTGCCCGGTATACAATAAACATTCTCCGTTTCACGAATTATATCCCTACGATTATCCTCAAGCCGGCTATTAATCCCCTTTGCCAGTTCTTTAAGCTCCTCTTCAATCCTGGCATATATTCTGGTATTAAAGATCTTTGCAAATATTTCCTTACGCTCCTTTGAGGGTGCAAGAAGTAGCTTAAGAAATTCTCCCTGGGCTATCATAGCTATCTGGGTGAATTGATTTGCATCCAGCCCTATAATATCAACAATCTTCTGATTTATTTCCTTGATTTTACCGCGATAGGGCATACCGTCAGGCATAATTAGCTCAACGCCGGCCTGATCGATTGTTTTTGTATATTCGCCGTCCTTATTCCTTCTCTTGCTGATTCGCTCCTGTTTTGGGTATCTGGTTACTGTGTATGTATCACCCTTGTAGCTGAACTTAAATTCTACATATGTTCTGACATCATCGGAAGCAAACTGGCTGCGCATCATTTCACCGTCACGCTTGCCTCCGCTTGTCTGATCATAAAGAGCATAGCATATAGCATCAAAGATAGTCGTTTTACCTGCACCGGTATCTCCTGTTATCAGGAAAATGCCATGATCCAGACCGCCAAAATCAACCGTGACCTCTCCGGCATATGAACCAAAGGCAGACATTTTCACATATATTGGCTTCATAACTCCTCTGCCTCCTTTGCCCTGTCAATAAGCTCAAGAATAATTTTTTCCTCTTCAACTGACATGGGTTCGTTGTTTATATCCTGATAAAACTGGCGGAAAGCTTCAAAGGGATCAAGAACATTAATCTGAGCTTCTCCTCCCTCCAACCGGGCCAGCGTCCTGCTGTTTTCAACCCTTACCTCTAGAATGTGATCATAATATTCCTCCAACTGCTCCTTCGGCTTATATATCTCTTCTTCATCGGTCAGGGTAATGCTGACAAAATTATGCCTGTTCTGTTCTGTTGCCATGCTGATTATTTCACTCAGGCTTCCGCTTAATTTTCTGACATCCTGTCTGGGATTCAGAGGAAGCATTTCTACTGAAATATCCTCACCCTTTGCACCTATAGTTACCATGGTTACAGCCTTGGTGTGCTTCTCTTCACTGACGGAATATTTCAAAGGACTCCCGCTGTATCTGATATGCTTCTCGCCTATATACTGGCCTCCGTGCAGATGTCCCAGGGCTACATAATCAAACTTCCTGACAGAAGCTATATCCACGCAGTCAATGCCTCCCACTGAAATATACAACTGCTCGGAATCACAGGTATCTGGCAGCTTATCACCGGATACATAGAATTGATGGGATATCAGGACATTTCTTCTGCTATAGTCGATATTTTCCCTCTCAATAAGGGCAGCTATGGCCTTATCATAGCTTGTGACGGTTCCTTCCTCAAATAAATGCCTTACATATCCCGGCTTTGTAAAGGGAAGCAGGTAAAAATCAACCTCGCCATATTCGTCCTGCAAAATGACCTTTTTCAGACGCTCCTCCTTTGTCTGAGGCGGAAGTGCCGATATGTAAATTTGATGCTTTTCCAAAAATGTGCTGGCATATTTAAGCCGTTCGGCCGAATCGTGATTGCCTGCTATTATTAAAACAGGAATGTTTGGGGTAATATCTGATAAGCTGTTTAAAAAGCCATCAAAGATTGTGGTGGCTTCCGCAGACGGTACAGATTTGTCATATATGTCTCCGGCTATGATTATGACATCCGGCCGATGCTCTTTGGCCAGTTCTACAATCCGGTCAAGAATTTCAATCTGATTATCCCGAAGATTGTAGTAATGCAGTTGCTTGCCGATATGCAAATCGGATATGTGAAAGAGCTTCATATTTATTCTCCTGTATATGTATAATTAATTTCGGATAATAAGCTGCTGGTCCGGGTTCGAATTCTGTTGAAATGCTAAACTATATATTCATCATATATTTTACTATACACATATAAAAATCACCAGTCCTATTGCTGACCTGCCATATGATTCATAATCTTGCGATAATAAAATAATTCCCTACGCAGTTGATGCAAAGCCACTAAACATCAGGTATACAGATAAAAACGGAGATAATATTTATTACCAGGGATTGATAGTCAGAAATGTCGACAAAATACCTAAAGGATATACACTGTAAAGCTTTCCGGAAAGTAATTTTAATGTGGTTACTCATGATTGGCTTCCTACAAATGAAGAGGCTCTTGGCTTCGGTATTTCCTTTGGTTGGGAAAATGAAAAAAATGTTCTTATACCGGATGGATATATCAGATATGACGAACCGGACAGCCATATAACACTTATAGAAAAGGAAAATAGTGATACTCCTGAAGGCAGCAGATATGAAATGTGGATTCCGATAAAGAAAATTGACCAGGTTATTAGCTGATAAAAGCTTGTCTTTTTAAGAACAAGCTTTTATCAGTTTCCATTAAAAGGATGGTCTATAGGATAACAAGTACTGCTTATTTATGTATTATTTAACCTTATTTTATAATATCAAAGCTTCCTATAAGAGGTAGCCGTACAGCCTTACCGCTTAATCCATTAACCAGACCAAATATGAAAACAGCAAATACCACCAAATTAAAAATAGGCATCAAAACCCAACCAATGAAAGGAATCAGACCTAATATAATATTACCTGCAAAGGAAACTATCAGCAGTAATAATGACTGATTGGAATGAAAGCGTCCAAATTTTGACTGCGGACAAGCTATTAACGGCAGGAAAAAAAGCAGATAAGCAAGCCCCGCTATTGTCTTGTTGCTGTCTATATCTGTCCTTTCAAAATTATTAGTTTCCTCCTTAATAAACCCCGACATACTTATCCCTCCATAAAATATTAGTATAATATTTCCCTGTAGCTTTCAGCCAGCGGAAAACCATGTTGAAAATTAAACAAGCTTTAAATTAGTCCACAACTATATAAAAGCTCCCCTGATGTAAGATAAAAAATAATTATAGTAATTGAATATTTATATTATTATTTCCATATTATACTTTTTGAAAAAGATATAATTGTATCCTAATTAGTAAGAAAAATATTTTATTAATTTTCTATAAAATTTTTATAAAAGCAAATATCTTCTTATTTTGTAAATCAAGCGTTTGGTTCATTGCTAAACCTCAAGCCCCGCAGTTCTGGATTTAATAAGGTGCTTGCATGACAGATTGTGGCCTGCCTGACAGGCATAATTTAAAGCATATACATAATAAAGCCATAAAGCCATACTCCTGCTTGCTCAAAGGTATGACTTATAACTAAACTATGTGCTGTTTTCTTTAGAATTTTTTCTGAAGGCTGAAGGAGACATACCTGTCTTCCTGCGAAAAATCCGAGCATAATAGCCATTGTAATCAATATTGCATGAAGCAAATGCTTCTGCAATTGACAGGTTGCTGTCAAGAAGCTTTTCCTTTAGCTTGTTGATTTTAATATTTATGTAGTATTCATGTGGTGTAATACCTGTATGCTTCTTAAAGAGCTTTGTAAAATGTGACTTGCTGAGGCATGCAGCCTTTGCGATTTTACCGGCATCGAAGGGTTCAAGCCAGTGGTTTTCTATGTACTGCTTTCCTTTGCTTATTTCCTCTTTGCCGATATAAATTTCTTTAATAATAAATACAGCTGCAAAATATTCAACCTCACCGGAAGCATTTTTTATTGGGAAGCAGTAAATATCCGATCTTATGGTATCAATATCTTCATCCCTGACATCATAATATCGAAGCAATTCCTTATAAGGAGCATTGAAATCAACTATTTCAACAGTTTTTCCTGTAAGCACCTGCCTGACCCGCTCAGTATAACCCAGGCTGCGGACGACAGGATCCTTAAATACATTGTAGATATTAACATGGGTTTCTACGCTTTTTATGCATATCATCTCAAGCGCTGCTCTGTTAATTAATCTGGATGTGCCGTCAGATGAGAAAATTTGAATAGGGAAAGGAAAGAACTCAATAACCTTAGCTAACAGCTCCAGATCATAATAAAGGAACTGTATGGTCTTATCCAGGATACCATGCAAATCCTCAACATTATCCTTCATATGCTCCCTCCTATCCAAAAAAACCACGCCTCCCAATCTATAGCTACACATTGTAAATAAAAGAACTTACTACCAAATAGTATATATCAATACTATAATATGTCAATATATGACCAGGCGATATCGTTATAGGCTCTGTAGGTTTACAATACATGTGTTACAAAATTAAATAAATAAAAACGGAAATGCTCTCTTTTGTGTTATATTTAAGTTACCATACAAAAATACAAACAGAAAGGAGAAGCATTTCCGTATGGCTATTA
>JAAZDK010000117.1 GCA_012512855.1 Clostridiales bacterium
GCAAAGCTGAGACCCTTTTTCTATAGTTTAGTTTCACTTTTTGAGTGAAAGCAATAAGATGATGAAAATATAGTAATTATGCAGTGCCAGGCACTGTTGTATATGTTACGATGAATAATTCAGGTTTATTTATAATTTACACGGCTAATTATATCATTAAATAAATTATATATCTATAGATAAAATATTTTTTGTCAGGCTTTTACTGTGAAACTTAAATAATAGAACTTGATTTGAGCTGTTATGAAATTATGATTAATATAATCTCTATATATATAATATATATAAAATTATTGTAATTCTCTTACTCTGAATAATTCAACTTCTTTTTATTCCATGTCTCTCTTTAAACTTGGTTTTTTGTATCATGTAAAATATAAATACAGTTTTTCGTTCTTTAAAATTATCACATTTATAGATACATTAATTTAAAAGAGAATAATACCCTTAATGTTATATATAGTTCAAGGAGAATGTTTCACGTGAAACATTCTCCTTTAGAATTCGATCCCATAAGCATTATATATTTATTAAATGTCTTTAGTCATTAGATTATAGTTATTTATAATTATTAATGTTTTATCCTTTATTTAGTCTGATTTTATGACAGTAAAATATATTATCCAAATTATCCCCGTAAATGCTTCCGCTTTTTCTTCATATTATTTAAATTATAATATATCAACCAAGTTATTTCTTATTGCAAAAACTGCAGCTTGTGTTCTGTCAGACACATTTATTTTCTTGAATATGTTGGACACATGATTTTTAACTGTTTTTTCACTTATTGCCAGGGTAAAGGCTATTTCCTTATTAAAGAGTCCTTCTGCCAGTAATTTTAAAACTTCAATTTCTCTCTTTGTTAACGAATCTATAACTCCTTTTCCGGCTGTACTCTTTTCCTCTAATTTCATCTTCAACAGAGGTGCCAGCTCAGGCTCTATAAAGGATTCGCCATTATAAACAGTGTTTATAGCTTTCTTCAATACCGATGAATTGGAATCCTTTAAAACATAGCCATCTACACCTATTTCAACGGCTCTTACCAGATACTCAACCTCATTATGTATCGTTAAAATAAGAACCTTTACTTTCCTATTATTTTCTCTCAAGCATTGCAGAACCTGCAGCCCATTCATATTAGGCATATTGATATCCAGCAGCAGAACGTCTGTTTGCTCCTCGTCCAACTGCTCTATACATTCTTTTCCATTACTGGCTTCTGCAACTACTGTTATATCACCCTCTAATTCCAGCAGTTGCTTAATTCCCTCTCTTACCATAGAATGATCATCCGCAATCATTACTCTAATAGGTTTACTCATTCTTTTCCTCCTCTTGTTTTGTTAATGGAACATTTATGATAATTGTTGTCCCTTTTCCCTTCTCTGACTGTATTTCCAAGGATCCTGACAATAATGATATCCTTTCCCTCATTATAGATAATCCAAAGCTTGAGGTCTGTTCAGAATTGTTTAATAGAAATATATCTGAATTAAATCCTTTTCCGTTATCCTTTACGGTAATCCTTAAATAATCTTCTTCATACAGAATCTTTATATCTATCACACTTGCATTTGCATGCTTCAATATATTGGTGCATGCTTCCTGGATTACACGAAATACTGTCACTTTAATAACCTGCAATATTTCCTCAGGTTCCTCATTTGCCTCAACAAAAATATCAATATTATTAAGATCCATCAATTTGTTTGCATATCTTTGTACAGTAACCGTAAGACCCAGATCCTCAATTGTCATAGGCTTGAGATTATATATAATCCCTCTCATGTCATTAATTACAGACTTTAAAGTGTTTGACATGGTATGTAACTCAAGCTTTGCCCGTATCGTATCAATATCTATCAGCTTTATACAAAGCTCTGCCTTATGTACCATACTTGTAAGGTTTTGAACTGTAGTATCATGCAAATCCCTTGCTATTCTTTGCCTTTCAATCTCCTGAGCCTCCAATATACTGAGCCCCTGATCATTTATCCTTCTTCTGCCTTTTTCCTCAATATTCTTAATGCTGTCTGAGTATCTGTTTATACACTGAATTGCATAATTTAGGGCATATATTCTTTTTCCTATATAATCCTCTTGCTGTCTTAGCTTGCTTATTTCTATTTTCAGATTTTCAATTTCATTATCTTCCTCTTTATCTTCTGAATATATAGGTGAAAATAGGTTCCGATTGTCTTTTGCCTGTTCCTTTTTGAATTTTTCCTGTTCTTTAATTTCCAGCTGATTTATATATGATTTTAACTGAATTCTTACTGCATAAAGCTTCTCTTCAAAGTCTTGAATCATTTCACTTAAGACTATATTTAAATTATCATCCACCTCACCTATTTCAATCTGCTTACCATCAGAATTCATATTGTCATACATTGCTTTTCATCCTTTCAA
>JAAZDK010000118.1 GCA_012512855.1 Clostridiales bacterium
ATGATTGTTTTTAGCACTAGATAATATTCCTCAAGCTCATTAACCATGTCATTAATATGGGTAGGAGATAAGTGCGACTTCAAATCCGAGCTTAGTGACATTCTAAGCAGCTCCAGCTTGAATTCCCGCAAAAGCTTAATTAGGGCCAGGGCGTCCTGGTTAAGCTTGAGCATATCATCCGGTGTAAGCGGATTTTGAGCTTGCTTAAGCAGCTCATCCAGTGAGATGATGAATTTCTGTGCAGTCATAATGTATTCCGATTCCGTTGGTGCTAGGGATAGGAATATAATTCTTGCATGATCTCCCATTATCTGCAGCCAAAACCTGTGTTCAAACATTACAGTATCTTCTGAAATATTCCCCATAACTCCTCCAATCCTGATTGTGCATTTTGCGTTGCACCCATCCCGCATTAGGGTGATGCTTTTGATTACATATAATTATATGAGATAAGCTTGAGAATTAGGCAGAATTCCCATATCTTTCATGCAACTGTTTTTTACAGGCGGGCGTCTAATTGATGTAACAGCTAAAGAAAAGATTATTTGTAGCAGGAAGCCTGCATAAGAAGCTTTCTGTACAAGTAAAAGGTTATCGTCGACGATCTGGTATGTTGTATAAAAATTGATTAAATTGATGTTAAGTATTAGGAGGTAAAGATATGTTTAGGGCAAATCTGAAAAAAGCGGTTGTAATGGGACTAGGAATGGCCTTATTGTCATCGAATATTGTATTTGCGCAGATGAATACAGATCAGGAGGCTGAAGTAAAGGCTGAGATAGCTGCATCAGAATCTGTAATCAGGACATTGATGGATACTGAGGAGCTTGTTGTTCCTGATGGAAGTGTAAGTATAGCCAACAGCGGTTCAGGTGAGACTTCCGAGGCAGGCGGTGGTACAGACGGCAATGCTGCATCGGATGAGGCAGTTCCGCCTGTTGAGGAAGAGATATTATACACCACTATGGAAGGTACTGCTGAGGATGCTGCAGCGGATTCTGATTTAGCAAGCAGAAATGAAATAGCAGATCCGGATCAGTCTGTAAGCTCTGATGATGAATTAAAGATACAGATTACCAGCACCGATGCCACTGCTGATGCAGAGCTATTAAGAAAGCTTGCAGCTGAAAGCGCTCCGGTAAAGTTAGATACAGATAAAAAAAATGTTGATACATCCCTGATAGTTTTAGCTATTGCGGGTGGAGCCGCTGTTATCGGCGGAGCAGTTCTGGCTTCAAAAAAGAAGAATAACAAATAAATATAAAACATAAGGAATTAAAAAAGCATTTGCATTATGTGCAGATGCTTTTTTATTAGCGGTTGACTGCAAAAGCAATCTATTGATTGCTTTCGGCAGGCAATCCGGTTGCGACTGCTGGCAGACCTTTCAGGTTGAACACAATTTGGCTGGTGAACTATTCGGATTATCCGGAAAGGACAGAAAAAATGTATGGAAAAGACGCATTTAACTAATAAAGTATAATTGATGCATATTAGTTTAAAACAGGTAAATACGGGAAAATTAATAATATGCTGTTTTAAGGAGGATAGTGATGAGGATTATAGAATTTTATGATGCGAACGCATTTTATAATCAATACAGACAAATCCTGCTGGAGAGGGAAGCGGCCGGCCAGTCCCTTTTGTACTATATTTTTGTGGCTATGGAAACAGAGACGGCTGATCTAAGCTTTGGCAGCTTGGTTGATGATGGGGCTGTATATCTGCTGTTTTGCAAATTGACTGCTACACGTGGCTTGGTGGTTTTTTCTGCCGGTAAAGAGCTGCAGGCGGAAGCGGCGCATGTACTTGCGGATTATCTGGCGGATGAGGCCTTCCTGGTATGCGAAGTTAGAGGCGGTATTGAATTATGCGCGCATTTTATCGAGCAATACAGCAGGCGGGTGGAAGGAGCATTTGTAAAAACAACGGAAATGGATATTATGGAGCTGCGCAGCTTAAATGATGTAAAGCTGGCGGAGGGGAGCCAAAGGCTGGCAAGGCCCGATGAAGCACATCTGGTGGCGGACTGGATGATTGAATCGCAGCTTGAGGCAAAATCCAGTGAAATGGACTATGAAGCGATGCTGGAAAAGGCGTCTCAGTATATAAATGAAAATAGGGTTTATTTCTTTGAGAAGGATGATATGGTGGTATCCATGGTGATAAAGGATAAAAAGTTTATAAATGGTGTACTGCTTTCTTATGTCTATACACCTGTGGAATACCGTGGTGAGGGATATGCCGCCGCCAATGTTTATTACCTTAGCAAGGCGCTGCTGGATGAGGGGTATGAATTCTGCACCATGATGGTGGACAGGAGAAATCCCTTGTCGGTAAGGTCCTATGAAAAGATTGGATATCAGGTGGTTGATGATATAGCCGAATACAGGCTGATGGCTGTGGAACAGTAAATCAACGATGTATTCTGGGTTTATGGATTGTATTTTAGGACTGTGGGCGATATTGCTATAAAATTTACTATGTGGTACATTTATAGCAAATAAGGTGTAAAATTAATCACAAAGAGA
>JAAZDK010000119.1 GCA_012512855.1 Clostridiales bacterium
ACCGATATGATGAGCAAGCTGCCCAAGGCAGACATAATCATATTGGATCAGCCAATTATAAATTCTATAAATAACCGAATAAAGGGATTTAAGGATACCATAGCAGGAAATGAAAGCTACAGGGTGGTAGTACAGAAGGCGGCCGGTGGTGAGCTGGAAGTGGCTATGGGGGTTATGAATGAGATTCTGGATGCGGGAATATCTTTTGATGTGGTAATGGGTGGCAATGACCCTACTGCAATAGGAGCTATAGCGGCACTCCAGCTGCGTCATATGGATGGGGAGGTTCTCATATATGGCGTGGATGGTTCCCCGGACGGTAAAATGATGATTAAGGAAGGCTATCTGGAGGGAACCAGTGCGCAAAGGCCTACTACAATAGGGAGAACTGCTGCGCAGGTGGCATATGATTACCTGGCAGGGAAAGAGGTAGATAAAAATATTATTATTCCTGTCACCTTAATTACCAAGGAAAATCTGGATAATTTCACCATTGATGGATGGCAGTAAGGGATTGGGTTATGCAGAACAAGAATAAAAAGTTTATTTATTTGAAAATGTCAATGATAGCTATAAACTTTATAGCGGCATTATTTATCACCTTATTGATATATGTTACTACAAGGATTATCTGTGACCATTTTATAGCTAGGGAATTTATTAATTCTGTGGCCTCAATTCCTTGGAATCCTTACAAAAATATAGTAGTATCCATAACGCTCTTTTGTGGGCTGATATTGTCGTTTATTTTCCGGGAATTCATTTACAGCAATAATAACAAAGCTATTTATATTACACTGATTATAGACTTAATAATTAGTATTACTTTAATCTATTTTCTCGATTTTAACTATAACGGAATTTTGTTTCTGGTAATTGCAAATATTATCGCCTATACAAAGGGAATCCGGGGAAGATATATACTGATGCTTCTTTCGGTAGCGGCCATCATTATTGCCGATTACCAGCTGATTTCGATTAATTTTGAATTATATTCCGTTTATGATTACATCAGCTATTACGATTCCTCCACTCAGCAGGCCTTGATGGTCTGCTATAATTCCATTGTTTCCATAAATGTGGTGCTATTTATAATCTACTGCATCAGCGTTATTCAAAATCAGAGGGGAACAATAGATGAGGTAAACACTCTGTATGAAAAGCTCAGCCAGGCTAACGAGGATTTGAGGATAGCCAATGAGCAGCTTAAGGAATACTCCAAGATTACCGAGAAAATGGGAGAAACAAGGGAAAGAAACCGTCTGGCAAGAGAAATCCATGATACCCTGGGACACACATTAACCGGTATTTTGGCGGGGCTGGATGCCTGCCTGACGACTATTGAAATATCACCGCAGGAAACAAAGAAACAGCTGGAGATGATAGCTGAGGTAACAAGAAGGGGAATTAATGAGGTCAGGCGTTCGGTCAATAAGCTTCGGCCTGATGCCCTGGAGCGTTTGAATCTGGAATCCGCCATTCGAAAAATGATTATGGATGTTGAGACAATGTCCCATACCAAGGTCACATTTGAGACCAGGGTGGCAAATTTGAAATTTGATGCGGATGAAGAGGACACTATCTACAGAGTAATACAGGAAAGCCTGACCAATGCCATCAGGCACGGTAAGGCGAGTCGTGTATGGATAACAATGGATAGTGTGGATGGAGAAATTATTCTGACGATCAAGGATAATGGCATAGGTTGTGTAAATATGAAGAAGGGATTTGGAACACGCCATATTGTGGAACGAATCCAGATGCTACGCGGCAGTGTAAAGTTCGATGGTTCAGATGGATTTACTGTTACTGCCCGAATACCGATTAGATGGGGTGAGGTATATGATTAAAGTGTTGATTGCCGATGACCAGGAGTTAATCCGTCATAGCCTGCAAATAGTATTAAACAGCAAGGAAAATATTGAGGTTACGGATGCTGCTGCAGACGGACAGGAGGTAATCCGTAGCATACGCAAGAACCGGCCGGATGTTATTCTTATGGATATCCGTATGCCAAAGATGGACGGTGTACAATGCACAAAAATTATTAAGGAGAATTATCCGGAGATTAAGATCATTATTCTCACGACCTTTGATGATGACGAATATATCTATGATGCATTAAAATACGGGGCCAGCGGCTATCTGCTGAAGGGTGTTTCCATGGATGAGCTGGTAAAGGCTATTCATACGGTACACAGCGGCAGGGCTATGATTAATCCTGATATTGCCACAAAGGTATTCCGTCTGTTTTCCCAGATGGCAAAGGCCGACTTTTTCATAGACACTGCAAAAAAGACGGATGAGGAGTTAACCAGGACCGAGCTTAAGATTATTGAGCAGATATCATATGGTTTATCCAATAAGGAGATTGCCGATATACTTAAGCTGTCTGAAGGAACGGTAAGAAATTATATCAGTACCATACTGAACAAATTAAAGCTTCGGGACCGAACCCAGCTGGCCATATGGGCCGTTCAGTCAGGTGTAGGAAAAGCTGGTATGAAGATGGAGCATCACCATGAGAAGGAGTAAAATCGGATTAATAATTGGCTGTATCGTTATTATGCTGGCCTTCCCTTTGGCCTATTATATAAGCAACAGAGATAGGGAAATTACTCTTGAGCTGGGTATTTTTGCAGGCAGCAACTGGGATGTAGCCAATGCCAACAGCTATGTCATTATAGATAAAGCAATAGCAAAATTTGAGCAGCAGCACAAGAACGTTAAAATCCATTACTATAGCGGCATTTTAAAGCGGGATTATTCAGAGTGGCTGACAAAGCAGCTCCTGCTGGGCAAAATGCCGGATGTATTTATGATTCTTTCCGATGATTTTAATCGTTTGGCTTCTCTGGGAGCATTGAAGGACCTGGAAAAGCTTATGGAGAAGGACAGCTCATTCAGGAAGGAAGAATATTTTACTACAGCTTTGATGACCGGGCAGTACAATGGAAGCCAATATGCCCTGCCATATGAGACGGTTCCTACTCTGATGTTTGTGAATAAGACTTTACTGATGAAGGAAGGAATAAAGGTTCCTGACAGTGACTGGACATGGGATGATATGTATGAAATCTGTAAAATGGTAACAAAAGATACTGATGGGGACGGCCACCTTGATCAGTTCGGAAGCTATAATTACGACTGGCTGGATGCTGCCTATACAAACGGTATGGTTCTGTTTGAGGAAAGCGATACGAAAATAAATCTCGTCAATGAGAGGGTTACTCAGGCGGTTAAATTTACAAAGCAGCTATATGATCTGAATCAGGGCAGAATGGTAACCCAGGATGATTTTGACAGCGGCAGGGTTGCTTTTATGCCGCTATCCTTTGCCGATTACAGAACCTATAAGACCTATCCTTATAAGATAAAAAAATATCACTTTAAATGGGATTGTATTACCCTGCCGGCAGGAGAATATGGTGCAAACATCTCCGAGGTAAATACCCTTCTTATGGGCATAAGCAATAAAAGCAGACATGAGAAGCTTGCCTGGGAGTTTTTGAAGCTTTTAACCTATGATGAGGAAATTCAGATGGACATATTCCGTTATTCCCAGGGGGCCTCTGTGCTTAAAAAGGTTACCGGCTCAAAGGAGGCTGAAATAATCCTGCAGGAGTATATGGAGGAAAGCGAAAAGGTTATTGATAATGAGTTGCTGAGCAGAGTAATAGAGCAAGGGGTGGTTGCGCCCCAGTTTTTAAGGTATAGGGAAGCAGTGTCGCTGGCAAGCAGCGAAATACAGACTATTATAGAAAATGACAAAAATATAGATAGCTCCTTAAAGATTCTTCAAAATAAAATCAATCAGTATTTGAAGCAATAAGCTGTCGGAGTAAGATATGCATTAGCAATTTCTTAAGAAAGGAAGCGTTTATTATGAAACGATCGGATATAAATAGATTAATACAGGAAGCAATAGAGTTTTTTGATGAAATGAATTTTAAACTGCCACCCTTTGCTTTCTGGGGCGTTGATGAATGGGATAATAAAAATCATGAGTATGATGAGATACGCGCCAATAAACTGGGCTGGGATGTCACAGATTATGGCAGTGACGACTTTATGAGCAGGGGTCTGCTGCTGTTTACTATAAGAAACGGCAATCCGGAGCTGAAGGATTCTAAAAGCTATGCAGAGAAGATAATGGTGGTCAGAGAGGGGCAGATAACACCATGCCATTTTCACTGGAAGAAGAAGGAGGACATCATCAACAGAGGCGGCGGCAATTTGCTGATAAGGCTTCATAACTCTACAGAGGATGGGGAACTTGCTGATAGTCCGGTACAGGTGCATATAGATGGCAGAAGCTATGAAGTGCCTGCCGGAACCGTAATTCGTCTTACACCCGGAGAAAGCATTACGCTAATGACCGGCCAGTATCATTCCTTCTGGGGAGAGCCCGGATTCGGAACGGTTCTGGTTGGAGAAGTATCCGAGTGCAATGATGATTTTGCCGATAACCGCTTCTATGAGAATGTAGGACGCTTTCCTGATATAGAGGAGGATGAAACCACATTATTTTATTTATGCAACGAGTATCCTAAGGCCTGAGGGAGGAGCCGGCTATGAAGAATGGAATAGCGATTGCAGGTACAATTGCTGTCGATTATATCAAAATTATAGACAGCTTCCCGGATAAAGGGATGCTGGCTAATATAAAATCATCATCCAGAGGCGTCGGAGGATGTGTAACAAATACACTTTGTGACATAGCCAGAATAGACCCGGACATTCCACTCTATGCTTATGGCGGAATAGGGGATGATGAGAATGGCGATTTTGTAGTAGCAGTGCTTGAGGAACATAAGATAAACACTGATGGCATAGTTCGTTTTCCCGGAGAAATGACAGCCTTTACCGATGTTATGACAATTGAGACATCCGGAGAACGAACCTTTTTTACTGCAAAAGGAGCAAACAGAGTCTACTCCTATAATGATTTGGACTTTGATTCTATATCGGCGGATATATTTCATATGGGATATGCTTTTTTAATGGACCCCTTTGACTGTGAGGATGCAGATTATGGAACAGTTATGGCCAGGGCGCTGGCAAGAATTCAGGCTAAGGGGATTCGAACCAGTATAGATCTGGTCTGTGTGGAGCATGAAAGATATTCAGAGATAGTCAGGCCAAGTCTTAAATACTGCAACTATTTTATAGTAAATGAAATAGAAGCATCGAAAACAGCAGGTCTGTCCCCGTATTCTCACGACGGCTCTGTAGACACAGATAAAATCAAAAGGATTTGTGAGTTGATTTTGGAAGCCGGAGTAAAAGATATGGTGGTAATTCATGCGCCGGTAGGCGGCTGGGCAATGACATCGGATGGAGAATTTGAATTTGTGCCGTCCCTCAAACTCCCCCAAAGCCTTATAAAGGGAAGCGTAGGGGCAGGAGACGCCTTCTGTGCAGGAATGCTGTATGGGATTTATATGGAATTGCCCGTCAGGGAATCACTAGAGCTGGCATGCATGACAGCCGCATGCAGCCTGTCTGAAAGCGATTCTATATCGGGTATGAAAAGTCTTGAGGAAATAAAGAGCTTATACGGAAAATATCGTTTTTAAAGGAAGAAACAACTAAGGAGATGTAAATATGTTAGTAAATTTGCAGGAAGTATTAGCGTATGCAGAAGAGAAAAAGTGCGCTATTGGGGCATTCAATACCCCAAATTTTGAATGTATAATGGCAGTCATACATAACGCGGAGAAATATCAGCTCCCTGTTATTATAGAGCATGCTCAGGTTCATGAGGATGTAATGCCGCTTAAGACCATTGGTCCGGCCATGGTGTATTTTGCCAGCAAGGCCAGCGTGCCTGTATGTGTTCATCTGGATCATGGAGAGAGTCTTGATTATATAAGGAAGGCTTTGGAGCTGGGATTTAGTTCTGCAATGTATGACGGCT
>JAAZDK010000120.1 GCA_012512855.1 Clostridiales bacterium
GCATTGCATCAGGATATTCGTCCTTTGCAGATTGCCATCCTTAATCTGATGCCCATTAAGGAGGATACGGAGGTTCAGCTTCTCAGAAGCCTGTCCAACACTCCTTTGCAGGTGGACATTACTTTCCTTACGACCGGAACCTATGTAGGAAAGCATACTCCCAAGAGCCATCTGGATCAGTTCTATTTGACCTTTGAGGATGTCAAGAACCGCAAATTTGACGGACTGATTATAACAGGCGCACCGGTTGAGCTATTGAAATTCGAAGAGGTGACATATTGGGAAGAATTGACCCAAATCATGGAGTGGTCAAAGACCCATATTACATCCACTCTGCATATATGCTGGGGAGCACAGGCAGGCTTGTATTACCATTATGGTATTGATAAAATAACTCTGGATAAAAAGATGTTCGGCATATTTGAGCATAGGGTGCTGGACCGCAAAGTGCCATTTGTCAGGGGCTTTGACGATATCTTCTATGCGCCTCATTCCAGATACACGACAGTATCCAAGGAGGAAATTCTTAAGCACAAGGAGCTGCAGATTTTAGCCGAGTCGGATGAGGCCGGAGTATTTATTGTTCTGGCACAGGATGGAAAGCAGGTCTTTGTAATGGGCCACCCTGAATATGACAGGATATCACTTGACAAGGAATACAAGAGAGATATTGCAAAGGGAATCGATATAGCATTGCCAAAGAATTATTATCCTGATGATATGCCTGAAAACAAGCCTAATCTTGTTTGGAGAGCGCATGCAAATGCAATGTATACCAACTGGCTCAATTATTACGTATATCAGGTAACCCCGTACGAACTGTAACTATTGCCATAATGATTCCGAGTGTGACCTGTTGGATCTGATAATTACTTCAAGGATGAAGATTAATGTTAGTTAGGGGATTAATGTATGGGATGGATTATTCAGCTGCAGGATATGTCAGCTGCTTTGCTAGCATTTATAGCTTTAATTATCTTGCTGATTGTATCTGCCGTTATAATGATATTGATTCATCGGCTTCAAAGTGAAAAGAAAATAACCAGGACGGCACTTGAGCTGAATAGGATAACCAACAGTATCAGGGCCGGCTTGGTGTATTTTGTCTATGAGGACAGCTGCAGGATAATATATGCTAGCGAAGGCTTTTATGAGATGCTGGGATATGATAAAAAGGAAGCAGGTCAACTGAACAAAAATGCATTAAGTGACTTTATGGGAGCAGACTATCCGGATTTTGTGGAAAAAATTGGCATGCAGCTAAATAATAATGAAACCATCCACCTTGAAGTAAAGCTGATTAGCAAGTCCGGAGACAGGTTGCATATGCTGATGAACGGCAACAGTACCGTGGCGAAAGACGGCAAGCATAAATTATCGGTTGTATTTGTCGATATAACTGAGCAGAAGCGTATGCAGGATGCAATTATGCTGGAGGCGGAGCGTTACAGAATTGCCACAGAAATATCCAACGATGTCCTCTTTGAATATCATATTCAGTCGGATGAAATGATTTATACGGAGAAATTCAGGGAGCTCTTTGGCAGAAACCCGCATATAGACAGCTTTGTAAGCAATATCACGGATCAAAAGGATAATATACATCCTGACGACTGGGGTATTTTTCTGGAACATAGCCAGGAGCTGTCGGAGGGTAAGAGCATTATTGAGGCCCAGCTGAGAATAAAGAATAAAATGGGAGATTTTATCTGGTGTCAAATCAAGGGCAAAACAATATATGATGACAGTAAGGCTCCCATACGGGTAATTGGAAAGATTGTAAATATCGATGCCCAGAAGCAGGAGCTGGAGGCCCTTGAGTACAAGGCCACCAGGGATCC
>JAAZDK010000121.1 GCA_012512855.1 Clostridiales bacterium
CTTTCCCTGATCCGTCAAGGTGATATATCCATCACTATCCATTGAAATATATCCATGTTCCCGGAGGTTTTTCATGGCAACGCTGACACTGGGCTTGGCAAAGTCCAGCTCATTAACTATATCAATAGACCGCACATGACTGTTCTTCAAGGATAAGATATAAATGGTCTCAAGATAATTCTCCGCGGACTCCTTGATTTTCAAATCACCATCTCCTTACAAGGAATATAGTATTAAGCCTATAATAGCATACAATTATTTGAAATGCAAATTGATTAATTTCTTCAATATAGCTCATGATATTTTTACCTATGAAAATTTTGATAAAAGATCTTGACAATACGAGTTAGTCTATGCTAACTTAAAAGTAGTTAGGAATAACTAACCAAATATTATATTTTATTGAAGGTCAGTATATATTTTATTATAAAATATTCAAGGAGTGTGGATTATGCCCCTGACAATGGCTAATACCGGTGAGAAAAACGCTATCAAAAAGATTGGCGGCAAGGAGGAAGTAAGGAAGTTCCTTGAGAGCCTGGGCTTTGTGGTTGGAGGAATTGTAACCGTAATCACAAAGAACAATGGAAATGTTATTGTAAATGTAAAGGACTCGCGTATTGCTATAAGCAATGAGATTGCGAATAAGATCATTGTTTAAAATAAAGGTTTCTGAAAGGAGATAGCATTATGTCAACACTAAGGCAGGCGGCTTGTGGCAGCAGCGTCAGGGTTGTTAAGCTGCATGGCGAGGGCGCAACAAAGCGGCGCATTATGGATATGGGAATAACCAAAGGGGTGGATATATATGTACGTAAGGTTGCCCCGTTGGGAGATCCGATTGAGGTTACCGTACGTGGCTATGAGCTTTCAATAAGAAAAGCGGATGCTGAATTGATTGAAGTTGAAGCAGTATAAGACAAAGCTGTGCGGCAGAGGAGAAGTTCTCTGCATATTATTTGGACTGGAGTTAGTCTATACTAACCACTTATTATAATGGAGGAATAAGCAATGTCGATAAAAATAGCACTCGCTGGCAATCCAAACAGCGGAAAAACAACCTTGTTTAATGCCCTGACCGGTTCCAACCAGTTTGTCGGAAACTGGCCGGGTGTAACGGTTGAGAAAAAGGAAGGAAGGCTTAAAAGCGATAAGGAGGTTATAATAACCGACCTTCCGGGAATTTACTCCCTCTCTCCATATTCTCTTGAGGAGGTAGTATCAAGAAATTACCTGATTGGTGAGCGGCCGGACGCAATACTTAACATTGTTGACGGTACCAATCTCGAACGCAACCTCTATCTTACCACACAACTGCTGGAGCTGGGTATACCGCTTGTAATTGCCATCAATATGATGGATATTGTGAAGAAAAACGGTGATATTATTGACACGGAGGCTCTCTCAAAGGAGCTGGGCTGTCCGGTAGTGGAAATAAGCGCCCTTAAGGGCACAGGAGTAGCTGAAGCAGCCCTCATGGCGGTAAAGCTGGCCAAGGAAAGGAAGCCGCAAGCTGTCCGGCATAAATTCAGCAACGAGCTTGAAGCAGCACTCTCGGAAATAGAGGGTATGCTTGGAGATGAAATAGCGGATGAGCAGAAACGATTCTTTGCCATCAAGCTTTTTGAAAGGGATTCCAAGATAAGCGGTCAGATGAAAAATGTTCCTGATGCCCGCCGGATTATTGAAGCGGCCGAGAAGACATTTGATGACGACAGCGAAAGCATTATAACAAACGAGCGCTATACATACATATCATCCATTATAAAAGCCTGCTACACCAAAAAGAGGAGAGGCCAGATGACCAGCTCCGATAAAATAGATCAGATCGTTACAAACCGGTTCCTGGCATTGCCTA
>JAAZDK010000122.1 GCA_012512855.1 Clostridiales bacterium
ATCTCACACCTATAAAATATTTAATCGCTGCACCATGCGGTACTACGATCTTATGCGGTTTTAGCAGCCGTTTCCAGCTGTTATCCCCCAGTATGAGGTAGGTTACCCACGCGTTACTCACCCGTCCGCCACTAAGTTATTATCAATCCATCCGAAGACTTCACGATAATAACTCCGTTCGACTTGCATGTGTTAGGCACGCCGCCAGCGTTCATCCTGAGCCAGGATCAAACTCTCATGTTTAAATCTTTGACCCAGCTTCTTTTCTGCTGGTGTTCGCATTGTTTCTTTTACAAAACATTATTCTTTAAAGAAATTAAATTCTCTTTGGAATCTTCAGGGTTGTTTCACTGTTCAGTTATCAAGGTCCAAACAGGCTTAAATGCCTTATTTTCTTTGCTTCAGCGCTTTCTCCAAAGTGCGTCAGCAAAATGTAGTATATCACCTTGGTACCCTAAAGTCAACATCTTTTTTGATCTTTTTCGCAACCATTTATTTCCTTTAGAAATCCTATAATAATCCTATAAAAATGCCCCTTATATGCAATACTCTCGTCGCATCGTACTGCATACAGGGGCAGCCACAAGCCTTATACACTCAATGATTTTCTCTTAATGTACTTTACATTTTAATTTTTTAAAGATTCAGCTTCCTATTATTTCTGCACCAGATGGACCGCAAATCCGCCAATCTCCTCATTCAGGTAGATTGCTGTCATCTTACCGTTCTTATCGACCTTTTTAGTGTCATAATTGAAGGTGTAGCCCCTTGCCTCAAGATGGTATACTGCCCTCTCTATATAATTGGTCTGGATAGCTATATGTCCATTCCTTCCGAGATAAGGCGACTTCATGACCTCTATTCCGAGTCCTGCAAATATTGAGCTGTTGCCTGCATTCTTAGCAAAGCCAAACAGCCTTTCAAATGAACCGGCAAGCTTGTCGGCCTCATCTTCATTTTCTGCATTAATTCCTATATGACGCAGCTCAAAGCCCAGCATTAGGCTTACGGCTTCCTTGGTTAAGGCAGTGATTTTTGCGAAATCTCCAGCCTTAATATATTCATCGCTTACCATCCAGCTGCCACCACAGGCTATAACCTTGTTAAAGTCAAGATAGGACAACAGATTTTTTGCACTGATGCCGCCTGTTGGCATGAACTTCATATTTACATAAGGTGCAGACATTGCTTTTATCATAGGAAGGCCGCCTGCTGCCTCCGCCGGGAAGAACTTAACCACCTCAAGCCCGAATTCCAGGGCGGCTTCTATATCGGTAGGAGATGAGCAGCCCGGTATAATCGGAATATTTCTGTCAACGCAGTATTTAACTACCTTGGGATTCAAGCCCGGGCTTACTATAAAGGTTGCTCCTGCCCCAACAGCCTTGTCCACCTGTTCAGTGGTAAGAACCGTTCCTGCTCCAATCAGCATAACAGGATAGGCTTGTCTCATTACTTTTATTGCTTCCTCTGCTGCTGCAGTTCGGAAGGTGACCTCCGCGCAGGGGAGACCTCCATCGATTAAAGCCTTTGCCAAAGGCAGCGCATCCTCCGCCCTGTCCAGCTTAACTACCGGGACAATGCCCATTTTTTGAATTTTTACCAGCATCTCATTCATTTTCCTAGCTCCTTTATTCTGTAACTTTATCTGGTTTAATATATTGATATGTAATTACTACCTTTAATTCTTGCAGCATCATTTAATTGCGTCAAAATCTGACGCTCTGTCATAAATCGCTCATATATTTTGAAATATCAATTCATAAATTATAAAATCATCTTCGCAATGTTTGTAATAAAGCGCAGAAGGACATTGTTGTCATATAAAAAGCTAAGTACAACATCCTCCTCTATCATTAGCATAGCCTCCTGACCGAAACCGCTGCTGCCAAACACCGTTAAAAGAATAAACAAAATCCATACGATTATAAGCCCGTGTACAAACCCTGCTGCCAGACCCGCAAGCTTGTTAATCTGATTAAGAAGCGGCAGCTTGCTTATTATGTCCAGAGCAATACAAATCACCCACAGCAGGATTAAAATTACCACAAACGTTGCGATAAATGAAATGGCATTTATTATAAGTCCTGTTATGTAGCTTACCACATAACCCTTGAAGTTATTAATGCCTAATTCCATATCCTTGTATACCTGGGCATTATTATTTTCCTTAAGGGATTCCTTAATCGACTTGGGCAGATGAAGCTCGTCAATCAGCGATTCCTGCTTGCTCTCCGAATACTCCTCATCATCAAATTGCAGCATTTTCTCTACCTGCGATGAAATGGAATTATAGATTGTCACATTCCCCTTCATAAAATTATTAACATACGGACTGAGCCAGGCGGTCAATATAATAGCCACAATTAATGAGCACAAAGAAAACGCCGTCTTTATGAAGCCTGCCTTCAGTCCTATCAGGGCATTCACCAGCAGAATTGCAACCACCACTAACAATAACAAATTCATTATCAACAACCTCCACATCTCCGCCTGAAAATCCATGCAAAATGCTCATTAATGGGATTTTGCCGGATTAGACATAGGCAGCTTAATTCTTTTGTATTTTGAAAATTATGCTTGTAATATCAAATAATCACGCCTTGCAGCGCCCAAACGGCAGGCTGATTTGATTTTCTCTTTCAGCCGAATCTGTCACTCCTTCAGCTGAATGACCCTTATGGCCTTCTCCTCAGCCAGAAAATACTGATCCAGCCTGTTGGCGCTGTATATAGCCTTTATATTGCTGTCAAAGGTATGTCTAAACTTGGTTTTTCCGTTTAGCTTCATAATAAGACAGGACATATTGTCATACATAATTATTTCACCATTTGAAAGATATATCTTTTCATAATTAAAATCAAGCTCCTTCTCCAAGACTTTTTTCCCGGATAAATCAAACAGACTAAGTGTTTTTGAGCTTGTTCCCTCCGTCTGGGTTACCAGACCCACATATTTCTCATTGGATATTATACTTCTAATCTGCCCCTTTACCTTGTGGGAAATTATTTCACTTGGTATCTGCTCCATGGCATACAGCACAAAGCCTGTATCGGTATAAACACTTACCGTATTGTTGTTGACAAATTCCAGCTTGGGGGCCAGGGTACCGTCTTCGTATATTATGCAACCGACCAGCTGATTTGTGTAATTCTGTCCTACCTCTCCGAAATTATAGAAGGACAGGATATTCTTAAGCTTGCCGTCGGTAAAAGAAATATAGCTGGTAACCACCTTGCGTCCGTCATATGAAAGGGTTGCATCCAGAGGATATCCTACCGTTTTAATATCTGAAATTATTTCATAAATAACCGTACCGTCAATATCATAAAGTCTTATGTAGTTGGTGTTCTTATCCTCCATCATTGCCAGGACATGCCCCTGTGAGCCTATCTCTACCTTCAGGATACTGAAATCAGTGTTAAATTCTCCGGCCAGCCCTTTGTTATTGAAAACATACACCTCCTTGGTGCCTTTGCCTGCTACCACCACGTATTTGCCACAGGTATCAACTAACGGTTCCTGAAGCTCATAGGAGCCGTTCCATAAGAGCTTGCCGTTTTTGTCCATGGCAACCACGCCATTCATACCGTATTTTATTATCGAATTGCCATACTCAAGATATCCTAACGCATCAGATGCCGTTATATCGGCTGTATTCATGACAACCATACTCTGATACTGCCTGTTATACAGACTTATAACATAAAAGCCGGCACCAAATATCACCATCAGAATTACGGCGATTATTAAAGCGTTTCTTCTTCTTTTATATCTTTTTTTACGAATGCCGTAATCCCTTAGAGATTGTCTGTCATTTTCAATAGCCATAACCTACTCCTGTGTAAGATCATTTACTGCAAATCCTTCGTACTTTCACACCTTATATAATATCGATTAAATTATAACTCATATTTATACGATTGGCACGTAATATTTTATCGTACAGATTTTAAGCGCCGCAAAAAAATTTGCAGCGCCTGATACTAAGGTACTATGAGCTTTTGACCAGCATAGATCAGGTCCTGATTTTTAATATTGTTCAACTCCATAATTTCCTTAACCTTTGTATAGGTTTTATACAGCTTATAGCTGATGTCCGCCAGGGTATCTCCGCTTTGCACCGTATAGATTTTGACATCCTCCACCTGGGTAATGTTTTCGCTGCTGGCCTCTGCAGAGTCATTCTTATTATCATCCTTTACGTTAGTCTCATTTTTGTCAGTGCCAGCCTGTGACTGCTTCGGCTGTGATCCTTCATCAGCCTTCTTATCCCCTGTATCTTGCTTATCGGGCTCTTGTGTCGGTTTGGGATTTACATTCCCCGGTAGGACCTCTATATTAAGACTTTCACCTGTCTGCTCATCCTCAGAAAGGGCCGTATCCGTATCAGCCTTATTTACTTCGGCAGCGTTATCCTTATCGGTCGCTGTTGTGGACCTCAGTCCGTTGCCGCCCATCACCTCCATAATTTCATCCATATTGCGGGACAAATTTTCCATAGTATCCCTCATGCTCTTCATTTGATCATAATTGTTCAGTATAGCTGCGCCCACCACCAGAATGATAACTGCAAGCAGGGTTCCGGCAGCATACATAAGCCTGGTTACACCTTTGCTGTCATCCTCCATAGGCTTTTTATTCTGAAGCACCGTCCTTATTTCCCTTGATACCTTGTCATCATAGGAGGCCTCCGCGCTTTGCTCATTCCGGTGCTCTATCATATAGGTCTGCATTTCTTCATTCTTTTCATAATATATGTAATAGCCCTCCTGCTTGTACAAGCGGCCATTGTCAAAGCAGTAGAAGGACTCCTCCTTTTCCACACTGTCATATAGCAAAAGAATTTTATCCTGTCCTGCAAAATTATCAATATGTATCTTTAATAGCTTGTCCTCATCCTCCAGCAGATAACCCGGTCCACCCAATACCCAGCCGACTATCTCCACATCTGTGAAATATTTTTTTATATCCTCATATATACTGTTCCAAATATCATTATCAAATAAAACTCCCGCTTCCGTATCTGTGCTCTTTACCTCAACCGCACCGGATACGAATATATTTCTGCAATTCTCCAGCTTAATGCTTTGTCCGACCAAAACGGCCGCCTTACATCCTGAATATTCACCTCCGGCCAGTTGCTTTACAAAGGTCATAACATAATCTTCAACATAAATTTTCTTTTGAGTATTGCTCTTGCCAATCTGGCGAATATTTTTGGGCATTTTAAAGGATGTCGGCGCTTTGTTGTTCTTTAACGAATCCTGACCCTCATTGCCATAAACCGTTTCTATCACAAAAATCACTCCTATCCCTACTGGTTGATTAAAAGACCCCAATAATATGGAATATCATAACATAAGAGGGACAGGCCTTTTGTCATATTAGGTTCAGGTCGTTTTATAACTTATCTTCAGATTATTGCCTTATACGCCCATCTTCGCCGACTTTCGAAGGATGCTGCCAAAAATGCTGTGAAAAAAGAGCGAAAAAGCAAAATCAAAAATTTCTACGTTTTAGGTCGGACAGGATTTCTATGTCTATTTTTTAAGTTATTGGTAATACTCCTAATAAAATCCCATATTATTAAGTAAATAAACAATTGGAGGTTGTAATGAGCTTTTTTTGCAAGAGCAGCAAGGTAACATATTTTAACTCAGGAGATAAAAATACCGCTTATAAATTAGGCTGTCTTCTTTCTGATTTTTTAAAAGATCCTTTACTGGCCAACAGGACAATTATTTTCCTGTGTATCGGCTCCGACAGGGCAACAGGTGATTGCCTCGGACCAATCATAGGATATAAGCTGTCAAAAAATATAAAATATAAAAACTATTATGTTTATGGCACACTTGCCGAGCCGGTACATGCCAAAAACCTGAAGGATACTATAGACATGATTTACCGTAAGCATGAGGATGCATTTATAATAGCAATAGACGCCTCTCTGGGCAAATCCAGCCATATCGGCTATATAACCATAGGCGAAGGGCCTCTTAAGCCCGGCGCCGGAGTAGATAAGGATCTACCAGAGGTAGGCGACATATTTATAACCGGCATTGTTAATTTTTCAGGATTCCTCGATAATATGCTGCTGCAAACCACGCGTCTTAATGTGGTTATGTCCATGGCGGATCAGATATGTCTTGCCATAAGCTACAGCTTCAGCCGTTTGCGTTCCCTTTCTCTGATATAGTATTTTGCCTGTAAAATGCTATTGCTTCTGAAATGGTAGCTGCATTTCCCGCAAGTATTATATTGGATAACGCCTCCAGGCGATCCAGATTCATAAGGTCCTTACCTAAAAATGGTTCATATTCGGATGCTATTTTTAGGGTTAAGGCCTTTATTCTTTCCTCAGTCTGGTTCAGCCTGCCGTTTACCTGTTCAAGCTCATTCCTAAGAGAGGCAAGCTTGTCCCTATACAACTCCTGAATCTCATTGGAGATAATCTTGCTGGTGGAATTTTCAAAAACCGTCAGGGCCTCCTTCTTCTGTGCCAGAATATCATCCTCATCCTTATCAATCCTTGCCAGCTCTTCATCATATCCGTGCAGGCCGTAACCGCTTTCGTCACGGTCCTTTTTAATACTTCTTTTTATGGCAGATATTTTCTTGTTGGTTTCCCTGATCCGTCCTCTGATTTCTTTAATTTGCTTAAGCTTATCATCATATCTCTCCCTGGTATAGTTGCCTATGGCAAGATACAGGCTGCCAAAAACTACAACCGTAACGACATAGCTTAAAATTATATAGATTATTTTCGCCGGAAGAAGCAAGAAGTAAACTCCGCA
>JAAZDK010000123.1 GCA_012512855.1 Clostridiales bacterium
CTGGTAAACGGAACATCAGGAATAGCCGTTGGTATGGCTACCAATATTCCTCCTCACAATTTACGTGAGGTTATTGATGGTGTAATAAAGATAATTGACAATCAGGTAATGGAAGACAGGGAAACCGGCATAGATGAGCTGCTGCAGATAATCAAGGGTCCTGATTTTCCTACAGGGGCGGAAATTCTTGGAAGATCCGGAATTGAGGAGGCATATAGAACAGGCAGAGGCAAGATTCGTGTACGTGCGGTTTCAAATATTGAGACCATGCCCAACGGCAAGAACAGAATAATTGTGACAGAGCTGCCTTACATGGTAAACAAAGCCCGTCTGATAGAAAAAATTGCTGATCTGGTCAAGGAAAAGAAAATAGACGGAATAACTGAGCTTAGGGATGAATCCGACCGCAGCGGTATGAGAATAGTGATCGAGCTGAGAAGGGATGTAAATGCAAATGTCCTGCTTAATCAGCTTTATAAGCATACCCAGCTGCAGGACACCTTCGGTGTTATCATGCTTGCTCTGGTTAACAATGAGCCAAAGATACTTAACCTTCACGATATGCTCAAATATTATCTTGAGCACCAGAAGGATGTTGTCAGAAGACGTACCCAATATGATTTAAATAAAGCACAGGAAAGGGCTCATATATTAAAAGGACTGCTGAAGGCCCTTGATCATATTGATGAGGTAATAAGCATTATTCGTTCCTCACAAAATACAGCTATAGCAAAGGAACGCCTGATGGAGCGCTTTGCACTTGATGAAGTGCAGGCACAGGCTATTGTAGACATGAGGCTTCGTTCCCTGACAGGCCTGGAAAGAGAAAACCTTGAAAAGGAATATGCTGAGCTGATGGTAAAAATAGCTGAATACCAGGCAATTCTGGCTGATGAAAAGCTTTTATTGAATGTTATAAAGGAAGAATTGACAGTTATCAGGGATAAATACGGAGATGACAGAAGAACCAAGATAGGTTTTGATGAATCCGATATCTCTATTGAGGATCTGGTTCCCAATGAGTATACAGTAATTGCCATGACACGTCTGGGCTATATTAAACGTATGACCATTGACAATTTCAAGAGCCAGCATCGTGGGGGCAAGGGTATCAAGGGAATGCAGACTATCGAGGATGATTTTATAGAAGATCTGTTGATGACATCTAACCACCATTATATTATGTTCTTTACAAATCTTGGCCGGGCATATCGATTAAAGGCCTATGAGATTCCTGAGGCTGGCCGTACAGCCAGAGGAACCGCAATAGTTAATCTGCTGCAGCTATTGCCGGATGAAAGGGTAACGGCAATTATACCATTAAAGGAATTTAAGCCGGACAGATATCTTTTCATGGCAACAAAGAACGGTATAGTGAAAAAGACACCGATAAAGGATTTTGAAAATATAAGAAAAACCGGACTTCAGGCAATAATTCTGAGGGAAGATGATGAACTTATAGAGGTTAAGTCTACAAACAATGAGAAGGATATTTTCCTGGTATCAAAATACGGAAAATGTATACGCTTTAGCGAGAAGGATGTACGCCCGACCGGAAGAAGTAGTATGGGTGTAATAGGCATGACCCTGAGTGAAGGGGATCAGGTAGTAGGAATGCAGCTAAATACTCAGGGCAGTCATCTGCTGTTTGTATCGGAATACGGTATGGGCAAGCGTACTGATATTGATGAGTTCAAGGTGCAGCATCGAGGCGGTATGGGTATCAAATGCTATAAGGTTACCGAGAAGACCGGTTATGTGGTAGGAGTCAAGGCAGTAAATGAAGATAATGAGATAATGCTAATTACCACAGAAGGTATTATCATAAGGCTTATGGTTAGCGATATTTCGGTGCTTGGTCGGGATACCTCCGGTGTCAAGCTGATTAGTCTTGATGCGGATGCCAATATTACGGTAGCCAGCATGGCAAAGGTAAGAGAAAATATAAACACAGAAACTACAACGACTACAGAAGAGCTTATTCAAAATATGAACAAGGAATTGGGCGAAGAAAATATTGCCCTGGATGATGTGAATAGTGATGGAAATAGCACCGGCTATTCTGACGATGATTTTAATGATGAGGATTTTGTTAAAAAATCCTATGAAGAGCAGGCCGTGAATGATGATGAAGATATAGAGGATGATAATGAAACAGAATAAGCTAAAAACCTTGCTACATCAAAATCCTTGATCTTGCAACGGAGAAGATTATGAGAAGGCTTCATACTGATGAAATTATCAGAAATATAAAGGAAATGTGCATTGAGGCAAACCTAAAATTGTCGCCCGATATGGAGGGGAAAATCCGCAAGGCATATAATGAAGAAAATTCCGAACTGGGAAGGATGATATTGGGGCAGTTGGGCGAAAATCTTGACATAGCTGCAAATGAAGCTATTCCCATCTGTCAGGACACAGGTATGGCTGTTGTTTTCATTAAGCTTGGGCAGGAGCTCCATATCGAGGGGATGGATTTGGAGGAGGCCATTAATGAAGGCATCCGTCAGGGCTACGAGGAAGGCTATTTGAGAAAATCGGTTGTATCTGATCCCTTCATAAGGAACAATACAAGGGATAATACCCCGGGAATAATTCATTATCAGATAGTACCGGGGGACAGACTTGAGATATGTGTCGCTCCAAAGGGCTTTGGCAGTGAGAATATGAGCAGGATTTATATGCTTAAACCTTCGGATGGAATAGAGGGAGCAAAGAAGGCTGTTCTGGAAAC
>JAAZDK010000124.1 GCA_012512855.1 Clostridiales bacterium
AGCTCAAGCAGAAGATTCGCAGGCTAAAAAAGCTTGAAATAAAGCTTCGATACGGCTTTTCCGAAGAGTTTATCAATAAAAATTCAAATACGGATAAAATTGACAGACTGCCTCTGGTCTGGAAGGAATTTTTTGATCTTAGCTCATCCGGTCAGGGCAGCAGTAAAGCCCGTTACAATTTCAATGATTTAAGGCAGATGAATAAGGACGGGATAAGGCGGGTATTTGAGGAATACTGGTTTTTTGTAAATTACAGAAAATATCGTGACAATGGGATTTTCAATGCAGGCCTGCCGCAGCCGGAGCTATTGGAATATCTGGGGCTTCCCTATGATGCCGATGAGGTTGCCCTTAAAAAGCGTTTCAGGGAGCTGTGCAAGAAATATCATCCTGATGAAGGAGGTGACCCCCAAAAATTTATTGAGCTCATGAACATCAAGGAAAAGTATATGCTTTAGGTCACAAGAGATAATGCTTGTCTTTGTTTTGTATGCTTAATGGAGGTGGTGGAGCTATGCCCGTTTCAATTGACTGGCTTTTGGTGCTGACAGCTGTGCTTTTTATTGTGGGTTTTATCCTGATAGGCATAGAGATGGCGATACCAGGATTTAACCTGCCCGGCCTGACAGGAGCAGTGTGTCTCGTTGCAGCGATCTTTCTGGTTTCTGATTCCTTTAAGGAAGGCGCTATCATTACAATAATTGTGTTGCTGCTTCTTGGAATAATGCTTGCAGTTATATTAAGGTTTTTATCAAAAGGGAAGCTCAGATCTCCTGTTATACTAAAGGAAGAGTTGAATACGGATAAGGGCTATATCAGCAGTAATAATCTGAATTATCTTGAAGGTAAACAGGGAGTTGCTATTACTGACTTAAGACCATCTGGTAGTGCTGATGTTGAAGGAAAGGATTATGATGTTATTTCTGAAGGACGTTATATTGTAAAGGGTGCCAAGATTAGGGTTGTAAAGGTACAAGGGTCAAAAATAATAGTTAAGCAGGAGGAATAAAATACATATCAAATTCGCTCTGTGCGACTGATAGGAGGGCTTTATATGAATGAGATAGCTTTAGCAATTATTATAGGTGTAATATGTCTGTTTATCATTCTCTTTTTCAGCTTTGTTCCCATTGGATTATGGATATCGTCTATAGCTGCCAATGTTAAGGTTAGCATCTTCAATTTAATCGGTATGCGCTTAAGGCGCGTTGTGCCGTCAAGAATAGTTTTACCCCTTATTAAAGCGACTAAGGCCGGACTGGGGCTGCACGTAAACCAGCTGGAGGCGCATTATCTTGCCGGAGGCAATGTGGACAGTGTGGTTAATGCCTTGATAGCGGCTGAAAGGGCTGGTATTGAGCTTCCCTTTGAAAAGGCGGCGGCCATTGATCTTGCAGGCAGGGATGTATTTGAGGCTGTTAGAATGAGCGTCAATCCCAAGGTTATTGAGACACCAATGGTATCTGCCGTAGCAAAGGACGGAATAGAGCTTCTGGTTAAAGCCCGTGTCACTGTAAGGGCTAACCTGGAGCGCTTGGTGGGCGGCGCCGGGGAAGCGACAGTGCTTGCAAGAGTTGGTGAGGGTATAGTA
>JAAZDK010000125.1 GCA_012512855.1 Clostridiales bacterium
TCGGCCTCATTCAGGCAGGTCACAGCAGTCACAGCAATAGCTTTTTAGCCGGCAAAAAGCATAATCAGCTGAAAACACCTACTTAAAAACATACTGCACCAGCAGCATATAAACAGCCGTACCGGCTCCTATGCTAAGAAGGGTATTCTCCTTCCAGTAGTGAAGAAAAACGATGCATACGATTGATATCAGCTCAGGAAGCCCGTATACCGGGGCGGATATATTAACTCCCTTGAGGCAATAGACCACCAAAAGGCCTATGGCCGAGTAAGGCAGAACCCGTCCGAGATAATTTATGTATTTGTTGGTTTTACTATCCTTGAATATCACAAAGGGCAAAAACCTGGTTATAATTGTAGCAAGGGCAACTACACAGACGATCACAAGGGTTTGTACTGCTGTCAGGGTCAACGCAATTCCTCCTTATCTGTTTGCATTTTGTTGATTTCGCTGTTATTTAAATAATCACGGTATTTGGGCAGGCTCGGAAGCAGCATCAGGGCTGCCAGTATAACAATCATGGAGGGTATAATAAAATGGCTTTGTCCAAAGATAATTAAACAGACAAGGGAGCCAAGCACACCAATAACTGCAGGCTTGTGATCCCTGTTTGATTTCCATTGCCCTACGAAAATCACTACAAAGAGGGCAGTCAGGACAAAATCCAGCCCCTTGGTATTAAAGCTAATCAGCGAGCCTATTATTCCACCTATAACCGAGCCTGTGACCCAATAGCAATGATCCAGCAGGGTGATAAAGAAGATAAACCATTTTTTATCAACGCCTTCAGGCGGATTGGTTGAGCAAACAATAGAAAAGGTTTCATCACATAAACCGAAGATAAGGTATGGCTTTAATCTTCCGAAATCCTTGAATTTCTCAAGCAAAGATATACCATAAAACAAATGCCTTACATTAACCATCAGTGTCATTAAAAATGCATACACAGGATTAAAGGCCGATGTAAGAAATGTAATAGCCACATACTGGGCTGAACCCGCAAAAACAAATAAGCTCATCAGAAATATCCAGCCGACTCCAAAGCCCTTCTCACACATAGTAATGCCATAGGCTATACCAAGAAAAATAAAGCCCGTCAGCACCGGGATTGTATGTGGAAATGCAGCTTTTAGTGCATCTGCTTTTGTTTTCAAGCTCTTCACCTTCTTAAGTATTATCTATTCTCTATCAAAACAAAATCCCTGCAGAATCAGCCAGTTAAGCGACTCTGAAGGGTAAAATGTCTATATGACTACATGGGCTTTCAGCTACTCGCAGACAACTCTTATGTAAACCCGCTTTCAGGTATTATTGCTTATATTTACCACATTGTCAATACTGCTTTTGAGGCCTGAAATGAGCGACAGTTTTAAGTCTTAAAATGAGCTATGTTTTTTAGTCCTGAAATGACCTACGTTTTTCAGTCCTGATATGAGCTGTGATTGCTTATTACTCTCTCCTGATGAGTTTTCATAAATAAAAATCCGCAGAAATGCCAAAACGCTTCTGCGGAGATTTCATCAGATTCCTGATATGTTTTATCTTTTCTTAACAAGCTCTCCAGCTTTCTTGTAGATGCTGGCTTCTGGAACAAATCCTCTTACCATTGAAAGGGGATAAATGTTGGAATTGCGTCCTACTACCGTTCCCGGATTTAACACTGTATTGCAGCCAACCTCTACAAAGTCACCGAGTATCGCACCGAATTTCTTCAAGCCTGTCTCTATAGTCTCATTACCTGCCCGAACAACAACCAGGCTCTTATCCGATTTTACATTCGAGGTTATTGCTCCTGCACCCATATGAGCCTTATAGCCAAGTATAGAATCACCAACATAATTATAATGCGGCACCTGAACCTTGTTAAACAGGATTACATTCTTCAGTTCCGTGGAATTGCCGACTACCGCTCCTTCTCCTACTATGACACTTCCTCTGATAAATGCACAGTGCCTGATTTCAGCATCCCTGCATATAATTGTCGGACCTGATATTGATGCGGTAGGAGCCACCTTTGCGGATTTGGCAATCCATATATCCTCTCCAATACGGTCGTATTCATCAGCCGGCAGGGTTGGCCCTAATTCCAGTATGAATGCCTTAATCTTCCCCAGCACCTCCCAGGGATATTTAGCTCCTGCAAAAATGTCTACTGCTATGGTCTGGCTTAAATCAAGCAAATATGTAACTGTCAGTTGTTCGGACATTTTACTTCCTCCTGTTGATGTTTTAATAAGTAAATAAGTATATGATCGGAAAATGTATCATGCGTATTTAATCAAATAATATATTACATAAACCCAGCTTAGTAAGCCATGTACAATAGCCCAGCCAACCGATTTCCATGTTGTATAGGAGATAATCATGGCAAGGCATGAGCCAAAGGTTATACCGTTCTTAACTGCCCCTCCAACGTAATGATTTTTATAAACAACCTGAATGCCATTTTTATTATGTGTATTATGTTCCCTGTTCAATTCGCCCGTATACACTTCCCCTTTATTTTATATAGATAAATATTATTTGATTTATCTATAAGCTATTCTACTTGCTTATTTAGTATGAGTCAAATTATATTCAGATTAGAAGTCAGAACTAAAGTTTGAGCTTAGAAGCCTAAGCGAAATTTATCTCTGCTAAAATAAATGCATTCGGCTTTAAGGTCGTTAAATAATATCGGCAAAAATTTCGTGAATATTGCCGTCAGGGTCGGCAAACAATGCTGTTCTTTGGTTCCAGGGCATGTTTTCAGGCTTATGAATCGGAGTTGCCCCGGCAGCAATCAGCTTATGAAAGGCTGCGTCAACCTCATCGGGATTCTCACATGGAAATGCCAGCTCAAAGGCCTGCCCTGATGCATTTTTATTATATTCGTCACTGTATGGCAGCATTGCGGATCTTACGCATATAGCAAATCTGACTCCCTCATTTTAGAATTCCACATAACCGCCCAGGTCACTTTTAATCTTAAAACCAAGAACTTTATTATAAAATTTTTCATCCTCTCTATATCTTCAGTCCAGATGGTAATCAGGTTAATTTGAGCTTTCATCATGATGTGCCTCCTTGATGTGAATATTTGCTTATTTTATTACACTCTCTAAATAGTAACTCATCTCTATACTAGATATTTTATATTGCTTTTCACCGTCATCAACATAATGAAATCCCTGGCTTGTTCCTTGTATATCAATCTTTTTTCCGTTTTTCAGCTTTATTTCAATTAAGTATGCCGGAGTGGTATCTACAGATTTCTTTAATACTTTTGCATCATTAAATAACTTCACAAATGCAGCGATCTCCTCATGATCCGTTTCTGCTTCAAAAATTATTGTATTTATTGATAAAGCTTGAACCTCGTCCGGAGCAATCCGGTTATGTACCCTCAATACACTTGAAGCAATATAGTATAAGATACATAAGCCTATAAAGCAAATAAAAGCAGCTGAAAACACCTTTTTAAACATACTTTCTCCTTTTAAACCAGCATCAGTATTAATGAAATTTACCGGTGGTTTTCGTATCACCAAATATCATCCCCTTAAAAGAATTTGCATAATCAGGCCAATTCTCAAGCTTATAATAATAATGCCTGAAGAACGGAATCAAATCTATTACTGTTGCCAATGTCAAATGCTTTCTCAAATGTCTTTCCCTGTTCATTTGACGGATCGCATCCCAACACTATCGCCTTGACATTGCTGATATTTTCATAGTAAAGCTCAGGCAGATGTTCTACATGCCGGTATAGTCCCTTATATTTATCTGTAGCTCTGATTACAGCAATAATTTCATCCTTAGTCATGAGTTTTCCTTATGTACTGGTTTTTATTCTGGATGTTTCCTATATAGCACTACAATATTTTATAATGCGGAATTATATCCTCATAGCTGCCATCCTTCATTAAAAAGCCACCCGGAATGGTGCCCAGCTTTACAAAGTCCAGCTTTTCATATAAGCGGAGTGCATATACATTAGACTTAACCACGGCATTAAACTGCAGAATTTTAAAGCCCAGCTCCTTTCCCTTTTCCAAAGAATGTATGACAAGTTTCTCTCCTATACCTCTGCCGCGGAACTCCTTTTTTACCGCATAGCTGGTATTGCAGATATGCCCGCAGCGGCCTATATTGTTAGGATGAAGAATATATAAGCCGACAACACGGACGCTGTCTGCATCATATGCAATTCCGGTAAATGATTGCTCAGAAAAGAAAGCATCCCCGCTGACCTCAGTCAACAGCTCCAGCTGCGGAAATGCCACCCCATCCTCAACCACCTCATTCCATATGGCGATTGCGTCTGAAACATCCTTTTTCTCATACTCTCGTATGATTATGTTCATGGTATTCTCACTTATCCTTTCATTTGCGGTCAGGTATAAGCTAAAAGCCTTACTTAATATGAATATCTGTTAAGCATATCTGTGTCAGAAATAAGCTCTCTAAGTATTCTTATTCCTTCTCCGGTCGAACCTATGTCAGTCCAGAACAATGTTTATCTCACATTTTTACCGCCCTTGTTGCATAAAAGGTTGGTATGTTAAGCTCATGCAGCCTGCCTGTGCCGTTCGTATCCTGATATATGTCAGTCAGGACAAAGCCTGCCCGCAACTGCCCTCCGATTTGCTCCTCAATAGTATGGGAAAACTGGATTCCCCAATCATTTTCCATTGCTTCTTCATAAAGCTTTCTATCCCTCAATGGATTATAGGGCAGCCTGCGGACCAGCATTTTTTCTTCATCATCAAAGACATAATTAATACCGTTATCCAATCCGGCTAAAAGGATTCCTCCCTTTTTCAACACCCTGTAGCATTCTTTCCAGACAGGAAATACATCCTCGATATAGCAATTAGAAACCGGATGGAAAATCAGATCAAAACTTTCATCCTCAAAAGGCAAGGGCTGGGTCATATCCGCCTTCACAAGGGTAATATCATATTTTTCTCTTTCCGCAACCAGCTTTTCCTTCTGCAATTGCTTTTCCGAATAATCCAGTACCGTGCACTTAGCCCCCAGCGCTGTAAATATAGGCATCTGTTGACCGCCTCCGGAAGCCAGGCCCAATATTTTGGCATCCTTCATTTCACAAAACCATTCCTTTGGCACCGGTTTAGTAGGAGTCAAAAGCACCTGCCATTCATTATTTTTAGCCTTCTCGTATACCTCATGGCTTATGGCCTGACCCCACTCCCAGCCATCTTCAACCCACTTGTCTATAACCTTTGAATTTATTTCAGTATATTTTTCATTCATATAAATTCCACCTTCCGAATTGTTACTCTTCTAAGATCGTATGTTTTGCAAAAATAAGCATGGGCTCTTAAATTGAATGCTTATTTAATCCATTTATGCCCCCGGGGATATGCCGTTTTCAAGGCAGTCATAAACCACTCATATCTTTCTGCCTCCAGCTCATTAATCACCATCTCATAATCATGCTGATAATCACTATTGTCGTTATTTGTTGATTTATAGCGCAAGACAATTTCAGGAGCCAGAATGCTTATCCCATCCTTTATTATAAAGGCCTTGTCCAGTTCACGTAAAATAGTAAATTTTCTTTTATAATAAAAAATCCCATTTTCGAGAGAAAAAGCTTCTGCAAGCTCCTTCCATTGTGTTATTGTGCTGCCTTCTTCAAGAAGGTCAAATACTTTGTTTGAACCGTGGTACCATGTTCCTTGGGGATTGATTATGAAGTCCATGTTTTGCCCTCCCTTTCAAGTGTGATCAAAGTGCTTTTTCTGTGAAATGTGTTCTAAAGATACTGCGTAAATTTAGGACCGTGTTCAGAAATATAAATGGCATCATGTATAAATTCCAATATTGTACTGAAATATCAATTTGCCATATGAGCATTAACTTTTATCATTTTCGGCCTCATACTTTCTTCGTATTAATTCCTTGATTCACTATTTATCCATATTATACTATTTATTCTTGTATAATTGCAGAATTTAATAAAAATTTCTTTTCTAAACAGGGAAGAGCTGAAAGGGTATTCAAATATAATATCAAAGCAAATTCATTTGATTTTCTTTTGATATGTATTTAGGGATTAAATAATAATATTAAAAGGTTGATTGTAAAATCAAATTGAACAACTAAATAAAAGAGATCCA
>JAAZDK010000126.1 GCA_012512855.1 Clostridiales bacterium
AAAAGCGTTTAAATGAAAGAAACCGTGATTACGAGCGCTACTATTTCAAAAATTTACGAAAAATATTGTTGGGTGGCAATATAACAAAAATCGGCTCCATCGCAAACATAATTATTATGCTCGTTTTATTTGTAAACGGGCAAATATCAGTTGGTTTATTTATTGCCATGTCAGGCTTGATGTTTGGCGAAATATACGGGGATTTAGACGGTGTTGCGGGCTTTTTCAAATGGTCGGGCTTTCATATCAACACATTTGAATATTACGACAAATTCTTTGAGCTGTCTGATGAAGCGGAGGGAACACTGGCAGTGCTCCCATCCAGCTTTGATATCGAATTCAAGGATGTTTGGTTCAGATACCCCGGTACTGAAAGGGATATACTCAAGGGCCTGTCATTTAAAATTAACAACGGAGAAAAGGTGTCTATTGTCGGTGAAAACGGTGAAGGCAAATCAACTATGATTAAGCTGCTGCTGGGACTCTTTACCCCGGATAAGGGCGAAATACTGGTTGGTGGCAAAAAGCTGAATGACTATCCACTGAGTGTGCGGACAAAAATGTTCGGTCCTGTTTTTCAGGACTTTCCAAGATATAGTATAACAATTAAGGAGAATATCGGCATCGGAGACATAGACGAGATTGAAAATGAAGAGAAAATCAAGCTGGCTGCCCAAAAGGCCAAGGCTCATGAATTTGCCGAAAAGCTTGAAAAGAGCTATGATACCCTGCTGGGCAGGGATTTTGATGGCGGCGTGGATATATCAGGTGGACAGTGGCAAAGAATAGCCATTGCGCGTGCCTTCATGGGGGACAAGCCTATTCTTCTCCTTGATGAGCCTACATCACAGCTTGATCCCATTGCCGAAGCCGATCTTTACAGCGAATTTGCCGACATGGTTGAAGACAGAACAGCTATATTCATAACCCACAGATTGGGCTCCACTATGATCACCGACCGGATTTTCGTTATACATGACGGTAAAATTGCTGAAAGCGGCAGCCATGAAGAACTAATGCAGACAGACGGCATTTATTCAAGGATGTTCAATGCCCAGAAGCAATGGTACCAGAAAGACCTTCAGGGAGAGGAGGTTGCTGTTAATGCTTAAAAAGAAAGCAAACAAAGCTGAAGAAAAAAAGCCTGTGTATGAGATAAAATATGACGACAATACCACTGTATTTGAAAAGGATATTTTGAAGGAAAACCCGGCTAAGCTGTCATATCTAACACGCCTCTTTAACTATGTTTTTTCCTCTGCTAAGCTGATGTGCGGTATTTTCCTGGGGCTTGCCATAATATTAAGCATACTGCAGCCGATTATGGCCTTCATATGGGGCAAGTATATTGACAAAGCCAATGTCTTGTCCGAAATCGCCCACAAGCAGACGGTGCAGCTGCTTTCGCTGATTGGGCTGGCCTTGCTTTATTGGGCAATTGGATTTGCAATCAAGCTTATAGGTCGATACCTGTATGGCGGGGAGGATATCGAACGTCTCTCTAAGGTGCAGGACAATCGCCTGCAGGAAAAGATTCAGGCCAAGCTGTTTAAAAAAATATCAAGACTGTACCCGGATTATATGGAGGTGCCAAGAATAAACGACATCATTGAGCGCAGCTTCAACTCAATGGGCAGCGAATGGAGCTCCCTTCAAAGGGGTGTCATCATTGAGGGTTATGTTATAATAGCCAAGCTGGTTTCTGTTGTCATGGTTGCAGCTTCACTCTATATTTTCCATCCGTTGCTGTGTCTGATTATTCTTGTTGCTCCCATTCCTACCCTCTATACCAGCTATGTCGGCAACAAGCTCAATTTTAAATTCACAAGGGACAACAGCAAGATACTGAGGGAGGCCGGATACTATCAGAGTGTTTTGCTGGGCGGCTCAGCCAAAGAAGTAAAGGTATTGAATTTATTTGATTTTTTCTTTAAGAAATGGAAGGCTCTTACTGATGATTATATAATCAGGGAAAAGAAAAACCAACTCAATATTTTTATCCTCGGAACAGTGGGTGGCTTTATAGCTAATCTGGCAAGTATTGCAGCAAATGTTTTTGCCATCGTCCTGATGACACAGGGTAAGCTGTCCATCGGTGCCCTGGGTGCGGTTCTATCCCTGATAAACACATTAATGTCAAGCACATCTCAATTATTTGGATCAATAGCAAACTTTATATCAAAGAAAAATGAAGCTGCACAATTCTTTGAGTTTATTGATTTGGATGAACAGCTATTAAAGGATACGGATAAGGCTGTTCTGGATATAGAAAGCCTGGAAGCAAAAAATGTTACATATCGC
>JAAZDK010000127.1 GCA_012512855.1 Clostridiales bacterium
CTTTTAGGTCCTGGGTATTAAACTGCTTGCCCATAGCCGCAAGAAATACTATAGGAAATTCCAGTCCCTTGCTTTTATGGATGCTCATTATTCTTACGGTGTTGTCATCCTCACCTGCAGCGCTGGGCTCACCGAAGTCCACATCGTATTTGTGAAGCCTTTCAATATATCTGATGAAATGAAATAGGCCGCTGTAGCTGCCCTTTTCAAAGCGGACCGCATAGCTTATCAGCATGTCCAGATTGGCCTGGCGCTGTGCACCTCCGGGCATGGTGCTGACATAATAGTAATAACCGGTCTTGTCAAGAACAGCCTGTATTATCTCATGTATCGGAGTATGGTTGACCATGGCTCTGAAAGAATCCAGCATTTCCATAAAGGCCTTTAGCCTGTCCTTAAGCTGCTCATCCGCCCCTGCTTCCAGATAGCTGCAAACCGCAGTATACATACTTGCCTTTTTGCATGCGGCCCTGATCCGGGCAAGCTCCTCGGCAGTCAGGCCTACCATGGGTGAATACAAAACTCCTACAAGAGCTATATCCTGTCTTGGGTTGTCAATAATCCTGAGCATATTCAGGACCGTCATAACCTCCAGAGTCTGAAAATATCCACTTGACGTATCGGCATATACGGCTATACCCTCGGCAGTCAGGGTCTTTACAAATATCTCTGACCAGCCGCTCATGCTGCGAAGCAAAATTACTATATCCTTATATGAAGCCCTTCGAAGGCCTCCTTTGGATTTGTCATAAACGAGCAGGCCGCTTTCGGGATCTGTCAGCTCCTTGATTTTTTTGGCTATCATCAGGGCTTCCAGCTCCTTTTTGCTATAGTCAGCCTCATCCTCATCATAGGCTGCCTTAAGGCTTTCCTCGCCATCCTCGTCCTTTAATTGCCTGCTCATCTCCTGCTCGGCCTCCGGCAAGGAATAAGCCTCATCCTGACGCTCCTCGTCAGTTACCAGCAGATAGTCGACACTGTCGGCTATCCTGGCTGTGGATGGCTCTATATCCTTAGCTGCAGCAAGCATGGCTTCATCATCATAAAGACCTCCATACTTTAATGCCGCCGCCTCATCATATTCAATACCGCCGATCTGCTTATGCATAAGCTGTTCAAATATGCGATTGACATAATCTATTACCACTTTTCTGCTGCGGAAATTCCGGTCCAGATCTATCTTCTGGTAATAATTGCAGGCTCCGTCATCATCGGTGTCTTCCGCCCTGTAGCTATCATACTTTTCCATGAAAATCTCGGGCATAGCAAGACGGAACTTATAAATGCTCTGCTTGACATCACCCACCATAAAACGGTTTGGAGCACCGGCCTCCTCCCTGGATACGCTCCTTAGTATGACCTCCTGAACCATATTGCTGTCCTGATACTCATCAATCAGGATTTCCTCATATTGCTCCCGAAGCTCAAGGGCAGCCTGAGTGGGAGTCAGAATATAGCCGCCCTTATCATCCCTTTCTGCCTCCACCAGTATCTTAAGGGCATAATGCTCTATATCACTAAAATCCAGCAGGTTTTTTTGTGCCTTTTTTGCCGCAAACGCATCCATAAACTCCAGGGTCAGATCAAACAATACCTGCATGCAGCCGCCCACCGCCTGCATATCCTTAAGCATTTCTTCAGGAGACTGGAAGAAATACCCCGCTGTAATATCCTTTAAGCCTTTTTTTATCTCATCCCGCAAAGCTTTAACCAGCTCCTTCTTTGCTGGGTCGACACCGTCCTCTCTTTTGCCTGACAGGCGATCAAATGCGAGCTTAGCCAGCAGCTGGGCAAGCCCCGGATAATTGTCAGCCTGCAATAGCTCTTCCAGCTTAGCCTTATCCGACATAAGGGCAGGCAAGTATGCAGCCGGCCCGTCAGGCTCATTGCATATGCTTATTGCCCTGGCATTTTTTGCTGCCAGATCCTTTATAATTGTCCTGACATGCTC
>JAAZDK010000014.1 GCA_012512855.1 Clostridiales bacterium
AGTGGCTTCTATGATTTAGCCACGGCATATCAGTCAGTGCACGTCAACTATTGAAAGCGCCGTATACCGAACGGTACGTACGGTGCTGTGAGAGGACGGCGGTTAGTCACCGCCTCCTACTCGATCATCATAGCCTCAACAGAGAAAAACTGTTTGTGAATAAAGATTAATTTATTTTAATTTTTAACAGGCTGCTAAAGAATGGTTGATTTTGAGGATAAAGAAATGTATTATTTTATATAGTGCAAAAGAGCCTGTGGTATGGAATAATAGCTGAGACGCCGGCTAATGGCTGATGCCTGGCGCAGGCATCTTGAGAGTCTCAGGAAAATTGATTGCTTATGAACCGCTGAATTATGTTTTGATGGGAAGGGATGATATTTTGAGCATGGAGTATATAAAAAAGTATGAGGAATGGTTGACAAATCCATACTTTGATGAAGCAACCAAAGCGGAACTGGCCGCTATCAAGGATAATGATGATGAGATAAAGGAGAGATTCTTTAAGGATCTTGAGTTTGGTACAGGAGGCTTAAGGGGTATTTTGGGCGCAGGTGTAAACAGGATGAACATCTACACCGTCAGAAGGGCAACACAGGGACTTGCAAATATCATAAAGAAGCATGCCGGTGAGAAAAAGGGTTGTGTTATTGCCTACGATTCAAGAAGATATTCAAAGGAGTTTGCCCTTGACTCCGCCCTGTGTCTGGCTGCAAACGGAATACATGCCTATTTGTTTGAGTCATTGAGGCCTACACCTGAGCTCTCCTATGCGGTGAGGGTACTGGGCTGTATTGCAGGAATTGTTATTACAGCCAGCCATAATCCTCCGGAATACAACGGATATAAGGTATATTGGGAGGATGGAGCCCAGGTAACCCATCCGAGGGATGAAGAAATTATTAAAGAGGTTAATTCTATAAGTGATTTTTCTGCAGCCAAAACCATCAGTAAGGAGGCTGCTCAGGAAATGGGCCTGTTAACAATCATAGGACAGGAGATAGACGATAAATATATAGCCGAGCTTAAAAAGCTTGTGTTAAATCCTGTTTCAGCTGATGGAAAAAGGCTCAGGATTGTTTATACTCCCCTGCATGGAACCGGAAATGTGCTTGCCAGAAGGATTCTTAATGAACTTGGATTTGAAAATGTATATGTGGTTCCTGAGCAGGAGCAGCCTGATTCAAATTTTTCAACCGTCGGCTATCCCAATCCGGAGGATCCCAAGGCCTTTGCACTGGCTATTGAGCTTGCGAAAAGGGTGGAAGCAGACCTGATACTGGCTACCGATCCGGATGCAGATCGATTGGGTATAATGGTTAAGGATGATAAAGGCAACTACGTTCTCTTTAACGGCAATATGACCGGAGCCTTGATTGCAGAATATGAATTTTCACAAAGGGCTGCAAAGGGTAAATTGCCTGAAAATGCTGCCTTGATCAAAACCATAGTCAGCGGCAATATGACAGATCTGATAGCAAAAAACTATGGAGCCAGGCTGATAGAGGTTCTGACTGGCTTTAAATATATCGGGGAACAGATTAAGCTATTTGAGCAGACGGGTTCATATGAATATGTCTTTGGCTATGAGGAGAGCTACGGCTGTCTTGTAGGAACCCATGCCAGAGACAAGGATGCGATAGCAGCTGTTATGTGTCTGTGTGAGGCGGCAGCATTTTATAAAGATCAGGGGCTTACCCTTTATGAGCAGATGAACAGGCTATACAAAAAATACGGATATTTCAAGGAAAACCTCGTGTCAGTAACACTTAAGGGACTTGAGGGTATGCAGAAGATCAAGGAACTTATGGCAGGCTACAGAAATAACCCTCCCAAATCGGCTGGTGATTATCAGGTGCTGAAGGTTAGGGACTACCTGAACGGTACAATCACCGACCTATCCAATGGGGAGCAGGCTCATACAGGACTGCCTGCTTCAGATGTACTTTATTTTGAGCTTAATGATAACGCCTGGTGTGCTATAAGGCCTTCAGGTACCGAGCCCAAGCTTAAGTATTATTTTGGCGTTAAGGGAAGCAGTATGCAGGATGCTGAGGAAAGGCTCGATAAACTAATGAACGATGAGGTATTTAAGGTAAACTAAGGCTTTATTCAGGCCATTTGTACGAAAATCCCCTCTACATTGAGTCAGGCAGGCGTTGAAGCTATTGCATCATAATTTAATTGTGCAATGGCTTTAGAGCTGCTTCCGACTCAAGTACAGGGGATGAAAGTCCGATTATTATCCGATAAAGCTTTGTATTCTGTCGCTAAGAATTATACCAGTTTATGGCCGCAATGGGTGCAGAAGTTGCCTTCTGACGCTTTGCTGCCGCAGTTGGGACAGTAATTAGGCTTCTTTTTGGCTTCGCCTTGCCCCTGGCCTGTCTGGGGCTGCGCAGAATTCGCAGCCTGGTTGTTTGCCTGGTTAATATTCTGGAGCATCTGATTGGCCATATTCATGCCCAGTATCATGCCTGCCATATCCGATGCCGTACCGCCACCGCGAACCTTGCCTGATGATATGCCCTCAGTCATGGAGGCCTGCTGATAGCGATTCATGTTGCCAATCATGCTGAAGGAAGCATTCTTGTTTATCATAGCCTGGATTTCAGGAGGATAGGTAAAGCTCATGATATTGAAGCCGGTAATATTCAAGCCTGTGTCGAAAAGCTGCATATCCAGATCTGAACGGATACCGGCAGCTATATCGAAGGAGTTGGCCTGAAGATTGAACATGTCCTTGCCTTCCTTGCTGATCCATTTCATCAGGAGCTGGTCCAGGACAGCTACAATACGCAATCTTACATCCTCAGTATAATAAGCCTGTCTGATACCTGCTATTTTATCAATAAGCCTTACATAATCACCTACCTTAAAGGTGAAGGTTCCGTTGGCCCTAATCGGTATTCCACCGGGAAGCTGGGGAGCAGGGATATTGATGGGATTTTGAGTGCCCCATTTTACTATAAATTCCTTGGTGTTAATGAAAAGAACCTCGGCTCGCATACCGGTTTTAAAGCCAAATTTAAAGCCCTTAAGGGTAGACAGGAAGGGTATTATCTGTGATTCTATATCGTAATCTCCTTCATCCTTGAATATGCCTTCTATTTTGCCGTTATATAAAAACACCGCATCCTGACCCGGACGAATGATTAAACGGCTTCCCTTTTTTATTTCATTATTGCTCCATTTGTAAAAAACCATATCCTCGCGGAATTCCTGCCATTCTACTAAATTGGCAAATTGCTTTGAAAATATACCCATTATTCTTCCTCCTGTTATCTGTATTAGCTGGTGTTTATATAGGTTTAGAATTTACGTCCTCCTGAGCTGTGTGACCGTCCGCCGGAGGAGACTCCTCCACGAAAACCGCTTGAATTAAAGCCGCCTCTGGAATGGCTGCTACTGGTCTTGCTGTCGTTTTTAGGCCTTCTTACCTTGGTTACCGTAGTACGGATATAATCATCTCTGCGGCCTATTAGTCCTGATCTGGAGTGATCCAAATAATTGCTGCTGCCGGCGGTCATCTTTCCACCGGAGTTATATGCCATGATGCCAACAACTGTTGCTCCGATAATCAGGGATATCAAAAGCTGTACCCATACGTTGGAAAGTATCATAAGCACGGTATGTGTTGTACCTTGCGTGTATTTGTCTGATGGCCATGTCTCATCATAGTAGGGTTTATTTGGCCTTGAGGACTGGGGAGGGATATTATAATTATGGTCATAATTCAGCTCCGAGTCATCCTTCATATATGAAGCAGCCATTTCTATAAAGGTGAGGCAGGCATCATAATAATAGCCGTCAGTCAAATCCGGTACAATTTCGTCAAGTATATTGTCAATTCTTTTGGAATTTACATATGCTTCAGCCTTGCCGTAGCCTTCTATAAATACATCCCGGTTATACATATCTATAAGGAGATATACCCTGTCACCGGCAGGCAGCTGATTCTCAAAATCCTCAACATAAACCTCTGCATAAATAGCCTTGGGGTCATTGTGGGTAAGTATTACTATTTCGACATTTGCATTCTCCCCATAGCTAATGCATTTTTCCTCAAGGCTTTCAAGCTCTACCTCCGAGAATAAACCGGCCTCATCATATACATGCCGTCTTGCTTCAGCCTTTGTCGCATAAACGGCAGCAGCAGGGATTATTGCGGAAAATACGGCAATTGCAGCTGCCAGGATTAGTGCCGGCAGCAAGCTGTGACCGGATGGATTGAATTTTTGTCTTTTCATAGGAGGACACCTCCCAACAATCTGCTGATAAGCTGCATTATTATGAAGCTGCCTGTTGTTATACCTGTAAACCACATGGCAATTTTAGCCTTGCTGAGAGGAGGCTTTCCGATTATTTTGCCGGTTTGGCCGTTCATCAGGAAGATATGCTCGGTCTGCCTGTAATCATAGCAAACCATCCAGACCGGCATCAGGGCGTAGTCAGCCCTTTTTTTAATAATATTTATGTTTTTACGGTTTATATGTACCGAAGAATAGCCGTTTATTGTAGAACGAAGATAGGAATCAACGTAGGAGCTTACCCTTGCCTTGACTCTGGGAAGCAACTCATTATCGGTATAGTCATATTTCTCGGCTATAAAGCCGACAAGATAAGGCATCCTGAATTCCTTTAAATTTTCGTACCTGTAAGGCTCCAGCTTATCCATCATTTTATCATCCATTTTCTTGGAGGCATCACAGGGTACCCGAAGATAGTTAAGATCCACCTTGCGATATACATGATAGTATTTGGTTTCTGTGTATATCCAGTCGCCTCTTGTATAGGTACGCACCCTGGTACAGGTGGCCTCCAGCTCTCCCCGTCCGTTTAGATCGTAGAGCCAGAATGGAATATACATACCGGTTATATTCTTGATGCGATCAGCGGTCATGAAATCACTTGGAGTGAGAAGTCCTCTGCGGCACCATTTTTTAAATGCCTCCTGTGCCTGCTCCTTGCTTATGGAAAAGGGAATCACCTTGGAGGGGGCTAATATGCCACTTAGGCGATCGGCCAAAACCACACCAGCTCCGCAGAAGCTGCAGGTGGTGGCAGCGGTGTTGATCTCTGTGATGATAACTGCTCCACAGTTTTTGCAATGATATTCATGGGCTTCGTTGTCGCCAAATGTATGATAATAGCCTGGTTCATCCGTATCGGACGGATCGGCAAAATCTTTGACAAAAGCTGAGTTGGCTGCTTGTATATCCTCATCGTTCATTTCATATTTAACTTCAGCATCACGGGGCAAATCCTTCATGCCTGCCATGTGCTCTATGTTGTCGGTTCTACCGTAGCTGTCGCAGCGAAGCATACCTGACACGCTGTCAAAAGCCATATCCGCCCCGCAGTTGGGGCATTTATAATGTACTACATTGGACATGCCAATCCTCCTATCAAGCAAAGCTCTATGGGAGGATTGCCCCTTAGGATACACAAAGGAGCTCTCCTCCCGGATTGCTGATGCCTGCTTTATATAATTCGCTGATTTAAAGCCGCTTTCGCAATGGAAATTTTCCTGACCAGGGCATAAAATGCCCGCAAATATTAAGATATACTTTCATTTGCGGACATCATTATACTACTGCGTTAGGCTTATTTACCCAGGCTGGCCTTTAATGCTGCCAGTTCATCATCAACGTTAATATCGGATGCGTATTTCCTGGTTAATTCTTCAATTGCCTGATCGGGAGTTGAGCTGTTCAGCTGAGCCATAGCATTTGCCTTGTCGAGAGCCTTGTCTGCCATTTCCTCATATTTCTTGAAGCTGGCAATGGAGTTGTTGGCACTTGCTACGGAAGAGGTCATCTTGTTGATGCGCTCCTGGGTCTTTGCTACCGCCAGCTTACCCTTAATCATATCCCTGCGGGCTTCCAGCTCATTTATGTCATTGACAAGCTTATCATGCATCTGACGCATCTGAGCCGCATTATTGCTGGCAAGTGTGTAGGCCTCCTGAAGTCCGGGAAGCTTGGCGCTAAGCACAGCCTTCTGCTCCAGGAACTTTCTTGCGTCTGCTTCATTGTTGGCTTCCAGAGCCTTAATGGCATATTGCTGCATCCTTGCGATTTCAGCAGTGCACTCATCCAGAGCCCTTTTAGCCCTTTGCTCCTCAGCCATGATGGTGGCTGTCTCTGACTTAACCTTTCCAAGATCTGAATTGAGATTTCTAAGGCATTGATCTATCATCTTCTCAGGATCCTCTGCCTTATCCAGCAGTGCGTTGATGTTGCTGGCCATAATGTCTTTAAATCTTGATAAAATTCCCATTTCTTATCCCTCCGTTTGATATAAAAATAAAATATTGCTGATAAAAAAATTTCTTAAAAAGGATTTGTAACTTGATGGTATAACCAGGGTGATTGTTCCAATACTATGAATAAACTTACAAGTTAAGTTTATTATTTTAAACCTGTATAGTCAAGTTAAATAATTATTAGAATCCTTAATATTGGTTAAAGGTGAATTTAATTATAAATAAGGATACATGTTTACTAATATATGATTGCTTAAGCAAATAATATTACCGCAAATAATATTGCAGCTAGCTTCTTGTGAGGGCCATCTTAGTGAATTGAATCTAAATGAATAGGTATATCTTAAATGAATTGGATTTTATTAATGAATTGCAGCAAGTATGCTTTCTATCGGCTTGTAAATATATTATGACTGGTTTATAATTAGAAAGATATTTTTGACGATCAGGAGCCTGGCAAGTGCATAATAGGCGGTAATGTAAAGGAAATTTAATCACTTAATTGAATAATTATACAAAACAGTAAAGAAAGGTTAGGTTTTTTTATGTGGATTGCTGAAAACTGGAAGGATTATGAGCTGCTGGACACATCAGCCGGCGAAAAGCTTGAGAGGTGGGGGAAATATCTGCTGATTAGGCCGGACCCCCAGGTCATATGGGAAACGGAAAAAAAGCATAGAGGCTGGAAAAGCCCGAATGCCCATTATCACAGAAGCAAGAAGGGCGGAGGCGAATGGGAGTTTTTTGATTTGCCTGATAAATGGACTATAAAATACAGGGATCTGACCTTTAATTTGCAGCCCTTCAGCTTTAAGCATACAGGCCTGTTTCCTGAGCAGGCTGTAAACTGGGACTGGTTTTCGGACAAAATTAAAAATGCGGGACGGCCAATTAAGGTCCTTAATTTGTTTGCATATACCGGAGGTGCCACTCTTGCGGCTGCTAAGGCTGGAGCAGCAGTTACCCATGTGGATGCATCCAAGGGAATGGTAACCTGGGCTAAGCAGAATGCGGCCAGTTCAGAGCTTGCAGATGCTCCAATCCGTTATATAGTGGATGACTGCATCAAGTTTGTTGAACGGGAAATACGCAGGGGTAATAAATATGATGCAATTATTATGGACCCTCCGTCATATGGCCGGGGGCCGAAGGGGGAGATCTGGAAGATAGAGGACAATATATTCCCTTTTATTAAGCTGTGTTCTCAGCTATTATCAGATGAGCCTCTGTTCTTTCTTATAAATTCCTACACCACAGGATTGCAGCCGGCAGTACTTACTTATATGCTGTCCTATGTATTGCAGCCAAGGTATGGAGGCCGGGTGGTATCCGATGAAATAGGTCTGCCGGTGACTGCCAGCAATCTGGTGCTTCCATGCGGCGCATCAGGGCGCTGGGAAAGCTGACTTGAAGATGGAAATATGCCTGACGAAGAAGGTAAGAAAGAATTAGCATGAAAACTAAATTGGATTAAAATATATAAAAACTGTAACAAATACCTGTAAAGCTTCGTCTATGTATTTTGAAAGCACTTATATGAATATTAGACTTTCCATGAAAATGGCGTGTGTCTGTGGCAGGAAGGTCTTATTTCTCGGAAAAGAGCAGTATAAGTGCAGAAGGGAGTAATAATGTGCGGGTTTAAGAAACGTAAGGAGTTTATCGAAGAACTGTGCACGGATACATGGATGGAGCTGTACAGGTATATTTATTATAAGGTACAAAACCGCGAGGAAGCGCAGGATATAACACAGGAAAGCTATGTAAAGGCTATAACCTATCTTATGAACAATGATCTTACAGTTCACAGGATTGACTCATATCTTAAATGTATTGCTCTCAATATAATACGTGACCGTTGGAGAAAGAAAAAGAAAAATGGCTTTAGCGTCAATATAGATGAGGCTAATGAGGAATTACTGGCAACCGAAGACTTTACAGACTATCTTGCAGAGCAGGATGAGGTTGAAAAAGCCTTAGAAGTTCTTACAAAGGACCAGCAGATGGTCATAAGGCTTAGAATTATTAAGGGCTTTTCGGTTGAAGAGACAGCCAGGCTGATGAATAAGAAGAAGGGTACGGTCCGTGTGTTACAGTTTAGAGCCCTTAAGCAGCTGGAAAAGCTTCTGGCTCGAGGGGACTGAGCTGCTGGTTGGAAAGAGCTGCATATAAGAATTCATGGGAGGTAATCTTGTTATGAATAAAATTAGAAGAATAGATAGGTATATTAATACTCTTAATAAGGAAAAAAGACCCCTGGAGCATGGTATCAAGGCCTATAGTGAAGAGCACGACAGACTGACCGGAGTTGTCAGAAGAGTTAAGGCTCTTGGGGAGATCAAATATCCGAATGAGGATTTTGAAAAGAGGCTAATTAAAGCTGTCACTGCTGAAATACCCAGCGGAAATGAAGCTACAGATGGCGGCAGGATTGCAACCGGCACAAAGCGCAGCAACGGAATGCGCCTGATTAAAAGCGCGGTGGCCATAACGGCAGCCGCTTTTGTGGCAGCCTTTATCATGCTTTCAGTAGCTGATCAATGCTCACCAAAAGAAAGCAGCAGCTTTGTATATGCAATGGAAAAAGCGATGCAAGCTATAAAGGCTTATCATGGAATCATAGAGTACAGTGAAATTAACGGTCTGGGCGAAACAGTCCTCCAATCCAAAAAAGAGGTATGGGCAGACAGCAAAGGCAATTATTATGTAAAGGAGCTGGAGGGTGTAAGCAAGGGATGTATCACAGTCAATAACGGGCAGATGAAATGGCAAATTAGGCAGCAGGAGCAGGTGGCATATATTTTTCAGAGCTTTCCTGATCCATATCGTTTCAGCTTTGAGCTGGGCAGGGAGCTGGAGGATGTAAGGAGAGCACTGACAATCAAGGAAGTAGGTGAGGATAGTATAAGTGGCAGGGAGACGCTTATACTTGAAATCACACCGGATGCAGGCCTGCCCTACCGGCTTTGGATTGATAAGGAAAGCAAGCTGCCCCTGCAAAGAGAATCTGCTATGCAAAACGCACTTATGTACAAGATGAGCTACAGCTTCATAGAATTTGCTGATGCTATTCCTGATGAGCTATTAAGCTACGAATTGCCTGCTGGTTTTGCTGAGATTAATAATAGTCAGCAGCAGCTGGTTGCCGGGATTGAGGAAGCCCGCAAAATTACAGGAATTCAAATTCTGTTGCCGGATAAGATACCTGACGGCTATTTTCTGGATAAAATCGCTGTGGTGAAAAGCGAGCCTTCAATACAGCTATATTATAATAAGAAAGAAAGCATAGCTATGACGGATAGTGTGCAAGGCGGCTTTCAAAAAACCAATCCGCTTGTGGTAATAAAAGGATCCCCGGCAGGGGAGTTTAAGCCGGAGCCAGGTTCGCTTCTTGGTCAAATAGGCGGCAGCAGGGCGGAGATCATCGATGATGGTTTGATAGTATCAGTGCGCTGGCAGCAAGAGGATATGGAATACACTGTTCTTGGCAATGACAGCATGGAGGTAATTAAAGCTTTTATACGGGGAATGACGGACGGGGAGCTGCTAATCCGGGAAAATAACAGACAGAGTGCAGAAGAACCTCAGATAAAGGTGGAGGTGGATTTTGAGGCAGAAGAAAATCAGCAAAAGAATGTAGATGCAGGTCATTCACCATGGTTGCTGGATCCGGTATACGTCAGTCAGGTATTTGCCAGTCTCTTATTATCTCCTGAAGGCATAACAGGGGACTATCCTGTTCCCTATGAAGCCATAGAGCTGGTAGAAAATGACGGGGTATCGGCCAGGGCTGTAATCCATGATGACAAATCCGTAGCACGGGTTGTATATCTGAAAAGGCTGGTTAGACAGGATGATACAGGTATATGGACGGTGATTGGATATGATACCGATAATATCAAATAAAATACTCATACCAGTAAGTCAAAAAAATTGGGTGCAGCATTGTACCCATCTGATTTGGAGGCATGCAAAATTATTTGTGTGGGCAGCTTTTTATTATAATTGGTATAAAAAACTCAATAATGATAAAAAATTCATATATAAGTATTAAAGCTATAAAGAAAAATATTTTGAATAGCTGTCTTCAGATGCAAAAAAAACATTTTGCAACCTTTTGCCGAAGAGGATAAAGAGGCAGGGGGTGAAATTTAGATTTTCAAATAAAATCAAGAAAAAATTTAGTAAATTACTTAAAAAAATGCTTGCCAAGTATTATTCATGATGTTATAATATCTGATGTTGTGACATTGATAGCGTTGAAGCGTGAGGTTGCTGCCCTTGAGGCAGGTATTTCCGTGGAGCGAAGGTCAAGTTATGAAAACTGGCGACAAGTCACTGTACAATATAATCTTCTGCATATGGCAGATAAAACGTGTGAAGATAATCATAACAGGATCCATATAAGATTTACTGTTTAATCCGGCTTGCCCGGATTATTCCTAGAGGATATGAGGATACACACGGACGAGTGTACAGTCACCGCTTGTCGTACTGTAATTAAGTGCGAAAAGGAGGCGGCTTTTTTTATGGCAAATCAGCAAATAATGAGAATCACATTAAAGGCATACGATCATCATCTGGTTGATCAATCTGCAAGCAAGATTATCGACACTGTGAAGAAGACAGGCTCCAAGGTTAGCGGACCGGTTCCGTTGCCTACAAAGAAGGAGATTGTTACTATTCTGAGAGCTGTTCATAAGTATAAGGATTCCAGAGAACAGTTCGAGCAGAGAACACACAAGAGATTGATTGACATCATTGCTCCTACACAGAAGACGGTTGATGCTTTATCCAGGCTGGAGATGCCTGCAGGTATATTCATCGATATAAAGATGAAGACAAAGTAGGATTGGGCGCGGGCTTTACGGCTGTGGCCTGGTGTTATCAGTCAAGTGATTTGTTATTAAGTGGTTTATGAGAATCACTAAAAAAGCAAGAAAATTAAGTTAATAATCCTTAGGGTTAATATATGCAATGTATTTAACCATCTAGGATGATCATGCAGAATGTGCGCAGTCGCACAATATGCGCAGAAAAAGCATAGTACAGGCGGATAAAAGCGATATGCAAATCTGCGTAAGGAAGGCGTCTTCCGCGCATAGCATGATCCGCTGTAGATTAAACAGGAGGTAATAAATAATGAAGAAAGCGATTTTAACTACCAAGATCGGTATGACTCAGGTTTTCGGCAAGAATGGTGAGTTAATTCCGGTAACAGTATTGCAGGCAGGTCCGCTTTATGTTACCCAGGTTAAAACCAAGGAAAACGATGGCTATGATGCAATACAGGTTGCTTTTGGCGACATTAGGGAAGGTCTTGTTAACAAGCCCAGAAAGGGTCACTTTGCAAAAGCAGGCGTTGCCGTTAAAAGATATCTCAGAGAGTTCCGTTTGGAGAATGCTTCTGATTACAAGGTTGGCCAGGAAATCAAGGCCGATATCTTCGCAGAAGGCGACAGAGTTGATGCAATCGGTAAGACTAAGGGTAAAGGCTTCCAGGGAGCAATCAAGAGACATAATCTGCACAGAGGACCTATGAAGCATGGTTCCAAGTACCACAGACATGCAGGTTCCAATGGTGCCGCAACAACACCCGGCCGTGTATTCCCCGGCAAGCATATGCCAGGACATATGGGAGCTGTAAGGGCTACAGTTCAGAATCTTGAGGTAGTCAAGGTAGATGCTGATAAGAACCTTATACTTGTTAAGGGTGCGGTACCCGGAGCAAAGAAGTCCTTGGTTATGCTTAAAGAAACAGTTAAGAAGGCGAACTAGAAGCTTTAGGAAAGGAGGAAGCATAGATGGCAAACGTAGCAGTTTATAATATCGAAGGCAAGCAGGTAGGCACTATGGAGTTGAATGACGCTGTCTTCGGAGTGGAGATAAATGAGCATTTGGTACACATGGCTGTTGTACAGCAGCTGGCTAATAAACGTCAGGGAACACAAAGTGCGAAGACACGTGCAGAAGTAAGTGGTGGCGGAAGAAAGCCCTGGAGACAGAAAGGAACCGGTCATGCAAGACAGGGTTCAATCAGAGCTCCTCAATGGAAGGGCGGCGGTGTTGTGTTTGCACCGAAGCCAAGAGATTATTCCTTTAAGATGAACAAGAAGGAAAAGGCACTGGCAATTAAGTCGGCCTTGACATCAAGAGTTAACGAATCCAAGTTCTATGTTATAGACAATCTGACACTTGATGAAATAAAGACCAAGAAGATGAAGGCGGTTCTGGATAATCTGAATCTCAAAAAGGCATTAATCGTTCTTGACAAGAAGAATGAGAATGTTGAGCTTTCTGCCAGAAACCTCCCGAAGGTAAGAACGATTTTGGCAAACTCCATTAATGTATATGACATTTTGAAGTATGATGCCATGGTATTAACAAAGGATGCCGTTGCTCAGATCGAGGAGGTGTACGCATAATGGCAGATTTAAAATATTATGATGTAATTATTAAGCCTATTATAACCGAGAAAAGTATGAATACTTTGGCTGATAAGAAGTACACATTCAGTGTTCATCCGGAGGCTACAAAGAGTCAGATAAAGGAAGCTGTTGAAAAGATGTTCAGCGGCGTAAAGGTTGCTAAGGTCAACACAATTAACCAGGACGGCAAGGTGCGCAGACGCAGCAGCGGTGGTAAGTTGGTAGAAGGTAGATCCTCCAAGGTTAAGAAGGCGATTGTGCAGTTGACAGATGACAGCGCTGAGATTGAGATTTTCTCAGGACTATAATTTGAGTTAGTAAAAGGAGGCGCAAGGCTGGGATTATGCAGAAGCAATTGTGAGGTGTAATCTCGCAGGGCGCTATCCAAGCTTACAAGTTGAAAGGAGTGCAAATCATGGGAATTAAAGCATATAACCCATATACACCTTCCAGAAGACACATGACCGTTTCTGATTTTGCAGAGATTACCACTAATAAACCTGAGAAATCATTGCTTGTTTCTTTGAATAAGAAGTCAGGCCGTAACAATCAGGGTAAGATCACTGTAAGACATCGCGGTGGTGGTGTTAGAAGGAAATATAGAATTATAGATTTTAAGAGAAGAAAAGACGGTATTCCGGCAACGGTTGCCACTATAGAGTATGATCCTAACAGAACAGCTAATATTGCATTGATTAAATATGCCGATGGTGAAAAGTCCTATATTATCGCACCCTATGGTCTTAAGGTCGGCGACGTTTTGATGAGCGGTGAAAGTGCGGAAGTTAAGGTTGGAAATTGCTTGCCGCTTGCCAATATTCCGGTAGGTACCGAGATTCACAACATTGAATTATATCCCGGCAAGGGAGGACAGCTGGTTCGTGCAGCAGGCAATTCAGCTCAGCTGATGGCTAAGGAAGGCAAGTATGCGACACTTCGTCTGCCTAGCGGTGAGATGAGAATGGTTCCGATAAACTGCAGAGCAACAGTTGGTCAGGTTGGCAATATCGACCATGAGCTTATTAATGTAGGTAAGGCAGGACGCAAGCGTCACATGGGTATCAGACCTACAGTTCGTGGTTCAGTTATGAACCCGGTTGACCATCCTCATGGTGGTGGTGAAGGTAAGACAGGTATCGGTCGTCCCGGTCCTTGTACTCCTTGGGGTAAGCCGGCTCTTGGTCTTAAGACTAGAAAGAAGAATAAGGCTTCCAATAAGCTTATCATCAGAAGAAGAAGCGGTAGTGTAGTAAAATAAATTTAAAGCCAATTAATTTTTAGAATTCTAAGGAGGTTAGAATACATGGCTCGTTCACTTAAAAAGGGACCATTTGCTGATGAGCATTTATTGAAAAAGATAGATGCGCTGAATGCTGCAGGCGAGAAAACAGTTATCAAGACCTGGTCACGCCGCTCAACAATTTTCCCGCAGATGGTTGGACATACAATCGCAGTTCATGACGGCAGAAAGCATGTGCCGGTTTATATAACTGAAGATATGGTTGGTCACAAGCTGGGTGAGTTTGTTACAACCAGAACCTATAGAGGTCACGGAAAAGACGAAAAGAAAACAGGTAAGAAATAAAGCGAAGATGTAATGGAAGGAGGTTCTATCCATGGCTAAAGGTCATAGATCCCAGATAAAGAGACAGAGAAATGAGCAGGTTGACAATAGAGCAAGAGCAACTATATCCTATGCGAGAGTATCTGTACAGAAAGCTTGTTTCGTGTTGGATGCCATTCGCGGTAAGGATGTTAAGACTGCGCTCGGTATTCTTGCATATAATCCCAGATATGCGTCCAGCGTGATATTGAAATTATTAAAATCAGCAATCGCAAATGCTGAATATAAGAATATGGACACTGAGAAGCTTTACATTCAAGAATGTTATGCTAACCAGGGCCCGATATTAAAGAGAATCAGACCAAGAGCACGTGGCTCAGCTAACCGTATATTAAAAAGAACAAGCCATATTACAATAGTGCTTAATGAAAGATAAGGAGGGCTATAATGGGACAAAAGGTTAATCCGCATGGCTTAAGAGTCGGAATAATTAATGATTGGGATTCCAGATGGTATGCCGAACGCGATTTTGCTGATAATCTTGTTGAAGATTACAAGATAAGAAAGTTCCTGAAAGAAAAGCTGTATAGCGCAGGAATTGCAAGAATAGAGATTGAAAGAGCATCCGAAAGAATAAAAATAATAATCCATACAGCAAAGCCCGGTGTAGTAATCGGTAAAGCAGGTGCTGAAATTGAGAATCTGAAGAATGAAGTGCAGAAGCTTACAAAGAACAGGGTAAATCTTGAAATCAAAGAGGTTAAGAAGCCTGATCTCAATGCACAGCTGGTAGCTGAGAACATTGCTTCACAGCTGGAGAACCGTATTTCCTTCAGAAGAGCGATGAAGTCTGTTATGTCAAGAACCATGAAGGCCGGTGCCAAAGGTATAAAGACTGCTGTATCCGGACGTCTTGGCGGTGCTGAAATTGCCCGTACAGAGTTCTACAGCGAGGGAACAATTCCGTTGCAGACCCTGCGTGCAAATATAGATTATGGTTTTGCAGAAGCTGACACCACCTATGGTAAGCTGGGTGTCAAGGTATGGATTTATCTTGGTGAGGTGCTTCCTAAGAAAGAAAAAGGAGCAAAAGCAGAAGGGAGCGATAACTAATGTTAATGCCTAAGAGAGTAAAACACCGTAAGCAATTTCGTGGTAGCATGAGGGGTAAGCCCAGCAGGGGCACAACAATCAACCAGGGCGAGTACGGTATCGTAGCCATGGAGCCTGCTTGGATAAAGTCCAATCAGATTGAGGCAGCCCGTATTGCTATGACACGTTTTACAAAGCGTGGCGGTAAGGTTTATATAAAGATTTTTCCTGACAAACCCGTTACAGCAAAGCCTGCTGAGACCCGTATGGGATCCGGTAAGGGTTCAGTTGAGTACTGGGTAGCTGTTGTTAAACCGGGACGTGTGCTTTTTGAAATCGCAGGTATTCCTGAGGAAACTGCAAGAGAAGCATTACGTCTTGCATCTCACAAACTTCCGGTGAAATGTAAAATCGTTTCCCGTGCAGAATTAGAAGGCGGTGAAAACAGTGAAAATTAATAAATATCTTGAAGAATTAAGATCAAAATCTGTAACTGAATTAAACCAGGAATTAGTAGCTGCGAAAAAGGAGCTCTTTAACCTAAGATTTCAGAATGCGACCAATCAGCTGGACAACACCAGCAGAATCAAGGAAGTAAGAAGAAACATAGCAAGAATTCAGACAGTTATCTCTGAGCTTTCAAGGGCTTCCAAAAACTAATGAGCCTGTGTTGCATGACAGTGTGACTTAAGGTTCAAGAAAGGAGTATCGTCGTGGAAAGAAATTTAAGAAAAGTTCGTATCGGCAAGGTCGTTAGCGACAAGATGGATAAGACGATCGTCGTTGCGGTAGTAGACAATGTTAAGCATCCTTTGTATGGAAAAATCGTAAAGAGAACCTACAAGCTGAAGGCTCATGATGAGAATAATGAGTGCAAAATCGGCGATAGAGTTAAAGTAATGGAAACAAGACCTTTATCAAAGGAAAAAAGATGGAGACTTGTTGAAATTATAGAAAGAGCAAAGTAGTATTTAACAAAAGCATTGTAACTGGGTATTTATATAAATCGGATATAAAGCAGGGCAGGTGACCTTAGCTGCCGGCTTTGTATTAGTTGACTATGCAACTGAAAGGAGTATTAGCATGATTCAAGCTGAATCAAGACTTAATGTTGCCGACAATACCGGTGCAAAAGAGCTGCTTTGCATCAGAGTACTTGGCGGATCAACCAGAAGATATGCCAATATAGGCGATATCATCATTGCTTCGGTTAAAGATGCAACACCAGGCGGTGTTGTAAAGAAGGGCGATGTTGTTAAGGCTGTTGTTGTTCGTACTGTTAAGGGCACACGCCGTAAGGACGGTTCCTATATAAGATTTGATGAGAATGCTGCCGTTATTATCAAGGAAGACAAGAACCCCAGAGGAACTCGTATTTTTGGACCGGTAGCAAGAGAATTAAGAGAGAAACAGTTCATGAAGATCGTTTCTTTGGCACCAGAAGTGTTATAGGGAGGTGTATACTAGTGGCAACGATGAAAATAAAGAAAAATGACAGTGTCAAGGTAATTGCCGGTAAAGATAAAAACAAGGTTGGAAAGGTATTAAAGGTGGTTGGAAATAGATTAATCGTTGAAGGTATTAATATGGTTTCCAAGCATAGCAAGCCCAGCCAGCAGAATCCCAAGGGTGGAATCATCCAGGAGCCTGCACCTATTGATGCTTCTAATGTAATGCTGATGCATAAGGGCAAACCAACAAGAGTAGGCTTTAAGTTCGTGGAGACTAAGAAGGGCCTCAAGAAAGTGCGTTATGCCAAGACAACCGGCGACGTAATCGATTAATACAGAGAGGAGGTAATGGCGGTGGCTAGATTAAAGGAAATGTATTTGAAGGAAATAGTGCCTGCCATGACAAAGAAATTTGGTTACAAGAACGTCATGGAGGTACCCAAGATAGAGAAAATCGTTATCAACATGGGCGTTGGAGAAGCTAGGGATAATGCAAAGCTTCTGGAGTCCGCAGCTAAGGATCTTGAGATTATATCCGGCCAGAAGCCTGTTATAACCAAGGCTAAGAAATCCATAGCTAATTTCAAGATAAGAGAAGGCATGTCAATCGGCTGCAAAGTAACCTTAAGAGGTGAAAGAATGTATGAGTTTGCTGATCGTTTGATTAACCTGGCTCTGCCTCGCGTACGTGACTTCAGAGGTGTAAACCCGAACGCATTTGACGGCAGAGGCAATTATGCCTTAGGTATCAAAGAGCAGTTAATCTTCCCTGAAATTGACTTCGATAAAGTTGACAAGGTAAGAGGTATGGACATTATCTTTGTTACAACAGCAAAGACAGATGAAGAGGCTCGTGAACTGTTAACACTATTCGGAATGCCGTTTAGAAAATAGAGGAGGAAATTCAATGGCTAAAACGTCAATGAAAGTAAAGCAACAGCGTCCGCAGAAATTCTCTACCAGAGAGTATAACCGTTGTAGAATATGCGGCCGTCCTCATGCATATTTGAGAAAGTACGGAATTTGCAGAATTTGTTTTCGCGAATTAGCGTACAAGGGACAGATACCAGGCGTGAAGAAAGCCAGCTGGTAAGAGTTAAGAAAGGAGGCAAATCACATGACAATGAGCGATCCCATTGCAGATATGCTTACAAGAATCCGTAATGCAAATACTGCTAAACACGATACAGTAGATATTCCAGCTTCAAAGATGAAGATTGCTATAGCCGATATCCTTTTAAGGGAAGGATATATCAAGAAATATGAAATCGAAGAAGTTGAGAATTTAAAGACCATTCGCATCACATTAAAGTACGGTAAAGACAAGAATACAAAGATCATCACCGGTCTGAAGAGAATCTCAAAGCCGGGTCTTAGAGTATATGCCAGCAAGGACAATTTGCCAAAGGTACTTGGCGGATTAGGAATTGCTATTCTTTCCACCAACAAGGGTGTTATTACTGACAGAGAGGCCAGAGAGCTGAATGTAGGCGGAGAAGTGCTTGCATTTGTTTGGTAATTGAAAAGTAGTTGAAGCTATCATACACATAAGGCATCGATGCAGGAGCATAAAGCAGCATGGTCGGATGTCTAACACAAAATTATAGGAGGTGCGGGCATGTCACGAATTGGAAGAATGCCTATCGCTGTACCTGCAGGCGTAACTGTAGATATAGCAGAAAATAATAAAGTGACTGTAAAAGGTCCTAAGGGTACTCTGGAAAGAGTATTGCCGGCTGAAATGAAGATAACCCTTGAAAACGGAGTTATCCAAGTATCCAGACCGAATGATTTGAAAAAGAACAAGGCATTACATGGCCTTACAAGAACTCTGATTAACAATATGGTAGTAGGCGTTACCCAGGGCTATCAGAAAGAGCTTGAAGTAAATGGTGTTGGTTACAGAGCCTCTAAAGCAGGCAAGGAATTGACATTGGTATTAGGTTACTCCCATCCGGTCGTCATGACTGATCCGGAAGGAATTGAATCAGTTGTTGAAGGACAGAACAAGATTATTGTTAAAGGTATCGATAAGGAAAAGGTTGGCCAATATGCCGCTGAAATCAGAGCAAAGAGAAAACCTGAGCCTTATAAGGGCAAGGGCATCAAGTATGCTGATGAAGTGATCAGACGCAAGGTTGGTAAGACCGGTAAGAAGTAAGGGAGGAGTGAAATAAATGATTAAGAAAGAGTCAAGATCAAAAATCCGTGTCAAGAAGCACTTAAAAATACGTAATCGTTTCACAGGTACTCCGCAGAGACCGCGTTTGGCCGTATTCAGAAGCAACAATCATATGTATGCTCAGATTATAGATGATACCGTAGGTCATACATTAGTTGCAGCATCCACACTTGAAAAGGATGTTAAAGCTGAATTATCAAAAACTAATGATGTGGCAGCAGCTGCTTACTTGGGTCAGGTTATAGCCAGGAAGGCATTGGAAAAGGGAATCAAATGCGTAGTTTTTGATAGAGGCGGCTTCATATATCAGGGTAAGATAAAAGCGTTGGCAGATGCAGCTAGAGAAGCTGGTCTGGAATTCTAGGCAAGGAGGATAATACATGAAACGTTCAATAATTGATGCCAGTCAATTAGAGTTAGAAGATAAAGTTGTTGCGATTAAGCGTGTTACCAAGGTTGTTAAGGGTGGACGTCATTTTCGCTTTACAGCTCTGGTTGTTGTAGGTGACAAAAACGGACATATTGGAGCCGGTTTAGGAAAAGCGTCCGAAATACCTGAAGCAATCCGCAAGGGTAAGGAAGACGCAATTAAGAAATTGGTCAGCCTGCCTATTGATGAGAACGGAAGCATACCGCATGACTTTGTCGGTAAGTTTGGCAGCGCAACTGTATTGCTTAAGCGTGCTCCACAGGGTACAGGTATCATCGCCGGTGGCCCTGCACGTAACGTACTTGAGCTTGCAGGCTATAAGAATGTTCGTACCAAGTCACTTGGTTCCAACAACAAGCAGAACGTAGTTCTTGCAACAATTGAAGGATTAAAGAAGTTGAAGACTCCTGAGGAAGTAGCTAAGCTTCGTGGAATTAGCTTAGATCAGCTGTCAAGATAGTTTCTTACGGCTAACACAGGAGAACAGGTTCCCATAGAATCAGACACAAAGGTTCCGGATATAATCACAATCAGGGTTTTGCACATTAGGCAGCCAGGGTTGGGTTATTCGGAACTGGGGGAACGGCCCAGGTGCTGTTCTTCATAATATGCCAAGATGGAGGTGTCAGCAATGGCAGGTAAATTGAAAATAACATTGATTAAATCTACAATTGGTGCCATCCCTAAGCATAGAGCAACAGTTGCATCATTAGGCCTGAAAAGACCTAACAATACCGTGGAGTTGCCGGATAATGCCGCTGTAAGAGGGATGATAAAACAGGTTAGTCACATGGTTAAGGTAGAAGAAATATAAATCGCTAATAGAAGGAGGTGCACGACATGAATTTATCAGAATTGAGACCTGCAGTTGGATCTAAGCAAAACGATAATTTCAGAAGAGGACGTGGCCATGGTTCAGGTAACGGCAAGACAGCCGGCAAGGGTCATAAGGGTCAAAAGGCTCGTAGCGGAGCGCCAAGAGTTGGCTTTGAAGGCGGACAGATGCCTTTGTACAGAAGAATTCCGAAGCGTGGCTTCACAAATAGAAATACAAAAGAAATTATTGCAATTAATGTAGATGCATTAAATAGATTTGAAGATGGAGCTACTGTAACGGTTGAATCTTTGTTGGAAGCAGGAATTATCAAGAAAGCCGGAGATGGAGTAAAGATACTTGGATTTGGCGAATTAAAGAAGAGACTTGATGTTAAGGTGAATGCTTACAGCGCAAGTGCAATAGAGAAGATTAAGGCTCTTGGTGGAAATGCTGAGGTGGTATAATGTTTGAGTCGATTCGAAACGCATTTAAAGTAAAAGATATTAGAAACAGGCTAATATACACACTCATATGTATTGCTATCGTAAGACTTGGAACATTATTACCAGCTCCGGCGGTAAACAGGGATTATACCAACGAGATTTTTAATTCTCAGGCACTCGGCTTTTTTAACAGCATAACCGGTGGTTCCTTTACAAAACTATCTATTTTTGCATTGAGCATCACGCCCTACATTTCTTCATCAATTATTGTCCAGCTGTTGACAATAGCTATTCCGAAGCTTGAAGAAATGCAAAAGGAAGGCGAGGAAGGCAGAAAGAAGATCACTGAGCTCACCAGATATCTGACGGTTGTCCTTGCAATAATTGAATCACTTGCCATGGCAATCGGTTTCGGTAATCAGGGTGCTTTGGAAGGTGGCCTTACATTTACCAACCTGATAATTATTGTTGCATCCTTCACTGCAGGAAGCACATTCCTTATGTGGCTTGGTGAAAAGATTACCCAGAATGGTGTAGGCAACGGTATTTCTATTATCCTGACCATAAACATCATTTCATCTCTTCCTGCCGACTTTATCGGCCTGTATCAAACCTATATCAAGGGCCAGTCAGTTGTTAAGGCAGTGCTTGCCATTATACTGATTATATTAATCAGCCTGGCTCTGATAGCATATGTGGTTGTACTTCAGGATGCTGAAAGAAGAATTCCTGTTACCTATGCAAAAAAGGTACAGGGAAGAAAAATGGTGGGTGGACAAACCTCCCATATTCCGTTAAAAGTAAACACGGCTGGTGTTATACCGATTATATTTGCAGGTTCCATTATGCAGCTGCCGATAGTAATAGGCTCCTTCTTCGGGGTATATCCGGCAAGAGCTTATTTCTGGCCCAAGGTTTTAATGGTGCTGAACCAGAACAGCTGGTTTAACACAAAGAGCTGGGGGGACTTCAAATATTCCATCGGTGCAATTATTTATATAGTATTTACAGTTTTCTTTGCATATTTTTATACTTCTATAACCTTCAATCCTATAGAAGTATCCAACAATATAAAGAAACAAGGCGGCTTCATTCCGGGTATACGTCCCGGTAAACCAACTACCGAATATCTTACTAAGGTTTTAAACAACATCATTTTCATAGGTGCAGTCGGACTGATAATAGCATGTATTGTTCCTATGATCATATCGGGAGTTTTGAATGCACAGTTTTCATTTGGCGGTACATCAATTATAATTATCGTAGGTGTTATAATTGAAACCATCAAGCAGATAGAATCCCAGCTGCTTGTTCGCCATTATAAAGGCTTCCTGAGTGATTAATTACAGAAGAGATGTAACTCCCATGCTTTGTATCGTATAGAAATTTCTTATGATCTTCCTATACAATATTGCATGGGAGTTTATTAAAGAAAGTATTGGGGAGAGGTTTATGAGGATTATTTTATTGGGAGCACCAGGAGCAGGAAAAGGAACCCAGGCCAAGAAGCTGTCATTAAAATATAATATACCACATATCTCGACTGGCGATATTTTTCGCGCCAATATAAAAAACGGAACTGAACTGGGGATTAAGGCAAAGGAATATATGGATAAGGGCTTGCTGGTTCCGGATGAGCTTGTTGTGGAGCTTGTGACAGTCCGCCTGACGCAAGAGGATTGCAAAAGAGGTTATGTGCTTGACGGATTTCCACGAACCATACCTCAGGCACAGGCGCTTGACATTGCTCTTGACAGGACAGGTGAGAGAATAGACTGTGCAATTGAAGTTGATGCATCTGACATGGCAATTATTAAACGGATGTCAGGCAGAAGAGCCTGCCCGGTTTGTGGAGCGACTTATCATATAGTAAGCATACCTCCCAGGAAAGAGGGTATATGCGACAATTGTGGAGCAGAGCTTATTCTTCGTGATGATGATAAGCCTGAGACAGTACAGAAAAGGCTTGAGGTTTACCATGAGCAAACCCAGCCATTACTAAGCTATTATAAGGATAAAGGGATTCTTAAGACTGTGGATGGGGTAAAGGATGCGGATGAAACATTCAAGGATATTGTAGCTATCCTGGGTGCTATTTCTGCTTAGTATTAGCATGACTGTGTTTTGCGGTTGTCAGATTTGGAAAGGAAGCTTTTGTATGCCTATTAGTGTTAAATCAGAGAAGGAAATACAGCTGATGAGGGAATCAGGCAAGATTCTGGCAGCGGTTCTGAAAGAACTTGAGGATGAGATTTGCGAAGGAATTTCTACTTATGATATTGATAAAAAATGTTACGAGTTAATTAAAAAGAATGGATGTACCCCTTCCTTCCTGAATTACAACGGGTTTCCTGCCTCCATTTGCGTTTCCGTAAATGATCAGGTGGTACACGGAATACCCAATAAAAAGAAAATCCTTAAGAATGGTGATATAGTAAGTCTTGACTGCGGGGTAATATATCAGGGTTATCATTCGGACGCAGCCAGAACCCTTGCGGTAGGTGAAATCTCAGATGAGGCAAAGAGACTGATAGATGTAACAAGACAGAGCTTTTTTGAAGGTATAAAGTATGCACGCGAAGGCTATCATTTATATGAGATTTCAGCAGCTATACAGAACTATGTTGAAGCAAATGGCTACTCGGTGGTAAGGGACCTGGTTGGGCATGGTATTGGAAGAGTACTTCATGAGGAGCCACAAATTCCTAACTTTGCTCAGAAGCGCAGAGGACCGGCACTTAAGGCCGGTATGACACTGGCGATTGAACCTATGGTTAATCAAGGCCGATTTGAGGTATACTGGGAGGATGACAACTGGACGGTAATTACCGCAGACGGATCACTTTCAGCCCACTATGAAAATACGGTCCTTATAACCAACGGAGAGCCTGAGCTGTTGACCATATATTAAGGAAATAAAGGATTATTTATCATTTCTACTGCAGATTTTGCGACCTGCTAAATATGCATGTTGTTTGGTCCAAAATTTGCGATGACTGATGAAAGGCATGGTTATTAATATGGAGGATTCTTTAATAATCGGTAGCTTTGTCAGATCTGTCGCAGGTCGGGACACCGGAAAGATTTATGTGATATTAGCCAGTGATACTGAATATGTATATTTAGTGGATGGCAAAATTAGAACCATGGACCGGCCTAAGAAGAAAAATAAAAAACATGTAAGGTTACTGGACAAAAGGGATCCGAATTTGACAGAAAAGATTAATGGCAAAAAGATAAGAAATGAAGAAATCAAGAGAGCAATAAAGCTGTTGGAAAAAGAGCAACAGCTATAGAATGCAATATATTAATAGTAGCTTCATAATCAATAAGGATGCAGATGCATAATTTCAAGTAAGGGAGGTTTATAATGTCGAAAGCAGATGTTGTTGAAATCGAAGGTACAGTAATTGAGAAGCTGCCTAATGCAATGTTTAGGGTTGAGTTGGAGAATGGACACAAGGTGCTTGCTCATATCAGCGGTAAGCTGCGTATGAATTTCATTAAGATTGTGCCGGGCGACAAGGTTACACTGGAACTGTCACCTTATGATTTGACAAAGGGCAGAATTATTTGGAGAGACAAATAACAGAGCAATTAATTCAATTTGGCTTGAAAATACTGCTTGCTATTGTAACTGTAAAATGTTATAATAGTAGATGGACTTTTTTGAAAGGGGTGAATTACTGTGAAGGTAAGGTCATCAGTAAAACCAATTTGCGAGAAATGCAAGATCATAAGAAGGAAGGGTGCTATCAGAGTCATCTGCGAGAACCCCAAACACAAACAAAGACAAGGCTAATATACAATAGTTCGGGTAACTAAATACTCGGTATTGTTTTATATAAATTGTATCCCGTAATGAGTATGACATTTTTTGCTTGTACTTATAAGTAATGGTATACATGCTTATAAGCCCGGGTTTCATTGACGGGATACCATTTAAAGTCTTGCTTTCTGTGTTACAATTTATTCTGTCAGGGTGCTTTTTGTTAACCCGCAAAAGGTCTGGCAGAACATTGTGATATTGTGGGCAGTGCTTATGTCTTCCCACTAGCACTGTTTTAAGCATCTGTTCCGTCATCACGGATGCTTAGCTGCAGGGGGTGCCCTGACAGTCACAGTTTAAAGCGGCTGATTTTTTATTTTTTGTTTTGGAAGAGAAAGATAGCAAAATTTGGAGGTGTAATAAAACACATGGCTCGTATCAGTGGTGTAGATTTACCGAGAGATAAGCGTATTGAGATAGGACTTACCTATATATATGGTATAGGCAGAGCAAGTGCTAACCGTATTCTTGCTGCTGCAAATGTTAACCCTGACACCCGTGTTAGGGATTTAACAGATGAAGAAGTGGCCAGGATTCGTGATGTTATCGACGAAACCCAGTTGGTTGAAGGCGATTTGAGAAGAGAAGTCGCTCTTAATATCAAGAGACTTCAGGAAATCGGTTGCTACAGAGGTATCCGTCATAGAAAGGGACTTCCGGTTCGTGGTCAGAGAACAAAGACTAATGCCCGTACCAGAAAGGGACCTAGAAGGACAGTAGCAAATAAGAAGAAGTAATAATCGTATAATCCATAGGAGGGTTTGTTAGATGGCTAAGAAAACAGGAACAACAGCCAAAAGAGTGACTAAGAGACGTGTTAAAAAGAATATAGAGCGTGGACAGGCACATATCAAGTCATCTTTTAATAATACAATCGTAACGTTGACCGATATGGAAGGCAACGCAATTTCCTGGGCAAGTGCAGGTGGATTGGGCTTCAGAGGCTCCAAGAAATCTACTGCATATGCTGCACAGATGGCAGCTGAGTCTGCAGCTAAGGCAGCTCTTGTTCATGGATTAAAATCAGTAGAAGTTATGGTAAAAGGACCTGGCCAGGGTCGCGAAGCAGCAATCCGTGCTCTTCAGGCATGTGGCATAGAGGTAACAAGTATAAAGGATGTTACTCCGGTTCCTCATAACGGATGTCGTCCGCCAAAACGCAGAAGAGTCTGATAGGAGGTAGATAACGATGGCAAGAGACATGGGTCCAGTTTTAAAAAGATGCAGAGCCCTTGGTCTGGAACCGGCTTACTTGGGAATTGACAAGAAGTCCAACAGATCATTATCAAGGGCCGGCAAGAAAACAAGCGAATATGGCGCTCAGTTGAGAGAAAAGCAGAAAGCTAAGTTTATATATGGTATATTGGAAAAGCCTTTCAGAAATCTGTTTGCCAGGGCACAGAAGATGAAGGGCGGCACTACAGGTGAAAACCTCATGACATTGTTGGAGTTAAGACTTGACAATGTATTGTTCCGTTTGGGTTTTGCGAGAACAAGAGCAGAGGCAAGACAGATTGTTACACATAAGCACGTTCTGGTTAACGGAAAATGCGTAAATATCCCGTCCTATTCCTTAAAGGCCGGCGATACAATTGAGATAAAGGAAAAGGTTAGAGGTTCACAAAGATATAAGGATATATTCGAAGTTACCGATGGAAGAAGCGTACCTGCATGGCTTGAGTCAAACCATGAGACCTTTACGGGTGTAGTTAAGGAAATTCCTACAAGAGATCAAATCGATGTTCCGGTTAATGAAGTGCTGATTGTCGAGTTGTACTCTAAATAATGGTGAACTCTAAAAACCCAAAAGGAGGATCCTGTTGTGTTTGATTTTGAAAAACCCAAAATAGAGATTGTGGAAATATCCGAAGATAAAAAGTTTGGACGTTTCGTAGTAGAACCTCTTGAGAGAGGATACGGTACAACTTTAGGTAACTCCCTGAGAAGAATCATGCTTTCATCTTTACCCGGTTCTGCCGTTAGTCAGATAAAGATAGATGGTGTTGTTCATGAGTTCAGCACAATTCCTGGAGTTAAAGAGGATGTAACTGAGATAATCATGAACATCAAGAGCCTTGCAATCAAGAACAGTAGTGATTCAAATGAAGCAAAGACTGCATATATTGAGGCAGAGGGTGAGACAGTAGTAACAGCAGGAGACATTCAGACTGACCCGGATATCGAAATTCTCAATCCAGATCAAGTTATCGCAACCCTTTGCGGTGGTCCTGACAGCAAGCTCTTTATGGAGCTGACCATAACAAAGGGCAGAGGCTATGTAAGTGCCGATAAGAATAAGCATGAGGATCAGCCTATCGGTGTAATTCCGATCGATTCCATCTACACTCCTGTAGAGCGTGTTAACCTCACAGTTGAGAATACCCGTGTGGGACAGATTACAGATTATGACAAGCTTACTCTCGATGTATATACCGACGGTACTCTGGCTCCCGATGAAGCGGTAAGCTTGGCGGCTAAGGTATTGAGTGAGCATCTGAACGCTTTCATTGATTTGTCTGAGAATGCAAAGACAGCCGAGATTATGGTTGAAAAAGAGGACAATGAAAAAGAAAAGGTTCTTGAGATGAGCATAGATGAGCTTGAATTATCTGTACGTTCTTACAACTGCCTTAAGAGAGCGGGAATCAATACTGTGGAAGAGCTTTGCAATAAGACTGCAGAAGATATGATGAAGGTTAGGAATCTTGGGCGCAAGTCATTGGAAGAAGTACTGACAAAATTAAAAGAGCTCGGTTTATCCTTGAGACAGAGCGATGATTGATATATTATGAAACAGCATTGATGTGATTACGATCCAAAGGAGGGAAACAAATGGCAGGCTACAGAAAACTTGGAAGAACCTCTAGCCAGAGAAAAGCTTTGCTGAGGAACCAGGTGACTAATTTAATATATAACGGTAAAATCGTTACTACTGAAGCTAAGGCGAAGGAAATTCGCAGAATAGCTGAACATCTGATTGCTCTTGCCGTAAAGGAAAGGGACAATTATGAGACAGTTACTGTTACCGCTAAGGTTGCCCGCAAAGACAAGGACGGCAAGAGAGTAAAGGAAGTTGTAAATGGTAAGAAGGTAACTGTTTTCGATCAGGTGGAGAAGACTATCAAAAAGGATAAGGCTTCCCGTCTTCATGCAAGAAAGCAGATGATGAAATATCTTTACCCTGTTACCGAGATTCCGAAGGAGAACGCTGGAAGAAAGAGAAATACCAAGGTTATTAATCTTTCCGACAAGTTATTCGATGAGATAGCTCCCAAGTATGCAAATCGTAACGGCGGTTACACAAGAATTGTAAAGATCGGACCCCGTAAAGGCGATGCAGCTATGGAGGTTTTAATCGAGCTGGTATAAGCATTAGGCGAGGAAATACAGGACATTTATGAGCTTTTGTACAATAGTTGAGGAGGCTATTGAGCAAAAGCTTTCTTTTTAGGCTCAGTTGATATCTAAGCTAAATTGATATCTATATTTTAAGCTCAATTGATATTTAATTAGCCAAAAATCATTGCATCCTGATCAAAATGAACAGAGATATTGCGAGAGAATATGCTTCCGTTGCTGCTATTTATCCGCCTGGATTATTTTCATGATTAATATACTACATAAGTGGAATAAAATGGAAAAACAATATTAATATTATCCTGACAAAAATAATTTATTGGCTTACTAATTTATCGAAAAGTAAATATATGGATAAATTAATTGTTTTCTATGATTAATTTCGAGATAAAATTTATACCTGATAATATGAGTGTAGAATGATATATAGTAATACAGCCCTGTTTACAGAAAATGCAAGTAATTACACCGTAAGTTTTATAGCTGCACTGAAATATCATTCTGTCCCTGCAGCGTATAATATAAATGCTTACTGAAACACATTATATTTTATATAGAGAAATGAAGCAATGCATACAGTGAAGAGAACAGCTTAGTGTGCGCCGGCTTTTTATGTGCATTTTGAATAAAATATATAGCTATTGGAATATGAAAAATATGTTTTTTTTTATTTATATATGCGTTATAATCTTTTTTGACTATATCTGTTAAGAAAAGAGGATGTATATGGAAATGATTAAGGCCAAGGATCTGTCCTTTGAATATATAAGACGCGATGAGGAAGGTAATGTGGAATCTATTAACAAGGCTATAGATAATATTAATCTGGAGATAGAAAAGGGTGACTTCATCGCTATACTTGGAGCAAACGGCTCAGGCAAATCTACCTTTGCCAAGCATATCAATGCCATCCTATATCCTACAGAGGGCAGCTTATGGGTAAATGGCATGAATACGGCTGAGGAAAAGAATTTATGGGATATACGTCAAACTGCCGGAATGGTGTTTCAAAATCCTGACAACCAGATTATTGCAACTGTTGTGGAGGAGGATGTCGGCTTTGGACCTGAGAATCTTGGGATTGAGACCAAGGAAATATGGAGAAGGGTAGAAGAAAGCCTGAAGGCGGTTGGAATGCTGCAAATGCGTCATATGTCCCCCAACAAGCTGAGCGGCGGACAGAAGCAGAGAGTAGCTATAGCCGGCATTATGGCAATGAGGCCGGAATGCATTATCCTTGACGAACCGACAGCGATGCTGGATCCAAACGGCCGCAGGGAGGTTATTTCCACCATCTATGAATTAAACAAAAAGGAAAAGGTAACGGTGGTTCTTATAACCCACCATATGGATGAGGTCATCTATGCAGATAAGGTATATGTGATGGAAAAAGGGCATGTAGTAATGGAAGGAACCCCCAGAGAGATTTTCTCCAGGGTTGATGAGATAAAAAAGTATAGGCTGGATGTACCTCAGGTAACGGATTTGGCATATGAGCTGAGAAAGAGCGGACTTGACCTGCCGGAGGGTATACTCACTGTTGGCGAGCTGGTAAAGGCACTGGAGGAGGCTCGCAGGAAGCTGTAACAGCTGTGCAAATATATTTTGGAAAAGCAGGTGGATAAATTGCAGATTATATTTGATAAGGTAAATTATATATATGGCAAAGGAACGGCATTTGAAAGGCATGCCCTAAAGGATATAAGCTTTTGCATAAACAAGGGTGAATTCATCGGCCTGATCGGACATACCGGTTCAGGAAAGTCAACCCTTATACAGCATATGAACGGGCTTATTAAGGCCAGCAGCGGCAGTATATATTTTAACGGGGAAGATATATATGCTCAGGGCTATAATATGAAGCAGCTCAGAAGTAAGGTAGGACTTGTATTTCAATATCCTGAGCATCAGCTTTTTGAAACTACGGTATTTAAGGATGTTGTGTTTGGCCCTCTTAATCTCGGGCTTGACAAGTTGGAGGCGGAGCTTAGGGCCTATGAAGCTCTGAGGATGGTTGGTATTTCAGATGATTTGCTGGATGCATCCCCCTTTGAGCTGTCCGGTGGACAAAAGCGGAGGGTGGCAATAGCGGGAGTGCTTGCCATGAAGCCGGAGGTTTTGATTCTTGATGAGCCTACGGCAGGTCTTGACCCAAGAGGACGAGATGATATACTGGATCAGGTAACAAAGCTTCATGAGGAGGCAGGCATGACCATTATCCTGGTAACCCACAGCATGGAGGATGTGGCTTGCTACTGTGACCGTCTTTTTGTAATGAATAATGGTGAGTTGGTATTTCAGAACCCCACCAAGGAGGTTTTTGCCCACTATAAGGAGCTGGAAGAGATGCATCTTGCAGCCCCTCAGGTTACCTATGTAATGAATATGCTGAAGGAAAAGGGCTGGAATGTAAGTTGTGATGCTACCACTGTGGAAGAAGCCAGGGACGAAATTATAAGAGCCCTCGGCAGTATGCATTAATTTAAGCTGTACAGCCTAAGGCATGCGTACAGCTCAATCCTGGTATGAAGAAAGGCATGGTTACTGGTTATGATACGGGATATTACTATAGGACAATATTATCCTGCGGATTCAATTCTGCATCGACTGGATCCAAGGGTTAAGCTATTGGGAACCTTTTTGTTTATAATCTCACTTTTTTTGTTTAAATCATTTTTCGGATATATAGTGGTTTTTATCTTTTTTGCTTCCGCTATTGGTCTGTCAAAGGTGCCGTTAAGATTTATCCTGCGGGGGATGAAGGCGGTACTGGTGCTTTTTATATTCACGGTATTCTTTAATTTGTTCTTTTTACCGGGTGAAGAGATATTCAGATGGGGAATTATCAGGATTACCGACAACGGACTGTATAAAGCGCTGTTTATGGGAATCCGGCTTAGCTTCCTTATTCTGGGCTCATCTCTTATGACCTTTACCACCACGCCCAATCAGCTGACAGACGGGCTTGAAAAGGCATTAAAGCCCCTGAACTATATCAAGGTTCCGGTGCATGAAATAGCGATGATGATGAGCATAGCCCTCAGATTTATACCTATATTAATGGAGGAAACGGATAAAATAATGAAGGCTCAGATGGCAAGAGGAGCAGATTTTGAAACAGGTGGCCTGCTTAAGAGGGCAAAAAGCCTGATTCCATTGCTTGTGCCCTTGTTTGTGTCCGCCTTCAGGAGGGCAAATGATTTGGCCATGGCCATGGAGGCCAGATGCTACAGAGGCGGAACAGGGCGCACTAAGATGAAGCCTCTTTGCTATAAGGGAAGGGATTATGCGGCCTATACCATAATAGCTATTTATCTTGGACTTATTATAGGGACTAAGCTTCTTGAGAGAGCAGGCCTGTTGTTTTATTTGTAACATATATTGAATTTTATTTGTTATGAGGGAAAGCTTTTGGAGTGATTATGAAACGGATAATGCTTGAGATAGCTTATGACGGCACAGCCTACTACGGCTGGCAGGTACAGCCCGGAGTGCCGACAATAGAGGCGGAACTCAATAAAGCGCTTTCAGCCCTTCTTGGGGAGAATATAGAGGTTATCGGGGCAAGCCGGACCGACTCGGGTGTGCATGCTCTGGGCAATGTTGCAGTATTTGACACAGAAAGCGTCTTTCCGGCGGGGAAGATAAGCCTGGCGGTCAATAACAGATTGCCTGACGATATACGGGTGGTGGCCTCATATGAGGTAGATGCCGACTTCCATCCCAGGAAAGCTAATTGTGCCAAAACATATGAATATAAAATACTCAACACCAGGATTGCAATACCAACCCACAGGCTATATTCATATCATATATATTATCCGCTTGATCCGGGACTGATGCAGGAGGCGGCAGGATATCTGATTGGTGAGCATGATTTTGCCAGCTTTTGTTCGGCAAATACCCAGGTTAAGGATACAACAAGGTGCATATATGATCTGGATGTGTTTAAGGAAGGGGATATGATTATCATCAGGGTCAGAGGCAACGGCTTCTTATACAATATGGTAAGAATAATTGCAGGAACCCTGATAGATTTCGGAAGAGGACGGTATAAGCCGGAAAAAATGAGGGAAATACTTCAGGCCTGTGATCGCAGCATGGCAGGGCCTACCGCTCCTGCCCACGGCTTAACCCTGGTGAAAATAGAATATGAAAGTCTTGGACGTTGATCAGCATGTGTAGTATGACATAAGCATATATTAGGCTTTGTAGTACTGCATTAGTTACATTTAGAGGAGAGAGGAGGGGGAAGATGTTTAATTTTACTGCAGATCTGTATTCAGTTAATGATACATCGATAGTGGTAAGGCTTCTTTTAGCTGTTATTCTGGGTGGTATTATCGGCTATGAGCGTGGCAGAGCAGGACGGCCGGCGGGCTTAAGGACTCATATACTGGTATGCCTGGGCTCGACACTGGCTATCATGACAAATCAATTTATCTGGCAGAGCTATGGAGTGGGAGACCCCACCAGAATGGCTGCTCAGGTCATATCCGGCATCGGTTTTCTTGGTGCAGGAACGATTATAGTAACAGGAAGACATCAGGTAAAGGGACTGACTACTGCTGCAGGCTTGTGGGCAACAGCCTGCATGGGACTTGCAATTGGCATAGGCTTTTATAAGGCCGCAGTGGCAGCCTGCCTTTTGATACAGTTTGCTACTGTGGTTCTTCACAGACTGGACAATTCAATGCTGTCAAAATCCAAGGTTATGGATATATATATTGAATTCAGCAAGCAGGTTCCATTAACGTCCATTCTGGATGGTATGAGGCAAAATGAGCTGCATATAGATTCAATGGAGATGGTTAAGCCAACCATTGATACAAGTGCTACCGCTGCCGCAATTATGACCCTGAGACTGAAGAAAAGGCGGCTTAAGCTGGATGTAATAGACAAAATAAATGCCATTGAGGGTGTGGAGTTTGTAGAGGAAATTTGAGCAAATCCTTGAGCCAAGAATTAAACCGGAGTAATCCGGTTTTTTTTGTTCCAAATTTTCAGATATATTTAAGTATCTTTAAAAAGGGATAAGCATCTGGGGCTATTGGCACAGTCAATAACTGGAAATTTATGTTGACATTTACAATTTATGTATATATAATTGGTTACTGGATGATTCTTTTTCTTTAGCTAATTTGCAACAGAAAGTATGCGCTAATAAGCTGACAAGGCAAACCTGTTAGTTTGAAGAATTCGCGGCTGTAGCTGATTTAATAAAACCCGATATCATTATTAAGAATTAAGGAGATGAAAATGAAGGTTGTAATTTTAGCCGGTGGATTTGGTACCCGCATATCCGAGGAGTCCCAGTATAAGCCCAAGCCTATGCTGGAGATAGGAGGGATGCCAATATTATGGCATATCATGAAGGAATACTCATTTTATGGCTTCAATGAATTTGTAATATGTGCAGGCTATAAGCAGCATGTAATCAAGGAATGGTTTGCGGATTATTACCTGCATACCAGCGATATTACCTTTGACTTTACATATGGTCTTCAAACAATCGTACATAACAAGCATTCCGAACCATGGAAGGTAACTGTTGTTGACACCGGCCTGAACACTATGACCGGAGGACGAATTAAACGCGTACAGCCCTTTATCGGAAATGAAACCTTTATGATGACCTATGGTGACGGAGTAAGCGACGTCAATATAATTGAGCTCTTGGAATTTCATAAATCACACGGTAAAATTGCCACCTTAACCTCTGTTGGTGTTGAGCAGCGCTTTGGTGTTCTGGAAATATCGGAGGAGGATAATACCGTCCATTCCTTCCGCGAAAAATCCGACTGTGACGGAGCCAGAATTAATGGCGGATATATGGTGCTTAACCCAGAGGTTTTCAGCTTTATTGACGACGATACGACAGTTTTTGAAAAGAAGCCTCTGGAGAAGCTTGCATCGCTGGGTGAGTTAAAATCCTACTGCCATAACGGCTTCTGGATGTGTATGGATACCAAGCGTGAAAAGGACAAGCTTGAACAGCTTTGGGCATCAGGCAAGGCCCCATGGAAGAAGTGGAGTGATTAAGCTAAGAAAGGCATGAAGGGTTAAATGAATAAAAAAGAATTTAATATTGATTTTTATTCCGGCAAAAGGGTGTTTATAACAGGGCATACCGGCTTTAAGGGCTCATGGCTGTGCAGAATGCTGGTTAATGCAGGAGCAAAGGTAACAGGCTATTCCCTGCTGCCGCCTACTGAGCCATCCTTGTTTGAGCTGGCTCATATTGAAAGGGATATTGATTCGGTAATCGGGGATATCAGGGATTATGCATCCCTAAAGAAGGCTTTTGACAGAGCAAAGCCCGATATTGTGTTTCATCTGGCGGCACAGCCTCTTGTGAGGGAGGGATATTGCAGGCCGGCATATACATACGAAACGAATGTCTTAGGTACGGTAAATATTCTGGAATGTATCCGGGGCAGCAGCTGTGTAAAATCCTTTATAAATGTAACTACCGACAAGGTCTATCTGAACAGGGAGTGGCCATGGGGCTACAGGGAGAATGAGGAGCTGAACGGCTATGATCCCTATAGCAATTCCAAATCATGCAGTGAGCTAATCACCCAATGCTACAGATCATCATTTTTTACGGATTCGGATGGGAAGCTGTCGCTTCCGATTTCCACCGCCCGGGCTGGAAATGTAATCGGGGGCGGTGATTTTGCCAGGGATCGGATAATTCCGGATTGTGTCAGAGCGGCAATAAAGGGTGAGGATATAATAGTTCGCAATCCCTACTCCATCAGACCCTATCAGCATGTACTGGAGCCCCTTTATGCCTATCTTATGATAGCTGCTATACAATATAGCGATCCGGTTTATGCCGGCTGCTACAATGTGGGACCGGATGAGGCGGATTGTGTGCAGACAGGTCTACTGGTGGACTTGTTCGTGAAATATTGGGGCAAGGGGCTTAAATGGATTAATAAGCCGGATGACGGACCTCATGAGGCCGGCTATCTTAAGCTGGACTGCTCAAAGATTAAGAGCGTTTTTGGCTGGAAGCCCCGCTGGAATATTGAAAAGGCTGTTGAAATGGTAGTTGACTGGTGCAGGAGTTGGTTATCGGGAGATGATCTTGCCAGGTGCATGGACAGGCAGATAGCAGGCTTTTTGACAGGCTGATGTGTGCTTTACCTGTTTTGCTGCAGCAGGATCTGCTGACAGCTTATGCTTTGACAGGAAAGATGAAAAGGAAAATAAACTCTGTGAATTGATTCGGAGGATGATTGAATGTTTGAAAATAAAACGGAGGATATGGCCAGAAAAGAAATTATGGCTATGGTAAGAGAATACTGCGAGCGTTTCCACAATAAGGACAGATTTGAGCCGGGCAGGAAAATTGCTTATGCATCAAGAGTATACGACAGCGAGGAGATGTGTAATCTCGTTGACTCTGCGCTTGATTTCTGGCTGACCGGCGGGAGATTCACCCAGGAGTTTGAAGAAATGCTTGCAAAATATCTTGTTGTCCGTTACTGCAGCCTGGTTAATTCGGGCTCATCGGCAAATTTGCTGGCATTTATGGCATTAACCTCACCGCTTCTGGGCGAGAGAGCGATAAAACGCGGCGATGAGGTTATAACTGTGGCAGCAGGCTTTCCTACGACTGTTGCTCCGATAATCCAGTACGGAGCTGTGCCTGTTTTTGTTGACGTAACGATTCCCCAATACAATATTGATGTCAGCCAGCTGGAAAAGGCTGTTTCAGAAAAAACCAAGGCGGTGATGCTGGCACATACCCTTGGAAATCCTTTTGATTTGGCAGCTGTAAAAAGCTTTTGCAGAAAATATAATCTCTGGCTAATCGAGGACAACTGCGATGCTCTGGGGTCGGAGTATGAAATCGATGGAGAAGTGAGGCTTACAGGAGCTATTGGGGATATTGGAACCAGCAGCTTTTATCCGCCCCATCATCTGACTATGGGAGAAGGAGGCGCGGTTTATACAGATAATCCATTACTGCATAAAATAATCCGTTCCCTGAGGGATTGGGGCAGGGATTGTGTATGTCCGCCGGGATGCGACAATCTGTGCGGACACAGGTTTGACAGGCAATACGGCAGCCTGCCGCTTGGTTATGACCATAAATATGTTTACAGCCATTTCGGCTATAATCTTAAGGCTACAGACATGCAGGCGGCTATAGGCTGTGCGCAGCTGGCCAAATTCCCTTCATTTGTTGCAAAAAGAAGATACAATCATCAAAGGCTGAAGGAGGCACTGAGCCCGGTATCGGATAAGCTTATCCTGCCTGAGCCTTGTCCGAGGAGCAAGCCCTCCTGGTTTGGTTTCATTGTAACCTGCAGGGAAGGAGTGGACAAAAACAGGCTGATAGCTTATCTGGAAAGTCACGGAGTTCAGACAAGAATGCTGTTTGCAGGCAATTTATTAAAGCAGCCCTGCTTTGATGAAATGAAAAAGGATGCCGGCTCCTTCCGCATTGTCGGCAAACTGCCTGTTACAGATGAAATAAAGGAGAAAAGCTTCTGGGTGGGCGTATATCCCGGTATTAATGATGAGATGCTTGATTATATGGCCGGGACGATTTTGGAGGCTGTTGATTGTCAAATGAAGGGGAGAGTAGCATATGAAACAAAGGTTAGCTGATTATGTGGCGGATTTTCTGGTTAGCAAGGGGATAACAGACTGCTTCATGGTGGTGGGGGGAGGAGCAATGCATCTTAATGACGCCCTGGGCCACAAGGAAGGCTTAAGATGCACTTATAACCACCATGAGCAGGCCTGTGCCATAGCGGCTGAAGCCTATGCCAGAATAGACAATAAAATTGCTGCTGTCTGCGTTACCACAGGACCGGGCGGCACCAATACCATAACAGGGGTTGTCGGCGGATGGCTGGATTCGGTACCAATGCTGATTATATCCGGCCAGGTCCGTTATGATACCACTGCCAGATATGCCAGCCGCTTTACGGATGGTTTGCCCCTCAGGGCTGTAGGCGATCAGGAATTTGATATTGTCAAGGCGGTAAGCTGCATGTGCAAGTATGCAGTCATGATTGAGGACCCCATGCAAATAAAATATGCTCTGGAAAAGGCCTATCATTTGGCTACAACAGGACGCAAGGGTCCATGCTGGATAGACATACCGCTTAATTTCCAGGCTGCATATATAGAAACTGATGATTTACCGGGCTTTGATCCAAATCAGGAGCAGGATGACAGGCCCTTGCCTGTGGATGCAGGAATTGTCCGCAAGGTGCTGGAAAAGATAAAAAGCGCCAGACGGCCGATTTTGTATGCCGGTAACGGTATAAGGCTGTCGGGAGGCTACGAATCCTTCCGCAGGGCTGTGGAGCTTCTGGGTATACCGGTGGTCACCTGCTGGAATTCAATTGATGCCATAGAGGATAGCCATCCTCTTTATACCGGCAGGGGTGGTTTTATGGGAGATCGGGCAGGCAATTTTGCGGTGCAGAATGCCGATTTTGTGCTGGCGGTAGGTAACCGCCTGTCCATACGGCAGGTGGGCTATAACTGGAAGAGTTGGGCGAGGGAAGCCTATGTGGCAATGGTGGATATAGATCCGGCAGAGCTGAAGAAGCATACCATACATGTAGAGCTGCCTATATGCGCCGATGCCGGGGACTTTTTTGAGACTCTGATAAAAGGGGCGGAGGCAGAAAACCAGCCAATATTTAAGGGAGAGGAATGGCTGGAAAAATGCCGCTATTGGAAAAATGCCTACCCTGTTACCCAGGCAAGGCATTGGGTGGAGGATGGCGAGCATGTCAACGTTTATGCATTTATCAGGTACTTAAGCAGCATCCTTCCCGACGGCAATCTGACGGTAGTCAGCAACGGAAGCGCCTGTGTGGTGGGCAGCCATAACTATATCATCAAAAAGGATGCAAGATTTATAATAAACAGCGCCGTAGCCAGCATGGGATACGGGCTTCCTGCAGCTATCGGAGCATGTATAGCCAAAAACAGGGTAAATACCGTATGTATAGAGGGTGACGGCAGTATAATGATGAATCTGCAGGAGCTGCAGACAATTATCACGAACAAGCTGCCAATAAAAATATTTCTGATTAATAATCAGGGATACCATTCCATAAGGCAGACCCAGAACGGCTTTTTCAAGGATCGGCCCAAGATAGGAATAGGGCCTGAAAGCGGCGATTTGACCTTCCCGGATTTTGAGCTTGTGGCAAAGGCCTTCGGATATCCTTATTTTAGTGCAAGGAGCAATGAGGAAATGAAGAAGGTTGTAGATAAGGTTATGTCCATTAAGGGAGCCGTATTCTGCGAAATATTTGTATCAACCACGCAGAGCTTTGAGCCAAAAAGCGCCACCAAATGCCTGCCGGACGGAACATTGGTTAGTCCGCCGCTGGAGGATTTGGCACCCTTCCTTCCCAGGGAGGAACTGGAGCAAAACATGTATATAAAGCTTGTGGATGAATAGAGCAGGTGTTTGTGCCGAATCAAGCCTGATAGGCTTTCGCTGGCTGAAGGCTGCCATGGCATGATTAAGCCGTAGGGGCTGAACGGATTACTGGATGGAACTGATTACAAGGCAGAGGCAGCAAAATTGAGCAGATGCATTTACAGCTGTGGATAATACTTTAAGTATTTGCCTGTCTTGTACATAACAATATCTGCCTGCTTTGTGGATAACAAGTATTTACCTGCTATGTGGATAGCGATCAGATTTTTAAGCTTATCATGTGGATATTGCCTTAAGGTATGCAAAGCAAGCCATGAAGATAATTGCAGGCTATTGGATTATTGTAAAAGTTAAAGGACGAGGCCGTTTATGAAAAGAGCTGTTATAACAGGTGCTACAGGAGCTGTAGGTATGGCCCTGATAAATGAGCTGATAAGTAATGATGTGGAGCTGCTGCTGCTGTGTCGTCCGGGTTCAGAAAGAAACAGGCATTTGCCTGAGCATCCCCTGGTGAGGATAAGGAGCTGCTCCCTGGAGCAATTGACACAGCTTAGCATTGATTCAGGGGCAGGCTACGATGTTTTCTATCACCTTGCCTGGGAAGGCACCACAGGAGCAAAGAGAGAGGATACCTCTCTGCAAACAAAAAATATCGGCTATTGCCTGGACGCGGTCCGGGCGGCAGCACGCCTGGGCTGCCATACCTTTATTGGAGCAGGCTCCCAGGCCGAATATGGCAGGGCCGGTCAGGAGCTAAAACCGGATACTCCTGCATTTCCTGAGACAGCCTACGGGATTGCCAAGCTGTGTGCCGGCATGATGAGCAGGGAGCTGGCCCATCAGCTGGGTATTAAGCATATTTGGACCCGTATATTAAGTGTTTATGGGCCATATGACACTGATGAAAGTATGGTTATGTCAACGATAAACAAGCTGCTTTCAGGAGCCGCCCTCAGCTTTACTCCGGGAGAGCAAATCTGGGATTACCTTTACAGCTCTGATGCGGCAAGAGCCTTGTATTTGCTGGGGGAAAAGGGCGTTGACGGCAAGGTATATGTCCTGGGCAGCGGCAAAGCCAGACCCCTAAAGGAATACATATATGAAATCTGCAGGGCTGCCGGCAGGGCCGCAAAGCTTGAGCTGGGTGCCTTGCCCTACAGCAGGAGGCAGATCATGTACCTTGTCGCAGATATCAGCGAGCTGCAAAAAGATACAGGCTTTAATCCCATGGTGGAATTTGCAGATGGCATAAGAAAAATATTGGAGATGGTAAGATAGATATGACCTTGACAGAAAGAGCAGACAATACAATAACAGATAATAAGGTATATGTGGCATATTGCTGCAGTGACTTGTTTTCTGAGGTATGCGGAGTGTCGATAGCCTCCCTGTTTGAAAACAACAGGCATATTGACAATATAAACGTATATATTGTTGATGACAAAATTTCGGATAAAAATAAGAGCTATATAAATAAGCTGGCTGAAAGCTACAGGCGAAGTATTGAGTTTATTCCTCTGCCGGATCCGGTTGAGTTTTTTTGTGATGAAAGATTTACACCAAAAGCTCTTGGCCACTCATTTGCAAGGCTGATATACGGAAAGGTACTGCCGGGACATATAAACAGGCTGCTGAGCCTGGATTGCGATACGATGGTACTGGGGGATCTTAACGAGCTGTGGCAGCAGGACATTACAGGCTATGCCGCAGCCGGTGTGGATGACTGCATGGGTAAGGTGGCATTGCAAAAAACACAGCATCTGCCTCCTGATGCTCCCCACTGCAATGCCGGGATGCTGCTGTTTGATCTGGCCCTTTGGAGGAAGGAGGACTGGACAAGTAAGTTTTACAGCTATATCAGGCAGCTGTTTGATCAGGGCTGTTCTCTTGGTGGCTATGAGGAGGAGGTTATCAACAGGGTGCTGCTTAATCGGATTAAAATACTGCACCCCAGATTCAACCTTATGACCCTTGAACAGGTACTAAGCTATGATATGCTTTTAAAATTCAGGCAGCCGCAAAAGTACTATTCCGAGGAAGAAATCAGGGAGGCCATCAGCCGTCCTGTCATAACCCATACAACTAATTTCTTTTATGTCAGAAGAAGAATATTTGAGGAAAACAGCGATCATCCCATGCGGAAGCAATATGAAAAATACAGGGCCTTGACCCCCTGGAGGAATGAAGCTCCCATCAGGCTTAAGTCAACTATAAAGCAAAAATTCCAAAAGAATATCTGGCATATGATGCCCAAACGGGCTGCGGTTTATTTGGGGGCCTTTGTACGGAATGAGATACGCCCACTGCTGAATAAAAAAAGAGATGATGAATGATATGGTGGCTGATGATTATGGATGAGATATATTACAGGGATAATGGCGAAAAGCTGCTTACAATAGCCATACCAACCTACAACGGGGCGGCAACCATTAAAAATTTACTGGAGATACTTTTGCCCCAGTATGATCCGAGGATGGAGCTCCTGATATCAGACAACTGCTCTACGGACAACACCCCGCAAATTATAGATGAATACATAAAAAGATACCCCTTTATCAGATATATAAGAAATGAGAGCAACAAGGGTGCCGACTGCAATTTCTTGCAGTGCATGAGACTGGCGACCGGCAGATTTACCCTGCTGGTGTCTGATGATGACATCATAGTTGAAAATGCGGTCGGCAAAATTCTTGATTTTCTGGGTGAAAATCCTGACCTGTCCCTGGCCTATCTGGAGGCTGTCGGCTTCAAGGATAAGTATATTGATCCGGAGCATTGTCACAGATATAAGGAATTTTCGCCTCCTATAGAAAAAAGTACAGTAAGCAATGACAAAAGGCTGTTTATGCATTATGCCCAGCGCCTATGGGGCTTTACCTCAACCTATATCTGGTCTACTAAGAGATTCAGGCAAATTGACAATCCGGAGAAATATATAGGAACATATTTTATGCAAAGCTATATACATATTTTATGCTCCAACAGGCCGGACGACAAGCTGGGGCTGATAGCAGGGCCCTGCATTGCTGTCGGTGAATATGGCATAATCGGCAATTACGATACTGCCCTGGTGGAGGGGATATATTATAAAAGAATGATCAAATTCGCGATAGATAACGGCTATGACAAAAAGCAGCTCTACAGATATTACATCTGGAAAATCTGCTATCTGGGCCGGATTGCTGTTATCAAGGAGAGGGTTGCCGGAGTCAGGAAAACAAAAATCAGCAATCTGATCAAATGCAGCTGGTACAGCCCAAAGGCATGGATTAGCCTGTATCCGGTCTTTATCCTGCCAAAATTCATATGCAGAATGATTTTTGTCAGCTACAGAAGGCTTCATAAAAGAGACTGCATAACCTATGTCAACAGACCGACATAGCGACAGATGAAAGCGGCAAATCCGGGGAAATGGGCAAGAAACTAGGAATCAATTTTATCAGGGTGGTTATTTTCATATGGATAAGAGGA
>JAAZDK010000015.1 GCA_012512855.1 Clostridiales bacterium
AGCTTTCACAAAATTCTCAGCTTAATTCAAACATACCTTAGGCAAAATATCAACATATCGCCCTATTTGATAATTCTTAATAATACAACCAGACCGGAAAGTATAACCGCTAAACATCATTATTCCTTATTGACTGCCGTTTGGCATTTTTGTTTTTGTTCTGGTTTTCACGGGTAATCGGGGTCTGGAAATTTGCTTTTTTAAGTCTTGCTCTTTTATTGTCAGGTTGACTGTCTTTCGGCATATAACCTCCATTCCGCATTGTCTTTAATATCAATGCTGAAAAAAAATAATCCCTGCCAGCTTAGTATATGTCGTATTTTAATTTATAATGCAAGCTCATCAGGACTGGATAATTTTGATAAATTGTAATTGGAAAAGCGTTTGTCGCCGGTAAGCTCTTTTCCAAACCATTCCGGAGCTGTGAAAGTATCGGCTGCCTCCTCACTGGGAAATTCAACCTCCACCATAACAAAGCCCTTCAAATGCCCGTCAAATATGTCAAGCTCGGCAGTAAGCCCATCACCAAGCGGAATATAGTAGCGCTTTTTATAAATCAGCCTGCCGTCAGCCTTATTTCGTAAATGCATATATGCATCCTTCGTTAAAGGAAGCTCCACTTCATTGCTGATTCTTGCCCCGCCTGCTTTTTTTACACCTGTTTGGTCTGCCTTTGATTTATATGTCAGTATATATTCATCATCCATTTTTCTTATTCTAACTGTCGGGTTATGGCAAAGATAGCCCTGCTCAATTACCTTAAAGCTGCATTTGTCTAAATCAATCGGCAGTTTTTTAATTGCATATTTACGTTCAATTTCCATCACTAACCTCCAGAGGGATTTTTGATAAAGGTATATAGCACTAAGGATTGCAGATACTATTTGTATGAAAAAATGTTTCATAAAGGATTTTTTATTATGCGGTTTATGTGGCTGGTGCATGGAATGTTTATGGACCGGCCTTGCATCCATTTTTAAACGCCGGGACCGGACCCTATCCTGCAAAACCTCCGTCTGGATGTTTCCCATATATGGCATGGCAGCCTGTCTTACTCCTATATGCAAAAGGCTAGAAAATAAAAGTGCATTGGTACGAGGGGGGATTTATTTAGTTTTAATCTATTGCACAGAATTTATCACAGGAATTATTCTGAAAAAGCATAATGCATGTCCCTGGGATTACAGCAAAGCCAAGCTTAATTTTAAAGGAGTAATAAGGCTGGATTATGCGCCTGTATGGTTTTTTGCAGGACTATTCTTTGAAAAGCTCTTAAAAAACGATTAGCGGATTTACCAATCCGCTTTTTTATTTGATAAGCTCCCTCATCCTATTATACTTTTATAAATATAAAGCTGCAACTTAATCTACTATATACTAATTATATTATAATATACTTTATACAAAATAGGCTACTTAATATCGGTTTTATCGGCTGCTCTATAATATAATCTTTGATATAGCCTTAATAAGTTCTAAATGAAAGCATATAATCTGTGCCATGCTGCTTTTAATCGATTCAGCTTTATCAATCCATCCTGCAGCTGTTCTTGAAAGGAAATGCAAATAGATGTATACTGTATAATTATCATAGCTATACAGGAGGATATAATTTGCTTAAGGCTGTTATTTTTGACATGGACGGCGTAATAATAGACAGCGAACCCATGCATGCAAAGGCTGCCGTAATGGCATTAAAAAAATATAATATAGATATTCCAATTGAATATGCATACAGATTTATCGGTACAAAAATGGCTTATATGTGTAGCCGGATGGTTGAGGATTTTAATATGGATATCAGCCCTGATGAGCTGGTGGATGCAAATAACGAAATGAAAAGGCTGCTTCTTGAAAAGGAGGGCTATCCTGCCATTCCTTATGTTATTGAGCTTATCAGGGATTTGCATAATCACGGACTGAAGCTGATAATAGCTTCCTCCTCAAGCTCGGCTACCATAGAGTATGTCATGGACAGTTTTAACATAAAGGAATATTTCAGCGCTTATATATCCGGCGATATGGTAACAAGGCCCAAGCCGGCTCCGGATATTTTTTTGCTGGCTGCAGAGCGTCTTGGCCTGGTTCCCTCTGAATGCATAGTAATTGAGGATTCCTATAACGGGGTAACTGCTGCCAAGGCAGCCAAGATGGCCTGTATAGGCTTTTTTAATCCAAATTCGGGGCAACAGGATCTTTCATGCGCCGACTATATAATAGAAGGCTTTGAAGAGGTTGACTACGACTTTATTAATCAGGTATATTGCCAGATTTACAAGGAAGCTGCAATAATACTGACTACACAAAACTTTATAATACGCGAGCTTGAAGACAGGGATCTTGATGCATTATGCTTACTTCGCAGCCAGCCCGAAATCAGGCGATATCTTACCGATATGGAGGAAGATCCTGATATTGAAAAAGAAAAGCTAAGGGCTTATATTAAAAATGTATACAGCTATTACGGCTTTGGTCTTTGGGGGGTATTTTTGAAGGAAAACGGCCGCCTGATTGGTCAATGTGGCATTGAATATAAAATGTTAGACGGAAAGCCCATATATGAACTGGGATATATGCTTTCAAAGGCCTGGCAGGGAATGGGCTATGCCCTAGAGTTTACCTCTGCTGTACTGGATTATTGCTTCAGGGAGCTTACTATCAGAAAAATAACGGCTATTATTGATAAGGATAACGATAGCTCTATACGCCTGGCACAAAGACTTGGCATGAAAAAGGTATCCGAATGCATCAGAAGCAATAAAGCATGCGATATATATGAAATATGCAAACAGTAATATGCAAGACTGATTATTGTATCCTGAATATTATTTTTAGATTATTTTTTATTAATCAAAAATTATCAAATGAAGTAATGTATGAAAGGTCTGGTATTTATATGGAGGGACAAAGGAATACAAGGCAGAAGCAGCTGCTGCTTAATATATTAAGGGAAGCTGACCGTCCTATGTCAATTAATGAATTGCATACCAAGCTGTCTGAAGTATTACCCAAAATAGCAAAGTCGACTATTTACAGAAATATTGATTCTCTTCTGGCTCAAAATCTGATCGACAAATACCGCCTTAATGACAATGAGGTGTATTACAAAATAAAGGCAGACAGCCATGAACACAAGCATTATCTGATATGCGACAACTGCAAAAAGACCTTTGATCTCCCCTCCTGTCCTATAAGGGATCTGGAAAATGCTATGAAGGAAAAGGGCTTCATAATCAAGGATCATCAGATACAGATCAACGGCTTATGTAAAAGCTGTGCAGGAAAATAAGCTCCTGCGGGCTTTTCCGAAATACAGCTTAAGTCAGATAATAGGATAAGAATAACATATGGTAAAGTTAGGCAGGTGTATTATATACCTGCCAGTTTTTATCACAGGCTCTTATCTGGTTCCTCCACCTGTACCAGGACTTGTAGTACCGGCTCCTGTTCCTGTGGTACCTGCTCCTCCTGTGCCGTTAGTTGTTCCTGCCGTACCGGTAGGGCCATAGTAGTTTCTTGTTCCACCATTACCGATTGAATTATCCATACCGGTATCGTAATCTCTGGTATCAGTTCTGCCTACGTTACCTGTTGTACCGGTACCTCCGGTTGTTCCGTTATTGTTTGATCCGGTATCATTGCCGGTGCATGCTGCCAACGCCATCATGGTAGTTAAGCATATACTAATCAATATAGCCAATTTCTTTCTCATCGATACTCCTCCTATGAAAGTTATCACAAATTACAAGGTTAGTATCTCACATGGCTATTGATTTATACTAAGATGGCAAGGCTTAAAATCTGCATCCGCTGGTTAATCTTTCATTCAAATTTTAAATTCGGTCATATAGCTTCTGTAGCGCAGGGGCAGATTATTGCGCTGCAGCTTTGGATTGGTCCTTTCCTTAATTGCAATGGATTTGAAAAAGATTTTCCATAGATTGCTGTATTCATCATCTATGCCCCATATCTCATCCAGCTTTTCCTGTTCAAGCTTTGGAAGCTGTGCCAATATCCATTGCCTGCCGGGTATGTGAATACTTGCCAGTTTTCTGTTTTCATCATATATAATAAACTTTTCCTGGCTTAGTCTGTCTGCAAAATGCGGAGTAACAAGGGTCAACACATCATTTTTTGGCCGGATTACGGAAATTAGCAAACCATCAGCATGCTGGGAAAAACGTATAAAGCCCAGCAGATGGTGAGCCTCTCTGCCTACATTCCTGTCCAGCCTGAACATCCTGTTGACAATCTCATTACTGAGACGCTCGGTAATTGTTGGCCCAACGGCAAATGCCAAAATTAAAAATCTGTATATTAAATCGGCCTTGCCCTCATAATATGACAAAGCCACACGGCATACCATCTCATAGGCTTCCTCAGAAATCTTCTTTTTGATTGAATCAGCCACCTTTTTTGAAAGGTTATAGTCGGTATCCACAACTATATATTCTGCAAACAGCTCTATATTTGCAAACTTGCTCCCTTCATATTTTTCCTCAATTTTAATATTGGAATGTCCATATCTTGAGCTCCATGCCAGATAAATAGCTGTAAATATACCATCAATACTGTTGTCGCAAAGATAGATCCTCTTATTTTTCATAAGACTCAACTCCCTGTAATCAAAAACCCGCCCACCAAATCATGATTGGCCAGCTTGAAATTGGCATCATCAAAAATCGACAGCTGTTTATAGGTTAAATCCTTTTCGATTCCAAATGGAAGACGCTCCTTCACAGCCAAAAGCTGCCTGCTAATAAAATCCTCATCAAGCTTAACCGGATACATCATCCTGCCTTTGCAGGTAATAAAATACACAGCCCGCTTTAGTACGACTCCCAGCCTCTTAAGATCTTCAAAATCCAGTGCTGCGCTTTTTCGTGCCGTAATTATACGCTGAGCGCTGATAGTGCCTATACCGGGTACCCGAAGGAGTGTATGGTAATCCGCCCTGTTGATCTCAACCGGAAAGCGGTCAAGGTGGGACAAGGCCCAGTCACACTTGGGATCCAGCAGCAGATTGAAATTTTGGCGTCTTTCATCCAGAAGCTCATTAATAGTAAAGCCATAAAACCTGATAAGCCAATCCGCCTGGTAAAGTCTGTGCTCCCTCAACAGTGGAGGCCCATCCTCAGTCGATGGCAACCTGGGATCCTGGTTGACATTCATAAAGGCGGAATAAAACACTCTCTTTAGGTCAAAATTCCTATACAAGGCTTCAGCAACCGCCATAATCTGATAATCACTTTCATCAGTAGCGCCCACAATCATCTGGGTGCTCTGCCCTGCCGGTACAAAGGAGCGCTTAGTCGCAGGCCTGTTGTGGTATGGAGCGAGACTGCTGCCGGTTCTGATAATATCCTTAATATCATTGTCTTTGTATGAATTATCATTAACTGAGGCTGCAATAGGCTCCGGACGTCCATCGGAAATTCCGTTCGAAATCGCCATTCCGACAGAATCTGTCATTCCGGTTAAATCCGGCAACCCGGCTGTATCTGTCAGCACGTTTACTGCCTGCATGACGGGCCTGTCGCTATAAGGAGTCACTCCCTTATAGTCAGTAAACAGCTTTTTGCCTATCTGGACCTGCCTTATCGGCTTAAGTATATTCTTCCTGTTCTTATGAGGGGCCAGCTGCTTCAGGCTTTCGGCAGTGGGCAGCTCCAGATTTATGCTCATACGATCCGTATACCAGCCAAGAAGCTCAATCAGTGCAGGATCAGCACCCGGAATAGCCTTGCAATGAATATAGCCGTTAAAATGGTGCAGCTGGCGTAAGCGCCTTACTGTTTCAATAATCAGCTCCATCGTGTGGTTAGGACTTATCAGGATGCCTGAACTCAGAAACAGCCCCTCAATATAGTTCCTCCGATAAAACTCCATCGTAAGCTCGCTTAATTCCTCCGGTGTGAAGGATGCTCTGACTATATCGTTGGAAGCCCTGTTGGCACAATACTTGCAATCAAAGATGCATTCGTTGGTATAAAGCACCTTTAGCAGAGATATGCATCTTCCGTCCGCCGAAAATGTATGGCAGATCCCGCAGGCGACGCTGTTACCCATACCCAGTGAATTCCCCTTGCGGTCGACACCGCTGGAGGTACAGGCAACATCATACTTTGCCGCATCCGATAATATCTCCAGCTTCCGCTGCAGGCTCATAGTCTCCAAAATAACCATAATCTTCTCCTTTGTTACCAAACATATGTTCCGGTTACCTATATTTTATCAGGAGAAGTATAGCAAGTCAAGCAAAAACCAAACATTTGTTCTGTATATATTATACCACCAGTCAGAGCATTTATTCAGAAGTTAAATGTTTTTTAAATTCTAGTTTGCAAGAGTAAATTCAATAAAGGTAGAAATTACTCCTGCACATATATTTGCTCTACTGCCACTTAGGTTCATAGCTATATATAATGTACATGCAGCTGATTGCCTGCCTGTGCAGATTGGAGAGTTTATGAAAAATCATCTATTCCTTCTGGGCTTTTCTTTTGCCCGCAAGCAGGGCTATGGACATAATCGCTGCAGCAAATCCAAGCTGTATTCCCATATATCCGAAGATTTTGCCCAACTGTGTCCAGTCATATGAGATAATTTGAGCTATGGCATTATTGGCCTTAACATACCAGTAGCCGGGAGCAAAGCTTGCCGCCTTAAGCACCGGTTCAGCCAAATACTCCTGCGGAATAAATATTCCGCTTGTGAAGGCAATGCTTAAGGATACAGCCGTTGATATGGCCTGTATTGCCTTTTTGCTTCTTACCGTAATTCCCACCAGATAGCTGAAGCTTAGGCAGCTAAGGGAAAATACCAGCACATTCAGCCAGGTTAAGAGGGTGCCTGTATTAAGCATGCGGTTTTTGTTCATTATATATCCCGCGATTATAAAAATTATCAGATAACAGAAGAGATAAGCCATGTTACCTAAAATAAGCTGCATACCCACTCTTCTTGCAGACACAGGCGAAGCGACATGCCTTCTGCGTATTTCCAGTACGGTAAATGAGAACATAACCACACTGACTCCGTTGACAAAGCAGGCAATTATAATATAACCAAGATAGTTGAAAAACAATTTATTAAATGTATTGGATGCTGATATTTTATCCGGCAGTTTGTTTTCAATTTTTACATTCACCTGCCCGCCAATTGTGGCTTCCACCAGCTTTATCAGCTGCTCCTGGCTTATTTGGGGCAAATGCTTAATATAGGTACGTGCTATATTCAGATAATTATTGATGGCATTGTCCAGAAAAATGGCGTTGGCTGAATCAGGCACGGTATCCTTGCTTAGGCTCATCCTGCCCTGATTTAAAAAATCCTCCCCAAAGCCCTCCGGAATAGTCAGAATGTACTCAACCTCCCTGAAAAAAAGGGCATTCTTTCTTGCCTCTTCATCCTCCTCCCGCTCGACAAATATGGCATATTGCTCCAAATAATCTAAAAAGGCCTCCAAAAACTCACTCTGTGTGTCCTCATTTATCACCATCAGCTTAACCTTGCTGGCAAAGAAGCTGTCGTTTTTGCTGCCGGTGTTCCATGTGAACATGATAATCAGACCAAGAAACATAACCATATATATGATTATTATGGCTAAATGCTTCTTCAATACCCTGAAATAGTTTTTAAATACTGTCATGATTTCTCCTCCTGATTCCGAAATAGGATGCCACCGTAAAAACTGCAGCCATAAGCATCAAGAGCATCAGATTTATAAAATAGCGGTTATGGCCGTCAAAATAGTAAAGGCTGTACATGGCATCAGTTATCAGGTTTACCGGATTTATATATGCCAGCAGGGGAAATTTCTCCGTCACATAATATTTGATCTCCACCGCCATCATACCCGATAAGAAGGAGCAGCCCAAGCTAAAGGCTATTATTATTGCCTCCTTTATGGCAGGCTTTTTCTTAATCCAGAAGCCTATACTTGCACCCATAAGCAGGCCTGTCAGGGAGCCTGCAAGACAAATTGCAATAAGATAGGCCAGTTCGTCTCCGAATTTTACATTCAGTACAAATTTCATATAAAGGAACAATAATATGACGCTTATTATGTGACAGGTATAGGAAGCCAGCATGTTGCATGCAAACAGCCTCATTTTGCTTACCGGTGAGGCGCTTATTCTGGCCCCTCTCATAGATTGGTCGGCCTCAATATTAATAACCTCTTCAAGGCCCCAGTTGGATGCAAATATGCAGGTATATGCCAGTATGGCATAAAAGTAAATTATTATATTATCCGGTTTCTTGTGCTTATCGCTTATATCCACAAAGTCTGTTTGCCCAATCAGATCATCTATCAGTCCGTTATTTAGCGCCTCCGGATTGGAGACCAGAATATTTTTTATGGTTATCTGCTTTTGCATATAGCTGTCTACAAAGGACTTGACGATGGTTTCATTCAGCCCGTTTTCCTTTATAAACAGCTCCGGCCTGTCTCCGCCGATGATATACGCTTCTATATCGCCCTTTTCCAGCAGATCCACCGCTTCCTTGCTGCTGCAGAGGGTAATATCAAACATATACTTATCCTCCGACAGCTTTGCCGCCTTCATGACAGACAATAATTCATTATGTCCAACAGCAGTTCCGACCTCATGACTTAATTCAGCCTGTTCCTGGCTAACTGCAGTGCCGGCCTCCTTACTTAATTCAGTCTGAGCTTCCCCGACTACATATGCTATTTTTATTGTTTCAAATTCCTCGACAGCGCCTAACTTACTGACACCCAAATAAAGGCAGGTGGACAAAATTATCGGGAAAATATAGCACCAGAAAATACCTTCCATATTACGCAGCAGGCATTTAACACGCATAAAATATAAACCTAAGCTCATAATACCCTCCAGTTTAAATTAATCGGAATATGACAGATTTGCTTCAGGAGCCGGACCATCCCCGGCCAAAAAGGCTAATCCCTCAGCTCCTTGCCTGTAATCTCAAGAAAGACGTCATTGAGTGTAGGCAGCTCGGTATAAACCTTGCCGAAGATTATGTTGTTTTTTGCCATGTAATCCAGAATATGAATAAGGTTGTTTCTGCCTTTGGCGGATTTGATCTCAAGCAGGTTTTCATGATATTCAACAGAATATATGCCCGGAAATTCCTTCAGCTCATTAATGTTCTTTTCCGGTAGCTCATATAGCTCCATGGTGATCTTCTCTCCCAGCGAAATCATGGCCTTAAGCTCCTCCTTTGTTCCCTGGGCTATCACCCTGCCCTTATCAATAATGGCAATTTTGCTGCATATCTGCTCCACTTCCTCCATGTAGTGGGAAGTGTAAATTATTGTTGCCCCCTCTGCATTAAGCTTCTTTATTCCTTCGAGGATTTTATTGCGGCTTTGGGGATCAACCGCAACAGTCGGCTCATCCAGTATTATCAGCTTTGGCTTATGGGCAATACCGCAGGCTATATTAAGCCTTCGCAAAAGGCCGCCGCTAAGCTTTTTGGGATAGAAATCTGCGTAATCCTCCATCGAAACGAATTCAATTGCCTCCCGCGTCAGACGCTTTACCTCAATTTTATCCTTTATATACAGGCTGCAGAAATAGTAAATATTCTCATATACGGTCAATTCCTCAAAGACCGCCACATTCTGCATTATAATGCCGATATTTCTCTTAATGTCATAGGCATTAGGCTTCATCGGCTTACCAAATATCTCGATGCTTCCCTTATCATACCTAATCAATGACAATATGCAATTAATCGCGGTGGTTTTGCCTGACCCGTTGGGGCCAAGAAGGCCGAAGATTTCCCCCTCCTCCACCTGCAAATCCAGATAATCAAGGGCTACCAGCTTATCATATCTTTTCACCAGACCTTTAACATTTACCAGCATATTATCCTCCATAATTGACAAATTTTCCTTTATGTTTAATCTATATCATTTTCCCCGGCGATAACAGTGAATTTAATCACATAATGTAATGACATTTGTCACGATTTGAACCTTAACGATATTTAGACAGAAAGTTAATAGTGACATTAGAATAATCATGAAATAAAGGCAATAAAGATAAAAAATCAGCCTGGCTATTCCTTAACCAGGCTTGATATTTTTTTAAATTTATCCGTTCCGGCTACCTGGGTTAATTCAAAGAGCAGCGATTCACAGGTTGCAGGAATCGCCCCCTCAAGGCCCGCTCTTTTAATGGCGGAAAGCTTGTCATGTTCCTTTCTTGAACCAATGCAATCCTCTACTAAAACCACCCTGTAGCCCTGGTCAATAAGGTCAATTACCGTCTGCAGTACGCATACATGGGCTTCCACACCGCAGATAATAATGTTTTTCCTGCCACTTTCAGCTATAGCCTGATTTATCGGCTCATTCATTGCACAACTGAAGCTGATCTTATCATAATAGGAAAAATCCTCTCCAAAGGCTTTAACAATCTCCTCAACAGTCATTCCCAGCCCCTTGGTATACTGCTGTGTTACCAGCATGGGTACATCCAGTATGCCCAGTCCCCTAATCAGCTTTGCTGTATTTTTAATCAGCTCAGCCGAGCCAGAAATGGCGGGGACCAGGCGCTCCTGCAAATCTATTATCAGCGCTAGCGCATCCTCAGCCTTTATTCTCATAGCTTGTATTCTCCTTTATTTGAATTTGTTTCCTTACCGATGATTATGATTATAGCATTAGTATATCCTTCATACAATAAACAGGCCTGATGTAAATCCCTGCATAATTTACCGCTTTGATCAGCAGCTAATTTACTTCAAATTTACTTCTTTGACCAAAGGGCAATTTTCATCCATCCAATAATATGCTATACTTAATCTGGGTTTATGGATCAATTTATTTTGGATCTTAACTAAGGAGGTTTATGGCCGGTGGACGAAATTATTGATAAAATCCTGATCCTTGGCTCCTGTACGGCTTTATATTTGTTTCAGGATAATAACACCTTTTTTATTGTTCCCATAATTCTGACCATAATAATGAGCTGCCTCTTTTCCTATTTTGAAGGCTACATCTTCAAGCTGGCTGGAATACTGCTTTATACCATATTAACCCTTGTATTCCCGAATTATATCGTGTTCATGCCTGTACATTTGTACGATATAATGAATACAAAATATCAGTGGCTCATACTTGCCGCACCTTTTTTATACATATTTCATTTCTGGCAGTACAATGCCCTGCTGATATCCTTTAGTTCATTATTTCTTGCTGTCGCCTTTTTGCTGAAATTTAAAAGCGACCGTCTGGGCAGGATGAAAAAGGATTACAACGAGCTCAGGGATAATTCCGCCCAGATGTCGCTTCGTCTTAAGGAAAAAACCCAAAGTCTAATACAAAATCAGGTTAATGAAATAAATCTTGCAACCCTCAACGAACGCAACCGTATTTCGAAGGAATTGCATGACCATATAGGCCATCTGCTGTCCAGAGCCCTGCTGCAGGTAGGCGCGCTTCTTACCCTTACAAACGATG
>JAAZDK010000128.1 GCA_012512855.1 Clostridiales bacterium
AAATATGACGACAATACCACTGTATTTGAAAAGGATATTTTGAAAGAAAATCCGGGGAAGCTGTCATACCTTACGCGTCTTATTAGTTATGTTTTTTCCTCAGCCAGGCTGATGTGCGGTATTTTTCTGGGACTTGCCGTTATTTTAAGCATCCTGCAGCCGATTACAGCCTTCATATGGGGAAAATATATTGACAAAGCCAATGCCTTGTCCGAAATCGCAGGCAAAAAGACGCTGCAGCTGCTTTCGCTGATTGGGCTTGCCCTTCTTTATTGGGCAATGGGATTTGTTAACGAGCTGATAGGCCGATACCTGTATGGCGGGGAGGATATCGAACGTCTCTCCAAAGTGCAGGACCACCGCTTGCAGGAAAAGTTTCAGGCCAAGCTGTTCAAAAAAATATCCAGGCTATACCCGGATTATATGGAAGTCCCAAGAATAAACGACATTATTGAGAGGAGCTTCAATTCAATGGGCGGAGAATGGAGCTCCCTTCAAAGGGGTGTTATCATTGAAGGATATGTAATAATAGCAAAGCTGGTTTCTGTTGTCATGGTTGCGGCTTCACTCTACATTTTCCATCCGCTGCTGTGCCTGATTATTCTTGTTGCCCCTATCCCCACTCTCTATACCAGCTATGTCGGCAACAAGCTCAATTTTAAATTCATACGGGACAACAGCAAGATAATGCGCGAGGCCGGATACTATCAGAGTGTTTTGCTGGGCAGCTCGGCCAAGGAAGTAAAGGCACTGAACTTGTTTGATTTTTTCTTTAAGAAATGGAAAGCTTTAACCGATGATTATGTGATTAGGGAAAAGAAAAACCAACTGAATATTTTAATTCTCGGAACAGTGAGCGCCATTTTAGCAAATCTGGCAAATATTGCGGCAAATGTTTTTGCAATTGTCCTGATGACACAGGGCAAGCTTTCCATCGGTGCCCTGGGCGCGGTCCTTTCCCTGATCAACACATTAATGTCCAGCACATCTCAATTATTTGGATCAATAGCAAACTTTATATCAAAGAAAAATGAAGCTGCACAATTCTTTGAGTTTATTGATTTGGATGAACAGCTATTAAAGGATATGGATAAGGCTGTTCTGGATATAGAAAGCCTGGAAGCAAAAAATGTTACTTACCGCTATCCCCTGACGGATGAGCATCGGATTAAGAATGTAAGCTTCACAATACACAAAGGTGAAAAGGTTGCCTTTGTAGGTGAAAACGGAGCCGGAAAAACAACATTTATCAAGCTGCTTACAGGTATGCTTCAGCCATCAAGCGGAGAAATACTGATTAATGGAATAGATACAAGAAATCTGGACGCTGCGGATAAATATAACTCAATGGCATCTGTATTTCAGGAGCCGGCCCGCTTCACCACCTTCACAATCGCAGACAATGTATTTTTAGGCGATGTGGATAAAGAATGTGACGAGAAGGCAATTGATAATGCTCTTGCATTTGCCGGTTTTGAGGGAGCAGATAAGGATGCTATGCTGGGAAAAGATATAGGAGGAACGGATTTGTCCGGCGGCCAGTGGCAAAAGATAGCAATTGCCCGTGCCTATTACCGTAATCGTGATTTTATCGTTCTGGATGAGCCCACCAGCAATCTGGATCCCCTAGCCGAAGCCGAGGTATTCAAGAAATATATAGACATGACCAAAGGCAGAACCGTAATCATGGTAACCCACAGAATAAGTGTCGCATCACTGGCAGACAGGATTGTTGTCTTCAAGGACGGCGAAATCGTGGAGGACGGTACCCACGATGAGCTGCTGAAGGCCGGCGGCGAATACGCCCGCCTGTATTCAACACAGGCCCAGTGGTATGACAGATAAACCGGATTGACTGCCTAAAGTAATCAACCGGTAACCGGATTTAGAGGATAATAATGGGTCTCATACCATTTCTTTTTTAAATCTTCTGCTCCAGCAGCCTTTACTTCGCTGCTTATCGCAAAACACATAACAGTAAGAATAATTGCTGTAATAACCGACACTCTATAAAAGAATTTCATCCGATATCACTCTCTTTCCCGGAAGCAAATGTCGTTTTAAATTTTCATCTATTTAAGCCTTGTAATAGATTTACATTCTCCATCTATTAATAATGTAATAACTATATCCTGCTGCGTCAATTACCGGAGTTAAGGATACCGTAATGTTCTTAAAGAAAAGGCTGCATCTGTCAACTTTATGATTCAATTTTATGTAATTGACAAAACGAATAATAAACACATACTTCTACCTATTTATTTTATTCTGTATCATCATACAATGTCTGTTATATTCTATCAAATTTTACGTTGTAAGGCAGCAATAAGCTCTATACAAATAACGCAGCATAAAATTAATCGATAAAATTAAAAAGCAGCTTTTCGGCTGCTCTTAGTTTTGTCTATAATAATTTATTCCTGTACATCTCTAAATCATGAAAAAATCCCAAAATATAAACTATTTTGCTTTCATCATCAATATTGTATATTATTACATAATCATAATGAGGTACTACTGCCTTCCTATATCCTTTGGACTTTAATATGGTATCATTAGAGTATGCATAAATTCTAGGAGTGCACTCCAAATTGCTATATACTTTATCTATCTCACTAATCAAATTCTTTGCTGCTTGTGGATTTTTAAGTTGATTAACAATGTAGGATAAAATATGATCCAGCAGTTCCTCTGCACGTTCTGTTATTACAAGTTTATAATTCATATTTCTCTTTTAATTTTCCAAGAGATTGTCTCGCATCATTTATTCGCCCGGACTCTATATCTTTTTCAGAGAGCTCCAGATCACGATAAATATCTAATCTCTTCATTGTAGTCTCATACAATTCCATACTCATAATGACCATATCTCCATATCCGTTCTTTGTAACATAAATCGGCTCTTTCGCTGCATGAACCATCTCAGAAATCTCAGCGGTATTTTTTAGGTCTTTTATAGGAATAATTTGTGGCATATATCCACCTCCTTATCTTGTGGATTTATTATACCATTATTATACCATAATTGCAAATATATTAACGCTATCATTTTTAACAATATTAGCGTTATAAAATAATCATTCCTTCAAATCCCTTGCTCTGATTTTCATATAAATATACTGAAAAGCAAGTGATAAAAGCATAGCTGCCAAAGGCCATAAGCCTGTTATGCTTATAAGCGGTGTATCCGTTGTGTTAAGACAAGCAAAATGCACAAGCTGGACCGGAATATAAAACAATACGGAAAAACGGATTAAAAGGAGAAGCTTTGATTTGATAAACAGGCTTTTATTTATAGGTATATTACTAAATTTACTAAATATTGAAGCTATAAAGAAATTTTCCCTAACCTGAATCAGAGGCCAAAAATACATGGATGTCGCTATCAGAAAGCATATTAGGTAAACATTAAATACAAAAAGCCTGTCAATCATCTTAAAAGCACCCACAATTACAAAAAAGCAAAATAAAAACATTCCTACGATACCAATGCCAAGATTTTTAGTATAGTAATATTCAAGGCTTTTTTTATAGCTCTGATCCAATTTAATATAAGCTCGCAGATTCATATGCTTTAAAACCCTTCCTTTACTTTATATCCTGTTCTATATATTACTGCATATTACTACTGTTAAAGCACTGCTGTCTGTTCCATCTGCCTTTATCAAACAATCTGCTGATTCTGAACACCTGATTATTACTGTATCCGTTTCTGTATTCATCAGACAAAGTCTCAACATCCTTACTGAACAATACCCTGCCGTTATCCAGCATGGTTATATAATCAGCAATTTTATCAAGATCGCTGGTATTATGGGTGGAAATAAGTACTGAAGCATTTTCCCTGGCAACTATATTTTGAATTATCCTGAGAAAATCGTATCGAAATACCGGATCAAAGCCGGCTGTCGGCTCATCCATTGCGTAAAGCACCGGATGATGGGCCGCTGCAAATGCCAACTGAAATTTCAGGAAGCTGCCTCTGGATAAATTCTTGATTTTTGTCTCGCTTGATATTTCAAACTCATTAAGATATTTATAAAATGTATCCCAGTCCCAGTTGGAGTAATATGGGCTGTAGATTTGAGCATTCCTGTTTATACTCTCCTCATAAAAGAAAATCTGGTCGTCGGAAATAAAGGCTGTGATATCCTTTACCTTCATCTCCTGCCTGCGGCAATCATAGCCCTCTATCAGGATTTCTCCTGTATAATTCTTATATTGATTGGCCATCATTCGGAACAGGGTTGTTTTGCCGGCGCCATTATATCCTACAAGCCCCATAATATATCCCTTTTCCAGACAAAAGGACACATCATCTATTTTAAAATCAGGCCATGTCAGACTGACATGCTTAAATTCCAGTGCTTTCACCATAACTGATCTCATCCCTTTTTAATTGAATCATATATGATTTTTACTGTATCCAAA
>JAAZDK010000129.1 GCA_012512855.1 Clostridiales bacterium
ATTTCCACCTGGGAATTCTGCACATTAATAAGGTGCTCAAGGCCCCGCGAATAGCCTCTTACCTTAAATGAAAAGACTCCGGAGCCCATTCTTCCCGATACGGTCTGCAGCATATTCTCCTCACCGAGAAAATCATCTATAATAGCTGCAATACTCATTATGTTGATTGCTCCGGCCTCCGAACGGACATCGTTAATATCAATCGTTTCCAGATAGTCAGGAATCTTGGCGCCCGTCATCTGCTTAATATCCGTTCTGAACTCGGGAAAATCCTCATACAGGTCAAATTCCCCTATGACATAGCTGCCTCTTGTGACCGGCAGTATGCCCAGCCTGCCTTCAAATACCGACGGCAGGGATTCTCTGGTGTCAAACTTGGTCATCAGTCTGGGTTCCTTTACCTCCCGTATCTGATCAGCAGTGATGTAAAACAGGCCATCCTGCTTTATTCTACTCTCTATTGAATATTTTTCAAACAGGATCTCCCACTTTTCATCAATCAAGCTCATAATTTCTCACCAGGACCTCATCAATTTCCCCGCGCCTGTCTGCCTTTACATTTATGGCCCGTTTGGCGCATACCTTGGTTATTATGTAATCCTTGTACAAATCCTCGATAAACTTGCAGGAGGAATTGGACAAAAGGAATTTTACCCCCTTTTGGTTAAGAATATCACACTGCTCCTTCAGCGCAATCTGATCCTCCTCCCCGAAGCCGTTAGCTGTATATCCGGTAAAGGACGACGATGTGCTGATGGGCATGTATGGAGGATCCAGATAAACAAAGGAGCCTTCCCCGATATTTATATCCTTTAAAACCTCTCTGTAATCACCACATTTTATAGCAATATTGTTGCTGTTAAAATATCCGCTCAGAGCCCTGATTGTTGTTTCATTGGTAATATTGGGATTTTTGTACTTGCCCCAGGGGGAATTGAATTCCCCAAGGCTGTTCACCCGGAAAAGGCCGTTGTAGCAGGTTTTGTTCAAATATATAATCCTTGCTGCCCTTTCTACATCACTAAGCAGGTCATATTTCTTTTTGTCCCTGTCAAGGCCTCTTACCTCATAGAAGTATTCCTTGCAGTTTTTCTCCTTGTGCTCATACAGCTTTTCTATCAGCTTTTCCGGCTTATCCTTAATTACATTGTAGACATTAATCAATTCATAATTTGAATCATTGATAATGGCTTTGGACGGCTGAATATCAAACAAAACCGCTCCTCCACCTATAAAGGGCTCATAATAGGTAGAGAACTTCGGTATCAAAGGTCTTATCTGATCCAACAACTGTCTTTTGCCACCGACCCACTTAAGAATTGGTGAAATCAATGGATCCTTTGCAGCCATTATCTTCACTCCTATACTTCAAAACTTGCTTTCTTATCCTCTATGTAAGCTTAATTACCCGTATTTTACTTAAGTGCAAAACACCTTTCATATCATTATAGCACGAATGTTCTGTTTATGCTACCGCAAGTTGCAAAGAAGGTTCACTTCATCCGGCAAGGGATGAATGAACCTTCCATTATGCGGTGAATTATATTTAATTTGGTATTAATAATACCTCTTTGCCTTTGTGTCCTTCTTTTCTTCCTTTTTCTCCACAGTAATAATATTTTCGCCCTTTTTCTTCTTCCACATTACCCACAAAGGACCGGAAATGCAAATAGTTGAATAGCAGCCGCTGATGGAGCCGATGGCCATGGGCAATGCAAAGCTCTGGACTGACTCTATGCTGTTGGCAAAGGCCAGAATATAGACAAGGCTTACGCTTATCATTACGCACAGATTGGTCATAATCGAACGAGTCATAGACTGGGTAATTGACAAATCTGCTATAGTTTCCACTTCATAGCCGCTGTAAAGCTTGGCATTTTCCCTGATACGGTCATATATAACAATGGTATCGTTTATGGAGTAACCGATAATACTAAGGGCAACGGCAACAAAATTATCTCCGATGGGCAGACCGAATATAACACAGGTAAAGAAAACCACCAGACAGTCATGCACCAATGCAATGATAGCCGTAACACCTGCGGAAAGGCCACCCACAATCTTAAAGCGGATCCAGACATAAACCAGCACAAGAGCCGTTGACAGAAGCAGGGCTGTTATACCCCTCTTCATGAATTTGTCACCAAAGAACTTTTCAACCATTTGCGCCTCAGACAGCTCCAGATTTGCCTGTGGGAACTCAGCCTTCAGCGCCTTTTCAAGCTCGGCCTGATCAAGAGGATCAACACCGGATTTACCGGCTATATTTAAAACCAGCTTTTTTGTCCCTTCACTGATACTCTCGGTAAGCTGTGGTGTTACGGGCCTGCCCAGTATATCTGTTGCTATATCTCCGGCTCTATTTTCATCTATCTCTCCGTCATATGAATAGGAAAGAAGGGCTCCGCCGGTAAATTGTATATCCAACACTACTCCCTTAAATATACTAAAAAGTATTCCTATGATCATTATGGCGGCGGATATTGCGAAGAATATTTTTCTGTTTTTATAAAAATGTATTATTTTCCCTTCCTTCATAATGTCACCCTCCTTGTCAGGCAGGTATACAGAGCCGGCTTCTTTAAGAACTTATAAGAGCTCAAGGAATATATCATTATACGTGAAGCTGTAACACCTGCAATAAAGTTAAATACTATACCCGCAAATAATGTATAACCGAACGATGCCAGTGATCCTGAGCCATAGAGCATCAGAATAATGGACACAATCAATACTGTAACATTACCGTCAAATATTGATGAAAATGAGTTGGAAAAGCCTGCTTCTATGGCAGCTTCTATACTTTTACCAGCTCTTATTTCTTCATTAATACGTTCAGATGAAATAACATTGGCATCAACGCCCATACCAATTGACAGAATAATACCGGCTATACCTGATAAAGTCAGGGACATCTGCGGAATCGACAAAAACAGGATCTGTCCGGCAATCTGTATGAGCAAGGCTATGCTTGCAACAAAGCCCGGCAGACGATAATAAACAATGAGTAATATACAAATAATTATATATGCAATCAAGCCTGCATTAATCATTACCTTAAGTGAGCCGGTTCCAAGGCTGGGGCTTATGGTTGAATAGGTCTTGGTTTCCATGGAAAAAGGCAGGGCGCCTGAATTAATCTGGTTGGCTAGCTTTTGCGCATTTTCAAAGCTTTTCATGTTTGTTATGACAGCCTGTCCGTTGGTGATCTGTGTCATAACAGTAGCGGTACAAATATTTTCTTCATCCATATAAATGCTCAATGGTTGTCCAATAAGCTTTTTGGTTATATTACTGAAGATTTTTGTACCCTCGTCATCAAAGCTGAGACTTACAACCGGGAAGTTGTTTTCATCCCTGTCAGGCTTGGCATTTACAACATGCTGACCGTCCAGCAGTATATTTCCCTGGGCATCCCGGAAGGTAAGCTTGGCAGTCTGTCCCAGCTCCTCAATAGCCTTTGCCGGATCAAACTCCGTTTCATCGGCCTTCCACGGGAAGCGTACTATAATATAACCTTCCGTTGTTGAAGGGATTACCTCACGATCCACAATATTTCTCTGGTCAAGTCGTGTTTCAAAAACGGCACGGGCTGCTTCAAGCTGCTCATGTGTGGGCTTTGTATCTATTCCAACAGGTTGGAATATGGCTTCAAC
>JAAZDK010000016.1 GCA_012512855.1 Clostridiales bacterium
TAATTCACCTCATCAATCTAAATCCATTCTAACCAGATGGCAGGCAAAAGTCAACGAAATTCATTTATACACAAAATTAGCCAACTCAACCGCGCTGGCTAATAGTGAGGAGAATAAATGAATTAAATTAAAAAGCTTATATATTAGTATTATCAGCTTAAAGAATTGCTATAATGCTGGTTAGTTGCTTTCCATAATAATAATATAAGCTCCAATTATGTAGATCCTATGTAGAAAATATGAACGTTGTGTAAACAGTTTTTTTCTTAACAATTAATACTCTTTTCCAAAAGCAGCCACCGGCTGTTGTCAGGCGTATACCGACAGCTTCATCGGCAGCCTTGTCCTGATAAATTGCTTGCAAATTTATGATTATAGGTTACAATTAAGATGTCAGCTTTTTTTAATTTCTTCAATTGATTCTTCAGCAATTTTAAGCATGAGGCTTATAAGCATCATATATGCTATCATAAATGCTTAAAAGCATTAATAATACGGGACCTAATTAATCAGGCGGTTTTGCTGACCATTAAGTTATCAGGAACAAGTACATACCTTTATTCAATTAATTATATTAAAGAAAAGGATGTTGCACGGATGAGTAAAAATTACGGCTTTATATCAAGAAATTTATCAATTATTGCATTTGTGGTAACCTATCTGATTACTGTCTCAATTCATATTTCCAGTGATTCCTTCATAGCCGGGAGCCAGCTGGGCCTGCTTTTAATCTTTGCACCCTTTTTCATTATGGGGGCAGTTCTTGACTTTATTGTAAGAAACAACGAGTCGCTGAACTCTTTACTAAGTGTTCTTGCAAGACTGCTTCCTCTGGGAATAATAATTATGGGAATGCATAAAAATCGTCTCATAAATAGCAGTGAAAATGCCATTGTGCATTATTATAATTACTATATTGGTTTTATTGTATGGATGCTCATTGCCCTTCCCTTGTTCTTTGCAAGCTTCAACAGACAGTTATTCAGGCAGAAAACCATCCGTTCCCTGACAGGTACTGCCGCCTTTGGCATCATCTATCTCTTTCTGACTACAAAAACCGGCGCTCTGGATAAGGGAGCAGGCTTTGTCATTATCCTCTTGTCATATTTCTTTATCTTTTATGCCATATCAGGCATTCAGGGACTGAATTATGCTGCACCGGTTCTGGGTATAATCAATGCAATTTCACTGCTTATATTTTATAGATTCCCGGGTGGCACTGACAGATTTGCCTGGGATTCAAACATTAACATAAAAATAGATCTCCTGATACTGACAACCTTCATAGTATGTATCATTATAAGGGTATATGCCACCTTAATGGCAAGGAAAAGCCAGGCACAGGCCTTCTGGGACGGGCAGTCAAAATAGGCCCCAACAGCTGTGCAACATAGATATACTCTGCGAATAAAATAAAACAAGGAAATAATTTCAGGAGAACATCGGTGTGCCAGCTAATCATACAATTGAATTATCCAATCCTTATTATCTTCCGGTAATCAAGGACTCCTGCACCTATTACGGCGGCAGTCAAATGTGGTTTCCCAAAAAGAGCCGTTTCAGCAAGGACTATATTCTTCGCACCTATGGCTGTGGAACAATAGCAACTGCCGATATACTCCTTTATCTTGCAATGCAGAATGAGGCCCTCAGGACTGATCTTACCTCTGCCGTACTGCAAAACCGGATTGACTGCCTTCAGCAGTCAACCAATAAAAATACCGTATATTATGAGAGCTATGTCCCTTATGTCCGTAAAATAGACAGGGATTATACCCATACCAGGCATATAATAGCTGTCCTTGGACCGAAGGTTGCAAGGGCAATCAATTCCTATTCCCATATATATAATCTGGGGCTTAAAGCCTCATGGCGATGGAAGCTGACCTATTATGATATGCTGGAAATTATGGAAGAAATGCTGGGCAAGGATATACCCGTAATTTTATCCATAGGACCAAACTGTCCCAATCTTTGGGGCAAAAAGGGCATAGCCTTTTATGAACGCAGGGAAATAGATTATTATGATTCCGACGGCAGGCAGACTGCCAAAAGCAAGCCGTATTACTATCAGTCGGTGGAACAGGCTGTTAACGGCCATTATGTAGTGGTAACCGGGATTATAAAGGATGAAATAACCAGCAGAATTATGCTTCGTATTTCATCATGGGGAAAAATGTATTATATTAATTACGAGGAATACAGGGATTATATCGACACCGCATCAAGCACCTGGCTGTCAAGCCTTGTGCAGATAAAAAGGAAGGTCTGAAGCCCTGCTGAATTTACTTAATTAGCTTAGTGCGCATATGCTTAGTACGCCGGGCAGTTACTATAAATCTTTATAAAGAAGCAGTGGAGCTCTTCGCCCGTTGGATTGGGCTCATCTCCACTGTTCCTTTTTCTCCTTGTATAAGCTTTTTTATTTTTCAGCTTTTATTTTCGTTCAAATTTATATCGCCATCAGCTTAATTACAATATTACAGCACCTCTCCAGCTCATCTACATGGGTGTATTCATTGCAGGAATGTACCTTGTTCATACCGCAGGCCATTACAATACCAGTTATACCCTGCCTCATGAAGTTATTGTTGTCGCTGCCTCCGAAGGTATTAATCAGCCTGCTTTCATAACCCAGCTTCTGACAGGCGTCAATATACCTTTTTACCACCGGATGCTCGCAATCCGTACTGTAGGCAA
>JAAZDK010000130.1 GCA_012512855.1 Clostridiales bacterium
ATATAGCTCTTCAGCCTGAGGAAGGAAGCGAAGAAGAGGATAATATCTTCTTATACCGTTATGTTGAAGGTGATGATGGAGAGCCACAGCTTATAAACATCGAGGATGACGATGAATTTGAAGCAGTTGCTGATGCTTTCGAGGAGCTGCTGGATTCACAGGAATTTGACGAGATGTTTGATGATGAATTTGATGACGATTATGAATGTGATGATAATGAGGACGAAGAATAAATCATAATCATTTTTGCATAATACGAAAATTAGCTATCACTGACCATCAGCGGGCTCATAAGCAGACACTTGCTTATGAGCCCGCTTTTTGCCAGGATAATATTTATCCGGATTTTTAGTCTGTATTTTTAAGTCTGCATTATTAGTCCGCTTCTAATAAAAAGATTTATAAAGCTAATTTGCGCCGGCCGTCTACCGGGCCAGCTCATCCAGGAAGCGGGATTTCTGAAAGCTTTTGTTATAGCGCTCAGAGGCGCTGAAGATATACAGCTCATCCCTGGCCCTGGTCATAGCCACATAGAAGAGCCGGCGTTCTTCCTCGATGTCAGGCTCCATTACGGCTTTTTTATGGGGAGTAATGCCTTCGTTGGCATCAGCTATAATCACAACCTTGTACTCCAGCCCCTTTGAGCTGTGCATTGTTGATATGGTGACGCAATCCTTCGTCTGATCCAGGCCGGACTGGGCGAACCTTTTCATTTCCTGCCTGTAATCCTCAATATAAGCAAACCATTCCTCAAAGCTCTTAAATCCTCTTGCGCTTTCCTGCAGCTGATCCAAAAGCTCGGTTAAATCCTCAGCCTTTATGCGTTTACTTTGGGCATATTCCTTAAGATAATCCTCATAGCCCACACCCCTGCGGATATAATTTATTGCCGCGAAGGGATTCATCCGGCTTATCGCGGACAAATCATATTCCAGCTGGTCAATACGCTCCAGCATCCATATCTTGTCCTTATAATAGTCCCTGAGATCCTCCAGATCCACCTGGGGCCTGTCAAAGCATTCCCGGCTTATATAGCGCATAGGCCTGTTGATAATTCGCAGATAAAGGCTCCGCTCCGTCATGCCCATAGCTATCTTGATATAGCTGATAATATCCTCGCTTACCCAGTGATCAAAGAGATTAGGCAGCGCATCCTTTAGGCGGAAGGGTATGTTATATTCCTTCAGCTTTTGAACCAGGGCTCCTGTGTACATGGTGGTTCTTACAAGAACCGCTATCTGGCTGTAGGCTGTCCCTTCCCTGTTTATTCTCAGAATTTCCTCAGCTATGGCCTGATTTTCCTGAATCAGGGTCCGGCAATTGCATATGACAACATCCTTTCCGCTTTCTCTGCTGGTGATGTATTTCTTGTCAAAACGATTGCAGTTATGCCTTATTAATCTATCCGCAGCTTCTATAATATTGGGGGTGCTGCGGTAATTTATATTCAAAACTATCCTTTTGCAGTCAGGATAATCCAAAGGAAACTGAAGCATAATCTCAGGCTTGGATCCGCGAAATCGATAAATTGACTGATCATCGTCTCCCACTATAAAAAGATTGTTCCTGGGCAATGCCAGCATTCTGACAATATCATACTGAAGGGCATTTATATCCTGGAACTCATCAATCAGGATATATTTGAACTTATCCTGCCAAAGCCTAAGGATATCCTTCCTTTCAGTAAGAAGCCGGTGGCATTGCAGCAGCATATCATCAAAATCTATTAGCCTGTTTCTTTCAAGTATCCTCTCATATTCCCTGAAAATTCTCTTAAAAACATCTGCAGGACATGTTATGGAATAATAATTTTCAAGATTAATACGACTTCCCTTAACAAGGCTGATTTCAGAGAACAGCTCTCCTATAAGCTCCTTCTCGTCCTCATAGTCAAGCTGCATATGATGAACGATGTTCTTCATGAACTGATATTTGACATCTTCCCGAATAATATTGTCAGCAGTATAATTATAGGCATGCTTAAGTATGGTAAAGAAAACAGAGTGGAAGGTACCAAAGCTTACACGGCTTGTTTCCGTATTTCTTAGCCTCAGAAAGCGGTTTTTCATTTCGCTAGCAGCTGCTTTGGTAAAGGTTATGACCAGTATCTGGTCCTCACGGGCATGTCCTTCATCAATAAGCATCCGGGTTCTTTCGGTAATAACCAGGGTTTTGCCGGAGCCGGGACCGGCTATAACCAGCGCCGGCCCGTCAAGATGCCTGATTGCTGCCTGCTGAGCTTCATTCATTTGCATATTCAAATCCGTACCTTTCTTCAAGCAAATAGCATTTTAAATAGGTAACCTCATTGCATAGCTTCATTCCAGATAAATCTATTGCATGAGATTACGCTCATGCCGGGCGCACAAATATTGGGCCAGACCAGCTAGTTTAATGCTGACATCAGGCCCAAATTTTGCTGTTAATATATTTTTATTCTTTAAGCGATTACCGCCTTATTCGCTAAGCTTATCTATTGCTATTCTAATCCTTCTTAAGCTCTCTTCCTTTCCGAGGATGCTCATGATTTCATAAGCACCTCCCGGTGTTGACTGCTTGCCTGATACAGCCGTTCTTACAGGCCATAAGGCCTGACCGTTTTTAATACCCTTCCTTGCAATATAAGCCATAATAGCTGCCTCCAGGGACTCCTCGGAATAATCCTCTAGAGCCTCAAATTCCGGCAGCAGCTCCTTCAGAACAGTCAGTGAGCTCTCCTTGTCAGTTTTCATTTTCTTGTGGACGTACATTTCAGTATCATATTCAGGAAGCTCCTCAAAGAAATCTATCATATCGTATATATCCTTGAGGGTTTCAATTCTTGTCTTTACAAGGGTCGCAATCTTCTTCAGATCCAGATCCTTTGTAATAACAGATTTGATATATGGAAGGGCCAGTTCATAAAATCTGTCAAAGTCCATCCTCTTGATATATTCGCTGTTCATCCAGCGAAGCTTTACCATGTCAAATACTGCCGGAGCCTTATTGATATGGGTATAGTCAAATTCCTTTATCAGCTCATCAAGGGACATAATCTCTACATTATTTACAGGGCTCCAGCCAAGCAGGGCTACAAAATTAACAATTGCCTCTGATACAAAGCCCTGCTCCAGCAAATCCTCATATGATGAGTGTCCGCTGCGTTTGCTGAGCTTTTTGTGCTCCTCATTTGTAATGAGGGGTAAATGCACATATACAGGCTCCTCCCAGCCAAAGGCCTTGTAAAGCCTTGTATACTTGGGTGTTGAGGACAAATACTCATTGCCTCGTACAACGTGGGTTATCTTCATAAGATGGTCATCCACTACGTTGGCAAAATTATAGGTAGGAAAACCATCCGATTTTATCAGAATCATATCGTCCAGCTCTTCATTTTTTACAGTTATATCACCGAATATAGCATCATGGAAGCTTGTGGTTCCCTCTGTCGGTATATTCTGGCGGATTACAAAGGGCTTTCCTGCTGCCAGGTTGGCTTCAATCTCCTCCTTGGACAAATGAAGGCAATGCTTGTCATACTTGGTAAATTCCTTTGCCTCCTCTTCCCCTTCATCCTCTGAGCTTACAAGGGTTGTTTTTAAGGAAGAAAGCCTCTCCTTGGTGCAGAAGCAATAATATGCCTCTCCCTTTTCGATCAGCTCCTTGGCATACTTCATATAAATACCGCTTTTAACACGTTCACTCTGCACATAAGGGCCATAACCGCCATCCTTATCGGGGCCCTCATCGTGAATAAGCCCGGTTCCCTGCAGAGTTCTGTAAATGATATCAATAGCACCCTCAACATATCTTTCCTGATCGGTATCCTCTATTCTGAGAATGAAGGTACCGTTTTCATGCTTTGCTATTAAATACTCATATAAAGCAGTTCTTAAATTGCCAACATGCATGCGGCCAGTAGGACTGGGCGCAAATCTGGTCCTGATTTTACACATATATTTCAACCTCTCAATAAGATATTTTAATTACCTAAATAAATAATATTGCTTGATATAATTATCAGATTTATATTATATCAAAGAAGCATAACAGGCTGCTATAGGCCTGCTGCAGTGATTATAATATTTAATGTCTGAAGCTTTGAATATATTTATTGTATTCAAAGCCACCGCTAATCATATTCTGGTATAGCAATCCCATTAATACATACAGGGAATAAATCATAAAGATCATCATTACCCCCATAAATATCAGGGTAGCTCTGGCCCAGTTTTTCTTGCTGACAGGCGTGTTGTCGCTAAATGCCCATACAAAAAGCATAACAAAAAAGATTATCCAACCGGCAATGGGTATAAAGAAAAGACCGTACGAAAGAAGAAAATCCATAAAGGAAACAGGTTTATTTTCCTGCTGATATCCGGAATGTCCTCTGTTTTCGCCGTAATTATAGCGATTCTGTGTACTATTCTGCTGCTGGATATTATGATATGCCTGAAATTGCTCACGATAAGGGCTGCCGCAGTAATCACAGAAATTGGCCTCTTCATTGCTGGTATATCTTCCACATACATTACATCTCATTTATAACCTCCAGGATTAATCACATGCCCTTACTATTATCAGCCTTTTAATTAATTGATAATGTATTGGCTTGTTGGCTTGTAGCTTCTTCTGGATATTATAACATATGTGGGCTTAAAATCAAATTAATGTTCTTTACATATGCATGAATTGTAGATATTATATATTTATCCATAATATTTATATAATAAATGACAATTTACAGCCAATAGCCTTAATGCTCGATTTATTTCCGCATATGTGATATTCATATGAACCCTGTGGGAAAAGAGCCCTCGCATGTTTTTCTTATATCCGAGAAGAAAAGTACCGGAAAATCTATTTTCCGGTACCTTCTCTTATATATTATTATATTTTATGAGGAATACAATCTCCTGGCAAGATACAGCTGTGCCTTTATCATGTAGCTGCTATACTTGCTTATTGCTTTTAGTTTTCCGTCTTCATTGCTTCTATAGCCTTAATCTTGGTAGCACGGCGAGCCGGGAAATATCCGGACAATACTCCGACAGCCATAGATATCAGCAATGAAACCAGCGGCAAATATATAGGTATAATTGAAAATTTGGTATTGGTCATATCATACATATAATTACCGGACATAATGGCGCCGAATATAGGTGCTCCGTATTTATTAATCAGCCAGGATGCCAGATAGCCCAGCCCTATTCCGATAAGGCCGCCTAACATACCGATTATGGCCGCTTCAAACAAAAACAGTCTCCGTATATCCTTGATGACACAGCCCAACACCTTCATTATGCCAATTTCCTTGGTTCTTTCATATATGGACATTACCATGGTATTGGCGATACTAATAGCTGAAACCACCATAGCGACCGCACCTAATGCACCCAGAACCATCTGCATTGTCTTCGATGCATTCTGCAAGGGTTCAAGCCATTGCATCTGACTCTCCGACAGATATCCCAGCTTCTCAATTTCCTCCTGAACCTTCAGAACATTTTTTACGTTATCAACATTCAGCATTATCTGCTGATACTCATTTAAGGTCCTGACGGCTTTTTTTCTGTCCTCCAGAGTCAGAGTGTTGCAATATTTCATATATAGCTGCTTGTAGTAATCTATATCCATATATGCATAATAATCAAAATTGCCGTTGGTCTGTACCATCTTGGCTATATTGGATAATGTCGTTTTAAAGGGCTTCTTTTTAAAATCCGGCATGTAGTCGCTGAATCCCATCTCGATCTTATCCTTCTGCAAATCCACCTGAGGCTGCTGATAATTGTTTCCTCTGTAATAAGGATCAAAAAAATATGCACTATATTGACCGACAGCTATCCAGGTGTTGTCCTCTTCGGAAGGGTACTGGCCATATTCCAGCTCAGGGAAGTCAAAATCATCAAAAACACTGCTGTCCATTGCCTTAATATTCAGAGAACCCATATACTTGCCGGCAGTAAGCTGAGCATAACTGGTTATAACTGGTGTAACGGCTCTAACATGGTCAAGAGCTTTAATCTTTTTAATCAGCTCATCATCAAGGGTTTGCTCCTTGTTACCGGCCCAGTTTCCATTATCATCGAAAAAATAAGCACTTTTATTAATAGTAATAACTGTCAGCCCGCCCTGTTGCATGACCTGTGTATTGAAATTGTTGTTCATGCCATTACCGATAGATACCATGATGATAATCGATAAGGATCCGATTATAACACCAAGGACGGTCAATATCGTTCTGGCCTTTCGTCGGGACAGATTCTTCAGTCCCATTTTAATCAGATCACTAATCCTCATACAGCTCAATTCCTTTTTTTATTTTTATCCTGGCCAACAGGGCACCCAACGCGATACTTACTACAAGAACTGCAGCCGAAATCCCTATTACAAAGGGCCAGGAGCTAAGCAGCGATCCCTTTGCTTCCGTTGCTGCCGGGTCGACCATCATGCCGGTATCAAAATTCATTCCACCGAGCATTGACGGATCTATATTCACTCCTTCGTTTATATAAATTTCGCCCATTCCTGCCTCCATCCCGGCTGTTTCATCCATTATTATCTCATCCGTTGACGACTCGGTTGCAGCAGTATCTGTACCTGCAGCCTCACCTTCAATAGCAGTCCCGGCATCCCCTTCAAGGGCAGCACCGTCATCTCCGATGACATTTGCATCCCCGTCAGCTTCAGCTTCTACAGCAATGTCTGCTCCAGCTTCCACAGCTGTATCTGCGTCAGGAGCTGCCTCTCCTGCAGCCGCTTCAACCGGTGCAGAGGCTGAAGCCGCCTTTAGAGCAGCCTCCCCGCTTGCTGCAGTATTTACTACCTTTATATTTGATAAGGTTGTCAAAAGCTCTATATTAGCTAAACTGTTCATATAAATACCATACCTTTCTTCACAAAATAGCGCAAGGACTTCATCCAATGCATAAAATCTATCCAAATTTATTACTTTTTGCTTTTAATACTGTCTGCTTAATATTTCTCCTGCTCCTTTTTAAGAAGCCTTGCCTTATAGATGCTGATAATAGCCTTTCTGCTTATCGGTACGAACAAGATAAATATTCCACATTGGATTAGTATGAAAGCCCACAGCGGCAGTATATTCTTCTTGGCAATCGCACCACCCGGATTGAACACATCTTCACTGGGGAATCCGCCAAAATCAGGCATAGGCATACTGGCAGGATCCATAACATCGTAAGTAAACTCATGTAAAAACTCCTGCTTATCACCGTTACTGTCTTCATAGCTAATCCTCAGGATACCCTTGGCAGAACCCATCACATTCGGTATTACATCAAAGTCTGCATAGTTTGAGCTTCCATTTGGAACATTGCCCATGAAATACATGCTTCCATCGGCTTTTGTAAAATCCCCCTCAACCATTATCATAACATTGTTCAGTGGTGAATATCCCATATTAAAGAAGTCAAGATGCAGTGTGGCAGGTGAGCCCATATAAACGGGACCATCCCAGGAATAGAGATATACATTATCCACCATAGGTCTTAAATGCTCTTTAACAGGAAGATTAATGGTAACGGAAGATCCTTTGTCGGTGGAATCCTTATCAGGTACATAACCGTCGTATTCGTAGTCCAGCTTAAAGGTTATCGGGTATCCTGCTGTAGTCGCTGTGGATTTTATCTTCAGCGGCAGGGTATATGTAGTGCTTTCCTCAGGATTAAGCTTGCTGATATAGAAGGTATTATTACCCTGTGTTAAGGAAAACGGACTGTTTCCGTCCAATACTATCTCCAGCTTTATATTTCTGGCAGCTGTTGCAGCATTTGTATTGAAAACATCAAAGGTCAGGTTAAATATGGAGCCTGCCACCAGCTCATCCTTATCAGTCTTATAATTTGTAATCAGTAGTACCGGCTTGCTGGTGCCAACCGCATCGTTCTGTATGTCTTTTACAGGAATAGGATAGGTTACACCATTTATATTGCTGTCATAAGCAACCTTAACAGTGATTTTATTAAGGCCTTCAGGTATCTCCTTGGAAATAAACAGGGGGATAGTAACCCGCATCTTTTCCCCGGCCTTAAGCACCTCAAAATACTGGTATGGATCAGAATCTACAGGAATAAATGTTTCATCAGAATATCCTTCAAGAGAAACCATAAGGCCTGTTGCATCTTCCTTGCCCTTATTTTCCAGATCGAAGGATATCTCCAGCTGTCCGCCGGCTTCAGGCTTTGC
>JAAZDK010000131.1 GCA_012512855.1 Clostridiales bacterium
ATAACGATACCAGATCATATCTGGCCTGCTCCCTGGACATGGACAAGTTTATCAAATCGGTTGTGGCTATCTGTGATTATGTGAAGGCCGTTAAGCATTCCGACAAGACCATTAATCTGTCCTTTGACGAATGGAATGTATGGTTCCACAGCAATGAAGCGGACAAAAAGATTGCGCCATGGCAGATTGCTCCTCCGCAGCTTGAGGATATATATAATTTTGAGGATGCACTGGTTGTGGGCTGTCTGCTGATTACCCTGCTGAAAAACTGTGACCGTGTCAAGATAGCGTGCCTGGCCCAGCTGGTTAATGTCATAGCGCCTATTATGACAGAGAATGGCGGCCGTGCATGGGCTCAGACCATATTCTATCCTTTTATGCATGCTTCCAACTACGGAAGGGGAACAGCCTTAATTCCTGTTGTAAGCTGTGAAAAATACAGCACCGGCAAGGTTAAGGATGTACCTTATGTTGAAACCATTGGCATTATGAATGAGGACAAGAAGGAGCTTACTGTATTTGCAGTTAACCGCTCCCTTGAGGATGATATCGAGTTTGAGATTGACTTAAGAGATTTTGCAAACGCTTCACTGATTGAGCATATCGTTCTTGAGCATGATGACATGAAGGCTGTTAACACAGCAGATAATCCGGATACAGTAGTTCCCCACAGTAATGGAATTACCAAGCTATCGGCTGATAAGGCGATTGCCCGCCTGAACAAGCATTCCTGGAATGTCATCAGATTTTCAATCTAATGTCATTTAAGCGATGAAATAAGTGATGAAAATTTACAAGTCAAATTATATATAAATGTATCAGGATTTATTTGAAAAAATCAGGACTTTACTGAGAAAAAATCTTGTTCACAGGTACAAAAGCTGATACATAAAGCTAAGGAGCGTCGTATCCGGCTTAATAGGCTGTACGACGCCCCTTGCTTTTTGGCATAAAAATAAGCTTTTGCAAAATAGCCTAGCCGGCCGGTTTGCAAAAGCCCTTAGTTAGGTGGTATGTACCAATCAGGGAAATTATCGCAAATTATTGTCATTATTCTTCAGGCGAATTTTTGTAGTCTTGTGCTGATTGGCTTTGCTTGTTTTTAATCTTGAAGCAGCAGGTGATGATGCTTTCTTTTTAAGCATATCATTCTGGCGCTTGGCTATGTATTTTCCAAGAAGATTGCTTTTCTCGGTAAATTTACAGCCGTAAAGGTATGACTTTAGATTTTCCAGGTATTCCTTGCGGACAATTACGCCGGGCAGATTAATTATTTGATTTGCGAATTTGATCTTCAGGCGTATTGTTCGTTCAATATCCAGCTCCTCCTTGCTGATGAAGCCAACACCGGATTCACTGATATCCTTTACCAATACAGACAATGCCGTTTCACCACCGGCTGTGTTAATGTAAATAGGCATTTCCTCTCCAAGATACAGACGGAAGAAATCTCTTCTGTTATAAGGCTTTCCCTCGCCGGTGATATCTACCTTGTGGTAAATGCTGCCATCGTACCTTACTAATTTAATGGAGCAATTCTCCCATCTATACAGCTTACCATCAACCTTATACAGGAAGTTCAGCTGGTATCTGTCGGAAAAACCAATTGTTTGATCATTGAATTTAATGCTGTTAATCAAGATGGAGTTTTTATTTAAAATGAAGGCCACCTGGCTTTTGAAATTTATAGCTTTATTCGCCATAATAACTTCAATTTCGACATTTCCGCCAACAACAATCTCATCAATTAGCAAACAAATTACACCCCCCGCATATCTCTGAGTATAGTATATATCAGATATCAGCAAAAAACAATAAAAACACGATGAAAAGAATGAAAATACAGTTGTTTCGACGAAAAATATCATAATATACAGCCTTATTGCCCGATATTGTTCAAAAGCTTAAATAGGGCTTATATATGAAGGACAGTTTTAACTTGACAACTAATTAATGTGCTGATATTATCTTCTAAAATGGGCAAAGGAGTTCCATTTAGGGGATTCTTTGCCTTTTTTTATTACCTGCTATAATTCTTGATCTGCATAAGGCTTATGTATATCATAAAACTTAATAAAATACATAATAATAACTTAAGTATAAAAAAGGAGTGAAATTATGGGTAAATATACGAAGCAGGATATTATCCGGATGGTTAAAGAGGATGATGTGGAGTTTATTCGTCTGCAGTTTACAGATTTGTTCGGAAACTTAAAAAATGTCGCCATAACCACCAGCCAGCTTGAGAAGGCTCTGAATAACGAGTGTATGTTTGACGGGGCTTCCATTGAGGGCTTTGTAAGAATTGAGGAATCCGATATGTATCTGTATCCGGATCCTGATACTTACGTAACCTTCCCCTGGAGACCTCAGCAGGGCAAGGTGGCCAGACTTATATGTGATGTCTATACAACAGACCGCAAGCCTTTCGAGGGGGATCCCAGATATGTTCTCAAGAAGGTTATAAAGGAAGCGGAGGATTTAGGTTATAGCTTTGATGTAGGTCCTGAGCTTGAATTTTTCCTTTTCAACCTGGATGAGAGTGGCAACCCTACCACCATCACACAGGAAAAGGCAGGCTATTTTGATCTGGGCCCTCTGGATTTTGGTGAAAATGCCAGACGTGACATGGTACTGACTCTGGAGGAAATGGGAATTACGGTTGATGCATCCCATCATGAGGTTGCACCCGGTCAGCATGAAATAGACATTAAATTTAATAAAGCCCTTAATACTGCAGACAATATCATGACCTTCAAGCTGGTAGCAAGGACAATAGCCAGACGCCACGGAATGCATGCGACCTTTATGCCCAAGCCTAAATTCGGAGTAAACGGTTCCGGTATGCATGTAAATATTTCACTCAAAAAGGACGGCAGGAACATATTTGAAGATCCCAACGGCAAGGATGGCTTAAGCAAGGAGGCCTATCATTTCATAGCAGGTATTATTAAGCATATTAGCAGCATGACAGCCATTTTCAACCCGCTGGTTAATTCATACAAGAGACTGGTGCCCAACTACGAAGCGCCTGTTTATGTGGCATGGTCTTCCGCCAATAGAAGTCCCTTAATCAGGATACCGTCTGAGCGCGGTTCTTCCACAAGAATAGAACTCAGATCCCCAGACCCCAGCGCCAACCCCTACCTTGCACTTGCAGTTTGTCTGGCAGCAGGCCTTGATGGTATAAAAAATCAGCTGGTGCCTCCGGACAGTGTTAACAAAAATGTATTTGAGCTTTCGGATGAGGAAAGAGCAAGGCTCGGTATAAAAAGGCTTCCTGAAAATCTTTTTGAATCAATCCAGGAGCTGGAAAACAGCGATTTCATAAAAAATGTACTTGGCAAGCATATAAGCACTAAATACATTAATGCGAAAAAGCAGGAATGGGAAGATTACCGCGCAAGGGTAAGCCAATGGGAGATTGATCAGTATCTGTTTCGTTACTGATTTCTTATTGGCGGTTAATCGATGCAATAATTATGCGGGAGAAAAGAGGTGGGCAGAATTTGTTTAACATAATAATAGGTTTCCCCAGAATAGAAGATGCAAACAATATAAGAAATGTATTAGTCAGGAACGGTTTTACGGTAAGTGATGCATGTACTACGGGGGCGCAGGTAATATCACTTGCAAACCATCTGGATGAGGGTGTTGTTATCTGTGGATTTAAATTACCCGATATGCATTACAGCGAATTAAACAACTATCTGCCCAGAGGATTTGAAATGCTGCTGATTGCATCGCCACAAAGACTGGAGTATTGCCGTGACAATAATATAGTCTGTTTGCCAATGCCGGTAAAAACCTATGATTTGCTTAATACGCTGAACATGATGTCATATCAGTATCAATGCAGAAAGAAAAAGGAAAAGAGCAGGCCAAAAGAAAGAACAGAGGATGAAAAGGCATTGATACATAAGGCAAAGATGGTTTTAATGGACAGAAACAACATGACAGAAGAGGAGGCTCACCGCTACCTGCAGAAGACCAGTATGAACAGTGGAACCAATCTTGTTGAGATTGCGGAAATGGTCTTAAGAATGTATAATTATTAATCAGACGGCCTGGTGGCACCTTTTGCAAGCCTCGGCCGAGCCGCAATACTTGGCAAAATTAGTTCTACAGGGAAAGGAAGGATTATGGTATGAAATTTACAAAAATGCAGGGCTGTGGCAACGATTATATTTATGTTGACTGTACAAGGGGCATTATTGACAATGTCAGGGAGACAGCCATCAGGCTAAGTGACAGGCATTTTGGAATCGGCTCCGACGGACTGATTCTGATCAGACCCTCCGATAAGGCCGATTTTATGATGGATATGTATAACAATGACGGGTCTTCAGGTAAAATGTGCGGTAATGGCATACGCTGTGTTGCCAAATATGTTTATGACAAGGGACTGACAGATAAGACAAGACTGAAAATAGAAACCCTGAGCGGAATTAAGGATTTGGAATTAATAGTAGAGGACGGCAGGGTACAATCTGTGACTGTGGACATGGGAGAACCTGTACTTAAGGCGGATTTGATACCTGTAATATCCGACAAGGAGCATTTGATAAACGAGCCTGTTGAGATAGGAGGGCGAGTATACAATATAACCTGCGTTTCCATGGGCAATCCGCATGCAGTCGTATTTGTGGATGATGTTGACGGGCTGAAGCTGGAGACAATCGGGCCATGCTTTGAGACCCATCCTATGTTTCCGGAACGGGTAAATACCGAATTTATACATGTTTTGGACCGCAAGCATATAAAAATGCGGGTTTGGGAGCGGGGCTCCGGTGAAACATTGGCCTGCGGAACAGGGGCCTGTGCCAGTGTGGTGGCCTGCATACTCAACGGACTGACTGATAATGAGGTGAAGGTATCCCTCCTTGGGGGAGATCTTCAAATTCGCTATGATAAGGCCAGCAATAAGGTATATATGACAGGGCCTGCCGTTACGGTATTTGAAGGTGAAATAGACCTGTAACTATCCTGTAATTATTCTGTAAGGAAGTGCTTGTTTATTCGCCTGCAGAATATTACGTATTCTGTTGAATTTTCAGCTTACTTTTCCATAAAGAAACTTAAAACAGAAGGGAAATGGCTTAATGTTTAAAATAAACGATAATTATTTGAAGCTTCCCGGAAGCTATCTCTTTTCCACCATAGGAAAAAAGGTGAACGAATTCAAAAGCAATAATCCTGATAAAAAGGTTATCTCACTGGGAATCGGTGATGTAACCCTGCCGCTGGCTCCTGCGGTAATAACTGCCCTCCATAACGCAGTTGATGAGATGGGCAAGAAGGAAAGCTTTAAGGGCTATTCTCCCGACCTGGGATATGAATTCCTAAGACAGGCAATAGCGGATAATGATTACAGAGCCCGCGGTGTTGACA
>JAAZDK010000132.1 GCA_012512855.1 Clostridiales bacterium
CCCCAAGCGGAAAGGCTATCATGGAGTTTTCCGGAAAGGAGCTTATCAAGGGAGAGCCGGATGCATCATCATTTCCCTCCGGAGGTTTGCGGGCGACCTTTGAGGCCAGAGGCTATACCACATGGGACTGCACTTCTCCTGCATTTTTAAGAGAGGATGCTGCAGGAGTAACCCTGTGTATACCGACAGCCTTCTGCTCATACACCGGGGAAGCTCTGGATATGAAGACACCTTTGCTGAGGAGTATGGAGGCCGTCAGCAAGCAGGCTGTAAGAATAGCCAGATTATTTGGACACAAGGATGTAACAAGGGTCATTACCCTGGTAGGACCTGAACAGGAATACTTTTTGATAGATAAGGATAAATACTTAAAAAGAGATGATTTGATTTTTACAGGAAGAACCCTTTTTGGCGCGATGCCGCCCAAGGGACAGGAGATGGATGACCATTATCTGGGCAGCATCAAGGAGAGAATAGCTTCATTTATGAAGGAGTTGAATGTTGAGCTCTGGAAGCTTGGAGTTGCCGCAAAAACACAGCACAACGAGGCTGCACCCGCTCAGCACGAGCTGGCTCCGATTTATGCCACTGCCAATATAGCTCAGGATCATAACCAGCTGATTATGGAGACGATGAAGAAGGTGGCCAACCGTCACGGCTTTGCCTGCCTGCTGCATGAAAAGCCCTTTGCAGGTGTGAACGGTTCAGGCAAACACAACAACTGGTCGCTGATGACCAATACAGGGAAAAATCTGCTGGATCCCGGCAAGACGCCTCATGAAAATATTCAGTTTTTGCTGTTTTTATCTGCGGTTCTTAAGGCCGTTGATCTGCATGCCGATTTGCTCAGAGTATCGGCCGCCAATCCGGGTAACGACCTGAGGCTTGGAGCCAATGAAGCCCCGCCGGCAATCATATCGGTTTTCATAGGAGAACAGCTGCAGGATGTTATAACCCAGCTTATTGAAACAGGAGAAGCAAAAAACTGCAAGGATGGAGGAAGGCTGAATGTAGGTGTGCAGACCCTTCCGAAGCTTGCAAAGGATGCAACCGACAGGAACAGGACATCCCCCTTTGCCTTTACAGGTAATAAGTTTGAATTCCGCATGGTTGCATCAAGCGCCTCAATAGGAACCGCAAATACCGTATTAAATACAATTGTAGCCGACGTCCTTCGTGAAATGGCGGATGAGCTGGAACAAGCGGAAGACTTTACCCTGGCGGTTCATGACATGATTAAAAAGACCCTGACCCAGCATCAGAGGATTATATTTAACGGCAACGGTTATTCTGAGGAATGGGTAAAGGAGGCCGAAAGAAGAGGCCTGCCCAATATTAAAACCATGGTGGATGCCATACCTGCCCTGGTGACTGAAAAGGCAATAAAGCTTTTTGAAAGGCATAAGGTATTTTCCGAGGCGGAATTGCATTCCCGCATGGAAATAATGTATGAATCATACATTAAGGCTATAAGTGTTGAGGCAAAAACCATGATAAGCATGGCACAGACCAAATTCATTCCGGCGGTTATAGCCTATACAAAGCAGCTGGCAGATTGCATTAACTCTGTTAAGGCAGCGGCGCCGAATTTGGATGTCAGCGTCCAGCATGAGTTGCTGAGTGAGGTAACCGGCCTGCTGATAAAAGCTCAGGCAGCCCTTAAAAAGCTGAAGGAGCTGGATGAAAAGGTGGTTTTGTACAGCAGTGCTGCAGAAAAGGCCAATTTCTTTAAGGATTACATAGTCCCGGCCATGCAGGAACTGAGGGAACCGATTGATGCTCTGGAACTGCTGGTGGCTAAGGAGCTGTGGCCTGTACCCACATATGGGGATATGCTTTTTGAGATATAAAAAATGTAGCTGAATACAATGTTATAGCGAATTAGAAAAGCGGACTATGGCATAAAAGCAGGCATCTTACCGTATGATGCATGCAGCCAAAGATCCGCTTTTTAAAATTTTCTTGACAATTAGTAGTTTTTAAGATATATTTTGATTATCAAAATATTTGTGTTTCAAAACAATTTTGCACAGGAGAAATCCAAATGAATGAAAAGCTTAAGAAAATAAATGATTTGCTGGTTGAAATATACGAGGACGTAATCCATATTGAAGAGGATGCCATAAAAAAGGGCGCCTTCAGTGATTTATCAATTACAGAGATCCATACAATAGAGGCTGTAGGACTATATGGATCTAAAACAATGTCAGAGATAGCTTCCGCCCTTGATATAACAATGGGAACACTGACAATAGCAGTAGATAAGCTTATCAGGAAGGGATATATGGAAAGATCCCGCAGCGCAAGCGACAGGAGAATAGTCAATGTCAGTCTGACCAGGCGGGGAAAGCTGGCCTACAGAATACATGAAAAGTTTCATATGGATATGGTGAAGGCTATCATGACGGATTTTACCCCTGAGGAGGAGGAGGTATTACTGACGGCTCTGGACAAACTGAACAAACATCTGAAGGATATATATCTCAACCAGAAGTAAGCATATAGGGGGACTATTATAATGAATCATGCAGTTATTATCGGGACAGGAAGCTATGTGCCGGATAATACGGTGACCAATGATGATTTGGCAGCCCTGGTGGATACCAGTGATGAATGGATATATTCAAGAACAGGTATAAAGCAAAGACACATCTCAACAGGGGAGGACACATCGGATCTGGCATATGAGGCTTCAAAAAGGGCGCTGGAGCAGGCGCGTATTCCGGCTAGCGAGCTGGATTTGATAATATGCGCCACCATAACACCGGACTATTTTATGCCATCTGTTGCCTGTATAGTGCAGCACCGTCTTGGAGCAAGCAAGGCGGCAGCTTTTGATCTGGCTGCCGCATGCACAGGCTTTGTATATGCCCTGGCAGTTGCCACATCCTTTGTACAAAGCGGCCTCTATCGCAATATACTTGTGGTGGGTGCAGAGACCCTGTCCAAGAGCGTTGACTGGTCGGATCGCTCAACCTGTGTACTGTTTGGGGATGGCGCTGGAGCTGTTATAATCAGCGCATCAGACACCGCCAGGGGAGTTGGCGTCATCAGATTAGCCAGTGACGGCAGCAAAAGTGATTGCCTGCTTTTGCCTGCGCTCGGCTTGTCAAATCCCTATGCAAAGACCGACAGCAAAAGCCATCATTCCTACATATCCATGAAGGGTCAGGAGGTGTTCAAATTTGCGGTGCGTACCATGGTGGAGCTGATAAGCGATATCATGAAGGAGGCGGATCTGGCACAGGAGGAAATTACTCATGTAATAGCCCATCAGGCAAATTACAGGATTATCGAGCAGGCGGCAAAGGCTCTCCTGATGCCTATTGAAAAGTTCTACGTAAATATTGACAAATACGCAAACACATCTGCTGCCACTATAGGAATAGCGCTGGATGAGATGAACCGGAAAGGCAGATTAAGGCCCGGGGATAGAATAATACTGATTGGCTTTGGCGGAGGCATGACCAGCGGGGCAGTTCTGCTGGAATGGAGCCAAGATAATAATACCGGTTGGGCGCAAGACAGTCCGACAGGTATTTAAATAGAAATTACTAATCAAAAAATAACAAGTAAAATCTTATAAGAAAAATCAATACCAGGTAAAATCTTAAATCAAAAGCAGGTAAATATTAAACCAAATCAATTAACAGCAGGAATTCACCTGCAAAAAGAAGGAGGACTTTATAATGGATTTTAACAAAGTTATGGAAATAGTAGCTGAGCAATTAGGAGTTGATGTAGCCGAGCTTAAGGAGGACACCTCACTTAAGGATGATTTAAATGCCGATTCACTTGATTTGTTCCAGATTATCATGTCCCTTGAGGAGGAATTTGATATCGAAATTCCAACCGAGGATACCGAGAACATAGCTACTATCGGAGATATTAAAAACTATCTCTCCAGGAAAATCGGAGATGAATAAATCAATTTTCTGATATTTGAAGTAGAAAAGCAAAGGGACTTTTTATTTGATGTAGAAAGGGCATAGGGACTTTTATGAAATCACGTATTTGTGAGCTGTTGAATATAGAATATCCGATTTTTCAGGGGGCAATGGCCCGGATAAGCGATGCAGCGCTGGCAGCAGCCGTATCCGAGGCAGGAGGACTTGGCATAATAGCAGGTGGCACCGCTCCCGCAGACTATATCCGCCAGGAGGTGCGCAAGGCCAAGGCCTTGACAGATAAGCCATTTGGCGTAAACATAATGCTTCTTAGCCCATATGCGGATGAAATCGCAAGGATGGTATGCGAAGAAGGGGTTAAGGTGGTAACTACAGGGGCCGGCGCTCCCGGCAAATATATCCCCATGTGGAAGGAGCATGGCATCAAGGTAATACCGGTGGTTCCGTCTGTGGCAATAGCTATCAGGATGGTTCGCAGCGGAGCGGATGCAGTTATAGCAGAGGGTATGGAGGCCGGAGGTCATATTGGTGAGCTTACCACTATGGTTTTGGTGCCACAGATTGTTGATGCGGTGGATGTACCTGTTATAGCAGCCGGTGGTATAGCCGACGGCAGAGGAGTAGCTGCCGCCTTAATGCTGGGGGCTGACGGGGTACAGCTGGGAACCCGTTTCCTTACAGCCCATGAGTGCAGGGTGCACCCGAACTACAAGAAAAAGGTGCTGGCAGCAAAGGATATAGATACTATCGTAACGGGAAGGCCTACCGGCCATCCGGTGAGAGTTTTGAAGAATAAGCTGGCAAGGCAGTTCATAGAGCTTGAAAAGAGTGGCGCTCCCCTTGAGGAATATGACAAGCTGGGTGTTGGTGCCCTTGCCAGAGCGGTTGATGACGGAGACATTGATTTCGGAAGCGTAATGGCCGGGCAGTCTGCAGCAATGGTTAATAAGGAGCAGAGCTGCAAGGAAATTATCACCGAGATCTTTGCAGAAGCAGAAAAGCTTTTATGCAGGGACTGGAGGCAGGCATGGGAAAAATAGCATTCCTTTTTGCCGGCCAGGGAGCGCAATATGTCGGCATGGGCAAGGAGCTTTATGACAATTTTACCGTCTGCAGGCGCATTTTTGAGGAAGCGGATGAGAGCATAGGCTTTAAGCTGACGGAGCTTATATTTGAAGGACAAAAGCAGGAGCTGGATCTGACTGAAAATACCCAGCCGGCGGTCGTTGCGGTATCACTTGCGGCCTATAAGGCAATATCTGAATTCGGTATAGTGCCGGATCTTGCTGCCGGATTAAGCCTGGGTGAGTACTCGGCTCTTACTGCCAGCGGGGTTTTTGAATTAAGACAGGTAATACCTCTGGTAAGAAAAAGAGGAAGATTTATGCAGGAGGCCGTGCCCGAAGGGTTGGGCAAGATGTGTGCCGTGCTTGGCCTGTCGGAGGATAAAATAAGGGAGGCCTGCAATGAGGCCGCTGCCTACGGTATCGTAGAGTGCGCCAACTTCAACTGTCCGGGGCAGATCGTCATCGGCGGTGAACTAAAGGCAGTAGATGAGGCTGCGAGGCTGGCAAAGGAAAAAGGGGCGGCAAAAACCATAGATTTGCCTGTCAGCGCTCCCTTTCATACCTCGATGCTAAGTTCGGCTGCCGATAAGCTCAGAACCGAGCTGGAAGCAGTGGAGCTTAAGGATTTAAAAATACCTGTCATATCAAATGTCACTGCAGATTATATTGGCAGCAGATCCGAGCTTAAGGATTTGCTGGTCAGACAGGTTAAAAGCAGCGTCCTGTTTGAGCAATCCATCCGCAGGATGATAGCTGACGGAGTAACTGATTTTGTTGAGCTTGGTCCCGGCAGGACATTAAGCGGCTTTGTAAAAAGAATAGACAGAAGCCTGGGCGTTTATAATGTTGAGGATATGGCTTCCTTGGAAAATGCCGTATACAGGCTTAAGGATAGAAGATAGAAAGGAATTTGCTATGTTGAACGGGAAAGTAGCTGTAATAACCGGAGCAGGACGGGGAATAGGAAGGGCCATAGCCGTTAGGCTGGCTAAGGACGGATACAGTGTCGTGATTAATTACCGCAGCAGCAAAGGCAAGGTGGAAGAGCTGCTGGCAGAGATAGAAGGCTTTGGCGGAAGGGCTCTTGCTGTAGCTGCCGATATAAGCAGGGAGGACGAAGCAAAGAAGCTGATAGATGAAGCAATAAAGGAGTTTGGCAGAATAGATGTCCTTGTGAATAATGCAGGTATAACCAGGGATAATCTTATGCTTCGCATGTCGGAGGAGGACTTTGACAGCGTTATCGACACTAATCTGAAGGGAGCCTTCCTTTGCATGAAATTTGCTTCAGCTGTTATGCTTAAGCAAAAGGAAGGCAAAATTATAAACATATCCTCAGTAGTTGGTGTGACGGGAAATATCGGCCAGGTTAACTATGCTGCTTCAAAGGCAGGAGTAATAGGCATGACCAAGGCAGCCGCAAAGGAGCTGGCAAGCAGGGGCATTACCGTAAATGCGGTGGCACCCGGCTTTATAGAATCCGATATGACAGCTGCCCTGTCCGATAAGGTTAAGGAGACTATACTGGCCCATATCCCCTTAAAACGTTATGGCAGGGCGGATGAGGTGGCAAGCGTGGTCCGCTTCCTGGCATCGGATGAGGCTGATTATATAACAGGCCAGGTTCTTATAGTGGACGGTGGCATGGCTATTTAGATAGTATAAACTTTCGCAGAAATGGGGAAAAATTATGGTTCGCAGAGTGGTTGTTACCGGATTGGGGGCAATTACCCCTATAGGCAATAGCGTACAGGAGTTTTTCGATAATGTAATGGCCGGCAAATGCGGCATAGATTTTATAACAAGCTTTAATACTGATGCATATAATGTAAAGCTGGCAGCAGCTGTCAAGGATTTTAATCCGCTGGATTATATGGATGCAAAAAAGGCAAGAAGGATGGATCGCTTTTCACAGTTTGCAGTAGCGGCTGCCATAGAGGCTGTGGCTGATTCCGGGCTGGATTTTGCCGCCGAAAATATGGAAAGGGTAGGCGTAATAGTTGGCTCCGGCATTGGCTCCATAGAGGGCATTGAAAAGGAAACCATCAATCTCAGGGACAAGGGACCGAAAAGGGTAAATCCCTTGTTTATACCCTTGACTATAACCAATATGGCGGCAGGCAATGTAGCCATCCAGTTTGGCATCAGGGGTAGCTGCACCAATGTGGTGACAGCCTGCGCTACCGGAAGCCATTGTATAGGTGAGGCCTTCAGAAGTATAAAGCATGGCTATCAGGACATCATACTGGCAGGAGGAACTGAAGGAGCCATTACCCCCCTGTCGGTGGCAGGCTTCCAGGCCCTGACAGCTTTGTCTACCAGCCAGGATCCGCAGAGGGCATCAATCCCCTTTGACAAGGAAAGGGATGGCTTTGTCATCGGTGAAGGAGCCGGAATACTCGTCCTTGAGGAATATGAGCATGCAAAGGCCCGTAATGCCAGAATATATGCAGAGATAGTAGGCTACGGAAGCACATCGGATGCCTATCATATTACGGCACCCACACCGGATGGGGATGGAGGCGCAAGGGCAATGCTAATGGCAATGGAGGAGGCCGGTATCAGTCCGAATGAGCTGTCATATATCAATGCCCACGGAACTAGTACTCCGGCAAATGACGTTGCAGAGACTCTTGCTATAAAGAAGGCAATGAGAGAGTATGCATATAAAATACCTGTCAGCTCAACCAAATCCATGATAGGACATTTGCTGGGAGCTGCAGGAGCAGTGGAGGCAATAGCATGTGTTAAGGCCATTGAAAAGAGCTTTATACCTGCCACTATCGGTTACAGGGTGCCGGATGAGGAATGTGATCTGGATTATGTGCCTAATGCAGGAAGGCGGCAGAGGCTGACATATGTATTGTCCAATTCACTGGGCTTTGGCGGCCATAACGCCAGCTTATTATTCAGGAGCATGGAGGTATAACCGTGAATTACAAGGAAATTCTCAATCTGATGAAGGAAATGAGCAAAACAAGCCTTACCAGACTCGAAATAGAAGAGGAAGGCTTCAGAATCTGCCTGGAGAAGGGAAGTGCAGGCAATATTGGCAATGCAAATCAGCCTGCATACCCGGCTCCGGCATATATACCTACTATCAGTCAGGAGATAATAGCCCAGCCTCAGGCATCCCTGGTACAGACCGATAAGCAGGTCCAGGACGGAAAAGAAGACAAAAAGGAAGATGAGGCTTGTTACAAGGAGATTGTATCCCCTATGGTGGGAACCTTTTATGCTGCACCTGCTCCTGATAAGCCACCCTATGTAAAGGTGGGAGATAAGGTAAAGAAGGGGCAGATAGTGTGCATAATTGAAGCAATGAAACTGATGAATGAAATAGAAAGCGAATTTGACGGCGAGATTGTAAAGATCTTAGTAAACAATGAAGAGATGGTGGAATACGGCCAACCCCTCTTCCTTGTAAAATAGCCGGAATTTGCAAAGGATGACGCAAAGCTTTTTCAGCTTTATCAGGCAATTTGCGGGCCGGATACAGGCCGTAGGAAAGGCAGGTAGCATATGTTAAATATAGATGAAATACAAAAAATCTTACCCCACAGACCGCCATTTTTGCTGATAGACAGGGTGGATGAGCTGGAGCCCGGCATTCATGCCAAGGGTATCAAATGTGTTACTATGAACGAACCCTTCTTTCAGGGGCACTTTCCCGGGAAAGCGGTTATGCCGGGTGTTCTGCAGCTGGAAGCCCTGGCACAGATGGGCGCAGTTTGCATGCTGACCGTTCCAGGAAATGAAGGCAAAATCATTTTATTTGGAGGCATAGACAAGGTCAGGTTCAAAAGGCAGGTGGTACCCGGCGATGTTCTGACCCTGGAGGTTAATATTACAAAAAGCAAAGGAAATATCGGAATGGGTACCGCTGTGGCAAGCGTTGACTCCAAGGTAGCGGTTGAAGCTATACTTACCTTCGCCATCGAATAGCTAATTAGGAAAATGTTACAGGCCTATATCAGTATAGTACTGATAAAGGATGGCTGAAGCGGCATGCGATACGGCATATGATATTTGTTAAAGCATTGACAATATTTAAAATTTGTAATATAAAATATTATTAAATGGAAATATTTTCATACAAATATATATGGATTTGATTTTACGACAGGGTAAGAATTGACTGTATGTCCTGAGTTTGCAGAATTTGAGGAAAGGCATGGTCATTATATGTTCAAGAAGATACTGATAGCGAACCGCGGTGAGATTGCTGTAAGGATAATTCGTGCCTGCAGGGAAATGGGAATAGAAACTGTGGCGGTTTATTCAGAAGCTGATAAGGAGGCCCTTCATGTTATGCTGGCGGATGAAGCGGTATGCATCGGCCCGGCAAAGTCAAAGGACAGCTATCTGAATATGCAGAATATAATCAGCGCCACAGTGCTGACAGGAGCCGGCGCAATCCATCCGGGCTTTGGCTTTTTGGCTGAAAACAGCGCATTTGCAAGAATGTGCGAGGACTGTAATATTACCTTTATTGGGCCAAAGGCAGATACAATAGATCTTTTGGGAAACAAGTCAAAGGCCAGAGAGACCATGAAGAAGGCCGGTGTACCGGTTATACCCGGCTCGGAGGGCGAGGTTGAGACGGTTAAGGAGGCAAAGGAGCTGGCGCAGAAAATAGGTTACCCGGTTATGATTAAGGCCTCGGCGGGCGGCGGCGGTAAGGGAATGAGAGCCGTGCACAATGCCGAGGAGCTGGAAAAGGCATTCCTGGCTGCCAAATCTGAGGCCAAGGCAGCATTTTCAGATGATAAGGTATATATTGAAAAGCTGATAATTAATCCCAAGCATATCGAATTTCAAATACTGGCCGACAATTACGGCAACATAGTGCATCTGGGTGAGAGAGATTGCTCTGTTCAGAGAAGAAATCAAAAAATCATGGAGGAGTCTCCGTCACCTGTTATGACACCACAGCTTCGGGAAAGGATGGGGAATGCTGCGGTAAAGGCGGCACAGGCCAGCGGATATGTTAATGCAGGAACCATCGAATTTTTGGTGGATAGTGAGCAGAACTTTTATTTCATGGAGATGAATACCAGAATTCAGGTTGAGCACCCTGTTACTGAGATGGTGACAGGTATAGATTTGATAAAGGCACAGATAAAAATTGCTGCCGGAGAAGCTATGCCTTACCGGCAGGAGAATATAGAATTCAGAGGGCATGCAATAGAGTGCCGCATCAATGCGGAGGATCCGGCTAAAGGCTTTATGCCCTGTCCGGGTCTGGTGGAAAATGTCCTCTTCCCGGGTGGCTTTGGGGTTCGGGTGGACAGCGCCCTATATCCCGGCTATGTTGTGCCCAGCTGCTACGACTCCATGCTGGCTAAGGTTATTGCCTACGGAGCCGACAGACAGGAGGCACTGTACAGGATGAGGCGGGCTTTGTCGGAGCTTATTATAGACGGAATCCAGACAAATACCGAATACCTTTATGAGCTGCTGGACAGGGAAGAGATCATCTCCGGCAATTATAATACCGGCTTGATTGAAGGAAAGTAGGCTTATGAAAAGAAATCCATTTAAGGCTAAGAAATATGCTGTTTCTAAAATATATCATGCCAAACCGATGGATCTAGAGCGCTCTGAAGAAAGGCCAAATGTTCCTGAGGGTATAATGACAAAGTGTCCCAGCTGCGGGAGGATCATTTATACCAAGCTGCTGCTTAAAAATTTTAAAAGATGCGATGAATGCGGGTACAATTTCAAGGTTTCCGCCCATGAGCGGATAGCAATGATTATTGATGAGGGTGAGTTCATTGAATTTGATGCCCAGATGACTACCCGCGATCCCTTGCAGTTTCCGGGATATGCGGATAAGCTGGTCAAAACTCAGGCACAGACAGGACTTGCTGACAGTATAGTAACCGGAATGGGCAAGATAGAAGGCTATCCGGTAATGATAGGGGTTATGGACCCGGCATTCTTTATGGGCAGTATGGGCACAACGGTTGGTGAAAAGCTTACAAGGCTGTTTGAACGCGCAACTAAGGAGGGGATGCCTGTTATTGTGTTTACCGCATCAGGCGGAGCCAGGATGCAGGAGGGCATTTTTTCACTGATGCAGATGGCCAAGGTGAGCGCTGCTGTGGCTAAGCACAGCCAGGCCGGACTCCTGTATATTACCGTCCTTACCGATCCGACTACCGGAGGCGTTACAGCCAGCTTTGCGATGCTGGGTGATATATTGCTGGCGGAGCCGGGAGCTTTGATTGGCTTTGCCGGTCCCAGGGTAATACAGCAAACTATCGGTCAGAAGCTGCCGGAGGGCTTCCAGCGGGCGGAATTTTTGCTGGAGCATGGATTTTTGGACAGGATTGTTCCAAGGGATCAGATGAAGTACGTGCTTGCCACCCTCCTGAAAATGCATTCACAGAACAGAACCGGAAAGGCCACGAAGGAGGTATAAATGAGTATTTCAGCTTGGGAAAAGGTCAAGTTGGCCCGTATGCCTGTAAGGCCTACAGGGCTTGATTATATAGAGCGGCTTTTTGATGATTTTATTGAGCTGCATGGGGACAGATATTATAGTGATGATAAGGCCATAGTGGCCGGTCTGGCATTTTTCGGGGATATGCCCGTTACTGTAATAGCCCAGCAGAAGGGCAGAAATACCAAGGAAAATATCATGAGAAATTTCTCCATGCCCCATCCTGAAGGCTACAGAAAAGCACTAAGGCTGATGAAACAGGCGGAAAAGTTCGGGCGGCCTGTTATTTGCTTTATTGACACTCCGGGAGCCTATTGCGGTATCGGGGCGGAGGAAAGAGGACAGGGAGAGGCTATTGCCAGTAATCTGGCTGAAATGATGCAGCTTAAGACTCCTATAATATCTATTGTCATTTCGGAAGGTGGAAGCGGAGGAGCCCTGGCCCTGGGGGTGGCCGACAGGGTCTATATGCTGGAGAATGCCATCTACTCCATTCTTTCCCCTGAAGGCTTTGCCAGCATCCTGTATAAGGACGCATCCAAGGCTGAACAGGCGGCTAACGACATGAAGCTTACAGCCCAGGATTTGCTGGAGTTTGGTATAATCGACGGCATTATAGAAGAACCTGCCGGAGGAGCCCATAATGATTACAACCAGATGGCAGAAAACATAAGAAGGGTGCTGGAGGCGGACCTTAGGCTTCTTGTGGATACTCCGCTGGATGAGCTGTTGGATAACAGATACAGAAAGTTCAGGAGGATATAGATTTTAGAAGCTATAGGTCTCAGAATAATTAGGGTTCATAAAGGAATAAAGTTCAGAAAGATAAAGGTTCAAAATGCATTCTGAAGCAATCATGTATTGTTCGGAATGCTTTTTTAGTTTAGAATATTAATAATTAATAAATGTTTGAGGTGTCATATGGTTAACAGGGAGCGTTTGATTAGGGAATTCATGAGCCTGGTAGAGATTGATTCGGAATCCTTCCAGGAGCGGAAAATGGCGGATGCATTGAAAGAAATCCTGCTGGATTTGGGCTTTGAAGTTATAGAGGATAAGGCCGGCTGCTATTATAACACAGACTGCGGAAACATATACGGATATTTACAGGGAGAGCCGGGATACGAGCCGATACTTTTTTCTGCCCATATGGACACAGTAGCACCGGGTAAGAACAAAAAAGCGATACTGCATGAGGACGGCACCATAACCAGCGACGGCAGCACCGTTTTGGGAGCCGATGATCTTTCAGGTATCGTGGCGATACTGGAGGCTGTCAGGGTAATAAAGGAGCAAAGGCTTAAACACAGAAGTATAGAGGTCCTCTTTACTATAGCCGAGGAGGCATACATCAGAGGGAGTGAGGTCTTTGACTACAGCATGATTAAATCCAGCCATGCTTATGTTCTTGATCTGTCCGGCCCGGTTGGTACCGCTGCCATAGCTGCGCCCAGTGTGCTGTCCTTTGATGCATGTATAAAGGGCAGGGCCTCCCATGCTGGCTTTGCGCCTGAGCAGGGAATTAATGCAATCAAGGTGGCGGCGGAGGCTATAGCTCAAATCCGTCAGGGATGGCCTGATGACAACACTACGGTAAATATCGGCCTGATTGAAGGAGGAAAGGCCAGAAATATCGTTTCAGACGAATGTACAGTGAAGGGGGAGGTAAGAAGCCTGTCCCATGAAAAGGCAGAAAGCGAATTACTGAAAATAAAAAATACCTTTGCGACAGTGGCTGAAAAATACATGGCAAAGCTAAGCTTTGACACCGGTATCGGTTGCCTTGCCTACAGTACGGATTGCGAGCATCCGGTGGTAAAAAGGTATATTGACGCCTGTCAGAAGCTGGGTTATGAAAGCAGGCTGATTAATACCTTCGGAGGCAGCGACAACAATAACTTCATGAGGCA
>JAAZDK010000133.1 GCA_012512855.1 Clostridiales bacterium
AGCTTCAGATATCTGTGTTGAGTATAATCTCCCTCTGAAAAGCCCTTTAGGAAGCCTTTTATAAAGCCCTTGGCTATATCCTCCCTTTTTGATGCAGCAACCTTTTTGATATCAGATATTCTTTTTTCGATAACCAGCTGCACCAGCTCCGGATCTATCTCGCTGCCATAAAGGTAGTCGTCAGCACGGCTTAAGAGTATCAGCATATCTCCCCTTTTGAGATTAGCATTATAATCTTTAAATTGACCTTTCTTTATAATACCTTTTTCGGTAAGCAGCTCGATATAATCATTAGCAGTATTAGCTTTGCCCGGTTTTAAGTTCAGCTCCTTTGCCAGAAGCTCAATATATTCGGATACTTTTATGTACTTGCTTGTCGCCTCAACCCTTTGTATTCTTGCATTCGATAATGTAAGAATTGATATTACTAATAATAGAATAATTGCTATAAATTTTTTCATCAGCTTGGTACCTTCCTTTATAAATAAATTCTCTTTATTTAAGGTCTTTTATTTACATTTTTGCTATTGTCCACTTTTATTCCTTAGATTTACTTAACAGCTCTTATTGTAAAATTAGTTTAAAAAGGCAGAAAGTATCAGTCATTGATACCTTCTGCCCAAATTCAACATTACGTCTGATTAATTACAAATTGACTGATATATGCTAATTCCTTGGTACATAACAAATACCAATCATTTTTACTTAACCTTAATTGAGTAGTAGCCGGAGCTATAGCTTTCTGATTTGAATACTTTAATGTAGTAGGTTCCTTTTGCCAGTTTTTCTAAATTAATCGTTCGGCTGGAACTGTCATCATATAAAAGTGCTGAACCAATCATATATCCTTTAGAATCATATACTTCCACCTTCATGTCACCATCCATCTGGGATGATATATCTATTTTTATAGTTTTACTTGATGTTAAGCTGAACTTATACCAGTCTGCCTTTGATGTCTTGTCAGATACAAGGCAATAACCCTTTACTGCCGAGCCGCCAACCTTAATATTGGTTGCTTTGCTCTTGGAGGCTCCAGACTTATCTGAAACTGCTGTCAATTTATATTTAAATAAATACGCCCCTACTCCTGTATCAACCTTAAGATAATAAGTTCCCTTATTCAAGACAAAATAATGCTGTATGGGATCTCCATATAATGATATATACCTTTCATCAGTTATTGCCTTCTTTTTGCTATCCAACAAGGCAATTTTTGCAGAGCCAATATCATCCTTCTCCGGATCTATATTAATAGTCAATAGGCTTGGCTCTTTTACGGATATTTTATAGTACACCGGATCTGTGTTATAGTTCTGGTAAGCCAAATATTCTGTATTAGCCTTTACCGTCCTGGTTCCGCCCGGTATAAGCATAAGTGCGACCGGAAATGACACGGGCTCCTCGGAGCCATAATCACGCAATACATTAAATTTTATATAGTATTTTCCGGTTTTTTTTATGTTTATTTCTTTGGTTGCACCTCTTTCACCGGTAAACATTATAATATTACCGACTTCCTGGGTACATTTTTCATCAGAATACAATACCGCCTCAAAATAGCGAAAATTCTTTTCAATACCATCATCCATAAAATAAATAATTAATACTCCGGTTTTATCAATCGTAGCTGTCATTACAAATTCATCGTAATATGGACTGAAATAAATATCATAATAACCTAGCTTTTGCTCCAAATCCTTCTTGGTTTCTCTGTAATTTAATGTAAGCTCGGTAACTAAAGGTTTATCAAATTCTGTCCCGCTGGTTAAATCTACTGCCGTACCGTTACCTTCAATTATTAGCTGCACATTGACCTTCCCGTCAGCAGGCTCCACCAAAAGCATCGCTGCAACATATAGACCTGCTTCTACAATCTCCTGTCTTTCCACAATCGCTTTTTTGCTTGTTACTTCCTTTTCAGCCAAAACTACCGTACCTAAATCATACTTCCCACTGCTGTCATCTACAGCTGCAATAACAAATGCCACTGTTCCGGGCTTCGCACCCAAATCTGTAACTTTAAAGTTAACTGTGATTGGTCCTTTCTCTTTAACATTAAAAAACACATATCTATCAGATGCCTTATCACTTAATGTGTAATCTACATTAATGATTACGTTGCTTGCTGCAAATACGGATACAGACAACATGACAGACATAAGCATAAGCACAGCCATACAGCAGATACTTTGAAGAAATCTCTTGCTCCTGCATAATTTTTTCATTACAGTTCCACCCTTCCTTAATGTTTAATGATTTTTTAATGCTGATTATTCAAGGATACCGTTGCCTTTAAAGGCTTATATTGGCAGCATAACATCTATAATGTACTATAATTTGTAATGATTTTCAAGTATAACGCTTTTATTTACATTTACACACGTATATTCACATCCACTCTTTCACCAAATCTATTCTAAGGCTGAAAATGATTCAGCAATACCTTAAGCTGCCTGATGCAAAATTCTTTTTCTCCCCGATATATGCAGGTCATATTACTTATATCCTCGATTGCTTTTATTAATCGTCTCCTTGCCCTTACCCTTCTGCCTGCAAGCAGCTCCCTATAAGTATCATATGCTGCCTTTAATCTTTCAAAGTGCAGATCACCCTTTATGCCGAATATCGTATGGCGACTCTTAGACAAATCAAACATTTCCATATTATAGATTTCCAAAGCTTCTGGCAAAACGAAAGAGCTGCCGGCCTTTGATATCATTGACAATTGCTGATATTGCCTTATTTTCATCATCAGATTTATATATACAAGCTCTGTGTAATAGCAGCTCTGTATGCTGTCACTTAATTTTTCTATATCTTTTACTTTTACCAGGGCTCCTATCATCCCCCGATAATCATCCATGTCAAGGAAATAATAGTATTCAAGAAGAGCCTGATAGGCAAGAATATCATTGTATGCCTCATCAGATGGCAAATTCAGCATCTCCTCACCCAATTGTCTGTATGTTGCCCCTTTAATGAGATATTTGGCGGATATCAGCTGCAGATTGTGGCACAATCTTGTAACTGAATCCCTTTTTAAATAAAGATGACAGGCCATATCATTGCATATCCGTTTAACTCTTGGAATACCATTCATCATAAGGAAGCCGACTCCCATTGCAAATAGACTCCAGGCATATAAAAATATAACTATACTCTTTTCTCCAACAAATACTCCTGTAAGTCCAAATATGGATAAGATAAGATTAGCAAAACAGCCTCCCAGATTATAAACATACGGGTTTGAATATAGACTTGCCGGGCTCATTATACACTGAAAGCTTCTTGAAACAACCCTTTTTAATGAAAACCATCTTTCTTCCCTTACCAGAGCAATATTATATATCTGAAGGTAAAGAAAGTTCCATCCGCTAAGCAATCCTCCCAGCATATGTCCAAGCTCATGAAATAGCAAATGCAAGAAAAATGAAAAGAGGATTCCCGTCAAGGCATGTAAAATAAGTCCTATAGCCATTTTTACTCCATATTTAAATCGAAAAGTATAAAAATGCTTTACGTATCCGGGATGTATAAAGCCCTAGTCTGTAACCAGCACCGGTAGCCTGGCCCCATATTCTATGCAGTCATCAGAGTAAGCTCCTATCCTGGCACAGGCCTCTATACTGTCAAATGTCTCTTCCAAAAGAGTTGTACTATCTTCCAGTTCTGGACAGCCCTTAATGTGGGCAAGATAATACCAGCCCTTCTTTTCTACAAAGTATAGCGGCTTCTTTATTATATTGCCTCCTGCAGATGCAATCTTATTGAATGTATAGTCTCTGTCAGCCCCATAGGGATAACCCTGGAATACCACCAGCATATTTAAGTCATCCATATAGCCGGCCCACTCATCTTCAAAGCCTGAAGGGAAAGAGAAACTGTAGCTTATGCCGTTTTGCCGGGCAATTGCATTATGCCTGCTGGTATAATGGGACAATACCTTCTCAAGTTGATTTATAATAGCTTCTTTTTTAGTAAGCTTAAATTTTTCATCATCAAACAGAAAATGCTCAGCATGTTGAAGCTTAAAAAGCTCATACCTGTCGTCCTTTTGAAACTCATGACTATCAGCTTCTATCACTTCCTCCGGCAAAACCAGCAGATTATTTATGTCATATAGATAGATCATGTCAGATAATGTGAATCTGTAAATAAAATAATCATCCTTATAGTAATATGGCATTTTCTCAGACCAGGTGCGCTTTGAGTATGTACTGCCATCCTCTGCAGTAAACGTGTCATAATAATAAAGATAATACCCGTCATAATCACACAAAAGAATCACAGGTATATACATTTCAAGCTCTGCCTGGGCATTTGCATCGGAGATTATGCCCATTGAGGCATATAATGACGTAAAAAATCTGTCAATCAGCTCATCTCTTTTTATTGAGTTAGCCCCGTATACCCCTGAGGTGGCCAGGTATTCAACAGCATCAGATGTTGCTGCAGTAAGCTTTCTTGTCAGCTCTGTCCTCTCATTTTCTATTGCCTTCAGCTTTCCAATAGAAATATCGGTTTTTATGATTACTGCCAGAAAAAATATCAGGAATAATAAGGCATAATGAAATACTTTCATTTTACTTTACACCTATTATCTCACATTCTTTATAGAACAGGCGGTTGCCCGAAATTGATGGGAATATTCTCTGTAGCAGCTTATGGGCTATGGAGGAGCTTTTATTTTTTATAACTACCGCTAATCTATCACCAGTTTGCATTCTATAACAGCTTTGGAAACTCATCTTATCAAGAATGGTATCAGTGTATACTTTTTCTTCATAGCATAATACATTTCCGGTAAAAATCGGTGTCTTCAGTATACAGTAGGGACAGCCGGGATCACTGCCGTCCGGGTACAGACTATATTCACGACCACAAATTTCACATACTGTTTTTGCGCATACAGTAGTAACCGTCAGATAGGTCACTGCACCTTTATAGCCTATAGTTACCGGCTTGGTTCCCAGGTAAGACGAATCCAGATTATCATCATAACCGCTTGTGATAATTTCCGTGTGACCATCCATATAGGTAACAAGTATTTTAACTCCATTATCCTGAAGGCTTGTCCCTATAGTAATTGTCAGCTTTGGTTCTTCCGGATATATTACCCGTATATTATCCACCCAGGCCTTGCAATATGGACAGCCGGGATCGCTGCCATCTGACTTTAGATTATAAATATGGCCTCTGCTGCATGTCTTGCTTCGGGGAACCACTGTGACATTAATTGTGCAAGTTAAGCTATGCGTTTCACCATCCAGTGTGTATGTATAGCTTATAGTTGCGATTTGATTTTGACATGGATTTGCAGTTGAAAATCCACTTGTACCCAATACTACTTTTGTTGAGCCATCTAAATATTTTGCTCGTACTGTTGTAATTAAAGCGTCTCCTGTTGCTACCGTTTGCACCGGATGAGTGGCTGTAATATTTATTACCATTTGATTGCAAATGGGAAATACCCGATTACCATTACTGTCATAATAAGCACCTTCTGTTTTTCCGCAATTTAATGCATAACTGTAATAAGTATACCCACAAAAAGAAGGTGGAGTGCCATTGGGCGGATTATAACTTGTTTTGCAATTTGAACAACTCGCCACATAAGAATAGGTGTATGTAGTACCATGCCCATTACCACATGTCAAATACAAATAATTGTAGGAAAAACTAGCAGTGCTCCCACAATTCGAACACGTATATGTACCTTCATAATGACCATTAGTACCACTCGAAAAACTGGCACCACATGTATAATAACTACTTTGACCTCGATAGCAGCCACCTCCGCTGCTTGGGCTTCCTGTATGTATATGCTTTGTACCATGGTAGCAATCATCAGTATGTACATGACCGGGATCTGCCGGAGTGTTTTCTGCTGACTCCAGAACACTTTCATTTGTTTCTGTATTAAGCTCTCCTGGATAAACCGGATCATCCACCTCCGGTGGTGTTGTAATTACCTCCCTGTAATGATATTCATTTTTCCCTGTATAGGCCGCATTCTGAGCTTCAAGTACCTCCTCAAGCGTTCTGAAGCGATATTCGGGTTCTGCTATATCATAGACGTGCTCGAGTTCGATATGATAAATTTCATTAGTCAAGGATAGTCTGTCAATTAATTCCAGGTAGGAATCCTGGCTAATACAACCTTCTCTTTTAGCACTTGATAAAAAATCTCTGACCGCTTCTCTGGCTAAAGACTTTTTCACTGTTTCTGTTCTGATATAAAAGTAAACAGCCACTGACAGGAATATAATCAATATCCCTATCAAAGTATCGATGATTAATGCCCATGCTTTATCCATTTCTATAATATCTCACCGCCAAATACAAAGCGCTTTATCCTACCCAGCATGGCTGTTTTAAAGAACATTTTCTGCAGCCTGTACAGCAAGGATTTATCACGCTTGATCAGACGGATTGTAATGTAGTTCCCCTTTTTGAAATGATAAATGCCTTTTTCATACAGCTCATCAAGTATCTCTGAAGTATATCTGATATTATAATAGCTGACTGTGCCGTTACTGACACCAAGCCTGCAATATGGGCAGCCCGGATCTGTTCCGTCCTCATCAGGATAATATAGATGGCCTTCCGGACAGGTAAATGACGACAAGCTATTTACCATCTCCAAAGTAAGTGTCGTCTCAAATCCTTCATAGCTGACAGTGACTGTCTGCATACCCTCTTTGAATGGATCATAACCTTCCATGATATACCCTTCTGCTTTAAGTTCTCTATGCCCATCCCTGAAAATCAGTACAAGCGCTATATCCGGTATGCTTCCAAAGGCCACCCTGCTGCCACCGCTTAGTAAATATGCTTCTATACCTGTCAGTGTCTCAAAGCAAATGGGGCAGCCATATGGATTCTCCAATTGATCATATATATATCCGCATATGGAGCACTGCTCATCAGTTACAGCGATAACCTTTAGCTCTATAATTGTGAAAAGATTCTTATAACTGACTGTCGCCCGGTAACTACCTGGCCTTGATGTTGTACAATCTATACTCCAGTCATCCACCGACCTGCTGCTGCCATCGGCATAATAGGCTGTAACAGCAATTTCAATGTTTTCATACTGATGTACAGTTACAAAGCCAGGTTCAACGGAAATAGCAATTATCCTTTCTGCGCATATGGGACACTCTCCTGCCGACTGAGGATATATTGTACCGCATTCAGGGCAGGTAAGTTCTTTTTCCCTAACATTTACCGTTACAAGCTTTGCATAACCACCATATTCAATTACTGCCGATTGGATTCCGCTTTTATCCGGCTCATAGTTGCTTGTCCATCCATTTACCACTGCTCTGCTTCCATCCCTGTAGATTGCCTCCACCGTCACAGGAAGCTCATCCCCCAGTGTGACCTCCACATACTCAGGTGATACTTCTATTCCGGTTACAAAGCCTTTACAGAAGGGACATCCGGGATCGGAATCATCCGTATTTAATTCATAGATATTATGACATCTTGAACAAAGTCTTTTTAGTGCGGCTACATTAATTATTAGTTCAGCTGTTTTTGTAATACCCTTATCGGTAAATGCTACTATTACATCCTGCTTTCCCAGCAATGACGGATTATATCCGTAAATCTTATAACCGCTGTCATATGTTTTATTGCTTCCATATAAATAGCTTGCCGTAACCGTTAAGCTAAATGAATCTGCAGCAGTATACCTTTCTACGGTTAATTCAGTAGGTGCGACTGATATGCCCGTTAAGCCATTAACAAATACGGTTGCATACGCTGTTTTTGTTATTCCTTCTTCCGTGTATGATACAGCAACCGTCTGGCTGCCTGTTTTTGTCGGGTCATAATTTGTCAGCTGATACAGGTCGGGGTTTATTTCTGCGCTGCTCCCATCGCTATAATAGGCCGTCACCCTAAAGTCCGGCTCACTTAAGAGCTCTACTATCTGGCTTGAAGGTGAAATACTAATCGAGGATAGGCTTTTTGCAGGAATGGAATCCAGATCAAAAATCAGACTTTCAAGCTCCGGCTCTTCTTCTGCCCCTGCATAGCAATCAGATGTATGGACATGACCATATGAGATACCGGTTATAATCATGCCATTAACCTGTCCCTTATTATTAGTATGTAGAAGCAAAGTATTGGCTGCCTTTATATGCATTCCTCTGCCTGTCTCAGCATATAATGGCAAATCAGAGCTTATATCTTCTGCCAGCTCATCCCCAACGACCGGATTTATGTCCTCTATCTCAAAATCATACAGCTCTCCTGTTTTATTTAGAAAACCCAGATATTCCTCATACATCCGCAGATCAATATATCCTTTTTTGCGGATAGTGTCAGTCAATGCTTTTGTTTTGTTGCTCACAAGAGCATCTATATCTTCATTATTTGATTGGGCTATATACTGCAAAGGAAAAAGCAGCAGAAGGATTAGCGAAATGAAGCCTGCAATAAGTCTTCCGGGATAATCCATAATAATCACCCTCTATAAGCCTGCATATTCATAAATTACCTGCAGAATATTATGGTCTGCATCATAGCTGTAGCTTTTTCTGTATGTACCTGCCCTTATATATGAAAAATACAGCTCATAATCATTCCCATCCGGCTCAATTATCCTTCCGTCTATAGAAATTGGCAGAGCACGTTCTCCCATAATAACTGCATACAGCTCCTCGCAGCTTACCAGATTTATATCAACATCACTGTACTGCCGATATAAATCTCCTTCCTCCAGGATTTCATCGTTGGCCAGCCTGACAAAGCGGGCAGCTGCATTGCTCTGGAAGCTTAGGTAAAGAAGCCCCAAAGCAAATATAAGTGCTCCTATTACCATCTCATAGATATTAATTACAGCTTTGTGCATCTTAATCCTCCACTGTTACTTTCGCTAATACTGCACTTTTATCTCTGCAATTTTCTTTTAGCCCATCAATATAGCCTTATTTCATTCTCTGCTGTTACTTCTGCATAAATGCCACACCCAGTATTGCTTTGTTTTCAGTCCTTATAACCTCGGCAGTAAACCAGGCGGTTGGCTTTATATAATGCTGTTGGTTTGAGAAATTTTTGATATCCAAGATATGCTCGGAGTTGGTATAGGTGTTGTCATGGCTGCCTTCTACGGATTTTGTCTTGACCCTGACATAGATAGGAGCTTCTTCTTCAGCTGAATAATCCCCCAGATACTTTTTGATGAAGTTTATTACCTCGCTGCCGCGCAGTTCTTCATTGTCATATTTCATAATATCGTATTCCTCTATCTCGGATATTGTCTGCTCCTGCCTGCTTATTATATGGTTAGCAGTATCCATCGTGCTCTCCAGCGAGTTTCTGATAAAGGCAATTATCATGCCAACAATAATTACTGCCACAACTGACAGAAATATGTAAATCACAATATCAGAATTCTTCTGTTTCATAGTATTCAACCTTCCCGCATAAAACCTGTTATTACCTGCGTCATTTCTGCCGAATCAATTAAGCTCTTGTCAGGACTGCTCTACCTTTGCTGTGTAAATTCTATACATACTATCTCATCATTTGCATTTCTTTTTACTTCACCTATAAAGTTGCCGTTGGGATTGATGTAATCTGCTGATTTTTTATCCGATGTAGGGAGGTTTGTTTCTTCCCCATCCAGATTATTTGACGAACTGTTATACTTATAATTGTAGTATTTAAATGATCCGTTTGCCAAAGTCTTCACACCTATGGCCACCAGTACATCCTTCCTGTCCAGCTCTGAAATCAGCTCTCTTAATGATTCCCCTTTTATTGATGCACCATCATACACGGTCAGATCAAAATCCGCCATGGAAGCAGTTATACTGTTTATTTTCTGGGTTCCTGCATCTGCCTCCTTCTTTTTGTCCTTATAGGTTCCAACCAGCCAGGCTATAAGTAAGCCGGACAAAATAACTCCTACTACAATAAACAAAACCTTATATACAAAATCTGCATTCTTACTTTTCATAAACCCTTCATCCTCCTGCTTATTAATAAATTTTACCATGCTGAATTCTGCAGCTCCTTCAGCATATTGTTTATTTCAGTCATTGATGCCAGCAATGGGGGTATAACCCCATAGGCAAACAAGAGCAAGAAAGGGATTCCGGCAAGAATATATGCCCTCATAATCCTGCGTCTGATGGATTTTTCATTGGCAAGCTTCCTTCTCGCCATATAACCCTCCCTTTCGGTATCAATCTCACAAAAGGCCTGATAAATCGGCATATCATCACATCTGATAAGGTTATCCACCATTCTCGCAAAGGGCTCATAGGGCTCATCCTCCTTTAGCTCCTGCAAAGCCTCCAGATCACCCGCACTGAAGTTATTAAGGCATTTACGCAATGACTCCCTGAAAACCTGTGCTATGGTCTCCAGCTCCTCCAGTATCTTCTTTACAGTCATGCTGTCTATGTACATCAGCATGCATATCAAAGCATTAAAATGGTTTACCTCATCCTCCATCGCCTCCCTGGAGACAGAGTTATTAAGCCTTAGTAGGAGACTTGGAAGGCAATAGGCAAGAACACTTAAGATAAAACAGATGAGCAAATCCCGAAATGAGAAGTACTCCTTTTGATATCGATTAAACCTTATAAATATTTCATCTGCCATAGCAGCTATAATGGCTTTATTGCTAATTTCCCCATCCTTTGTGAGCTTGGCCACAAGAGCATCTCTACTGCCTGGAAAGCTTTCAGGCTCCGCAAGATGCTGTCTCAGGCTTGCTTCAATCAATTCTCCGATTTTCTGATACTGGCTCTCCTTTGCCAGCGCCTTAATGCTTTCTATCCGGCTAATATTAACCGTAAGGAGCTGCTTTCTGCCCAGGGCATGAAGATAGAATATGGTGGCGGCACCACAAAAAAAGCATGCAAAGGCAATCACAAAGCACCTAAGCACAAAATGCCTTGCCTTTATATTGCTTCCGCAATTTTTAAGTTCACGGGCCAGTCTTTCCATCATTGATGCATTTTTGTCAGAGAAGTTGTCCATGGCCTTTTTTATCAAGGGTATTTTATCTAGCCTGTAGAGCCAGCGGTAATGCGACATTCGAAAGGGCATATATTCGGCACTTTTTCTCATTATCAGATATATAAAGGCTATGGCCGTCATCAGGCCTATATCGAATATAAAACCCTCCTTCCCATAATAGAAGGAATACATATTTTCCTTAATCTCAACTGCAAACTGCTTTACAAAATCTATACAGAAAATAGGCGCAACAACGCAGATAATGACACCGGCAAACTCCATTGCCAGCCTTTGCAGCTTGTCTATCTCGATATCAATTTCCCTGTAGAGCTTCTCAAGATTGCGGATAAAGAGGGATTTATCATTAACCTGCTTATCACCCGTCTCCATCACACTAATGCACTGACTGACAAATTCCCGCAGATATTTGTTGGGGGTATTTTCATAATAATTTCTTAAAGCCTCCTCCCTGTCGTCAGATAAAAGTAACTGGTAGATTTGCTCCACCACCGGCTTCATACCCTGTCCTATGCTGTCCAGACAGCGGTAAAGTGCATCATCCACCCGGTACTCCACATAATAATAATGTTCAACATTTGCTATCAGCTTCTGTAAATCCTGCAGCGATGCTATTTCATAATGCTTGGCCATTCTGCTGACTATTTCGGAATTGGTTATCACTATGGCAGTTAAGGCAACAATCAGGGTATTAAGTCCGGGGTTTGTTATAAAAACTATGAAAAAGGCAAATAAACACAGACTCCATGATATCAGACAGGCCAGTATGGTTTTTTTGGCTATTTCCTTACTGCTGCAGGGACATATCAGACGATAACGGTAAGACAGCTTGTAAATGTAATTTTTACTTAAGGGAAAGCTGCTTAGAAATTCATATAGCTGCAAAGCAATTCGTTTTTTATCCTTTGTCCTTCTGTTATACATCACTCTTTTACCCTTCAATCAACCATTCCCCTCCTGTACCCTGTTAAATTCCAGGAAGGCCTGTCTCTCTTCAGGTGCCAGATTTCTTAATATAATTTTTGACAGCTCATCACTTATTGGATTAATCATTTTGTAAACCCCATCCTCATATATGACAATATCTCTTGTATAGTAGCTTTTGTGGCGGCTAAGCCTTTGCAGATAACCGGCAATTAAATCCAGCCGTCCCTCGATTCCTTTGGCCGTAACAGGCTCCCTATCTACACGCCAGTAAGGGATAATTTCTGTTATGCGATCTATATGTCTGTGTCCATCATTATCCTTGACGCAATGGACATCCAGGTGCAGAAGCCTCGCCACCATTGCTTCCAGCTCATTTGTGCCTGAGTTACCATAGCCTCCCATGGCATGGACAAAATATGATACCATTTCATCAGATGTGGGCCAGTGGCCTGTTGTTATAACCCGCTTGGTACCAGCCAGCAATAAATCAATCAGATGCTTTGCCTGCTCAAGGCTGGCGGTTTCACCAAACAGAACCGTATGGGCATTGGTGCTTTTTATTAATTCTATAAGCTTGGGGAAATCCAGCCCCTTGCTGGGTCTGACCCCTATGATGTTTTTGTCATAATAGTAATCATTCAGATACAGCTCAAAATCAGCCTCAATAGTCCTAATCTGCTGGCGTCTGTCAATAAGCTTCACCGCCGCCCTGGTGTTTGTAGTCTTGCCGGAGTTCTGGTCTCCTGTGAAGAAAAGATTAAGGCAGCCTTTTATAGCCCATTTAATTACTCCAATTGGGTACTGACATCCAACATCGGTAATTAAATCCGAAAGCTCAGACGGTGCGCTTCCGTATTTTCGCACAAAGAAGGCCCATCCAGAGCCGTTATTTGGCCTGAAGATTGTTACCCTGCTGCCATCCGCCAGATGCGTCTTTATTCCTCCCTCACTTGATGTGATATGGCCCGTTCTTCCATGCTCGGACAGATTTTTGCATATACGGATGAGCTCGGCAGCTGATTTGAAGGAGAGAAATTTCAGATGAATTGGCTTACCCTCGTATATAACCCAGATGCTTTCATATGTCCTTGGCCTTCTGAAGTTACCAAAAAAGGCATCCTCTTCTTTATATCTGAAATTATCATGGTTGATTCCTGAAATACCTCCCGATACGCTATCCAGCGAATCATCTTCCATTATCAGCATATCCACCACCGACAAGCCGTAGCTTTCCTGATATATTCTTTGTGTCAGTATATTCAGCTTGTCGTCATAGCTAAGGGGGATAGCCAGCCTGTCATATGCAGCCTTTATATCCTCAGCCGTTATATCATAATAATAACCCTCCTCATCCTGCTTCAGCCTATCCAGCCGGACCAGCTTACATAAATCTCCGAACATTCTCCTGCTGCCCGCCCTCTTTTGCAGGTAAAGCAATATTTCAAATTTATCGCTGGGGGTTAACAGGGATGAATTGTTAAAGGGAATGATTTTATCGATAATCTCTTCAGATACACCCAGGGGACCGGAAAGGGCATGCTTGATTCTTGAAAAAACAATCATTTTTTCGTTGATATTGCCCTGGGAGCATTTGCGAATGGCATTGCTCAGTGAACGCTTTAAAGCCCTTCTGTTCTCAAGATCTCTCCTGCTAAGATTCAAGGCATCGATATCCATATTCACAATACTGTTTATATAATCCTTAAGCTCTTCGCACAAATACTCTATTGAATATCTGCCCGCTGTGACTGCTTCAGGCTCAATCCTGCCCTTAAATATGTAATAAACAAGCAATATTATCACAGTTACCAATAATACACTGAATATATACTCAAGCATGCTCATTACAGGCCTTCCTCCTGCAGCTTTCCTGCTTCGTTATTTTGCAGGACCTGTAGCAGCTTTTCTGTAGTCAGTAAAATCATGCCAAAGAAATATTTTGTCTCCTCCAATATCTCCTTGCTTGTAAAAGGCCGTCTAAGCCTTGGCTGCCTGTCCGGCACATGAGGCTCATTTCTGTACATACCCCTGTGCATGAAATTAATCACAGTACTCTCATTCTGCGCATCCAGGTATTTGGTGCTATAGGGTATCACGCCGGAATTATGCTTCTTTATGTATTTTTTATATTTTCTCCGACAGTTGCTTATGTTATAGACCGAACAGTCATCATAATAACCGAGCAGATAAAATACCCTTTTGTTCAGGAAAATCTCCCCGTAATCCAAAAAGAACTTGTCCAGCACATATCTCCTTTGCGCAAGATTTACAACAATCAAATCCGCCAGCTCCATTAACTTAAGCGATAAATCATCCTCACCGCTGTTGGCATCTATCAGCAGTAAATCAAAATATTCATTCGCCTTTCTGATCATCCTGCCCACAGCCTTCGCTATATCCCTGTCAAAGCTTTCCCTGTTTTTTGTCTCTGTTCCCGGCAAAAGAAGCAGCCTGCTGTCAGCAAAGGATATACAGCAGCTTTCCAGAACGTTTTTTGTCAGCCTGTTCATATTACTGTAGGTTACCGCCATATCCAGACCTATATCCTGAAAGAGTGGGTTGTCATAGGTCTGCTTTTTATCAATATTCTGACCGACCAGCGGGCTTTCAAGGTTATTTTTATCAAATTGCGTCTGCATCAGAAGGACTCTTTTGCCATATATGTAGCTGGCACACAGAGCTATGGCATGCAGATTACTTGTTTGCCCCTGCCCATGGAAGGGTGACCAAAACAGTACTATGCTCATATTCAATCACCTCACTTTTATGGGCCTTCCTGGCCTTGTAAAATGCTGCCTTAAGCCTTCTGGCAGATGCATTTTCCACAAGCTGCGCAAGCTCATCAAGGAGGTATTTTCTGAGCCTGTCGGAAATCCCGGAAAAGCTTGCTATTTTGTTATAATTGCACAAAAGAGCATTCTGATAATCTGCTTCATCATAATATAGTAGTACCACCTTGCTTATATCCTTATTTACTATTGCAGCCATCTGCTCAGATGATATATCAATATCCGCCACCTGCCTTATCAGCAGCTCCTTTTTAACTGTCAACCGGTCATAGAAGGGGATTTGACTTAGCCTCATCAGATTAAATTCAAACATATCCGAAACAAATACCAGCTTTGTTATAAGATTTGTGTTAAAGGCCGGCTTACCCAGTCCGCAATCAATCAAAACATCATCATATCCGGCAATTATAGTCTCATCAACAGCCTTTTTTGTGAAATCTACATTCATATAGCAGCTGAAATCCATGTATGCATCTATACCGCTTATAGCGGGTATAGAACAGGTCAGAGCCATTGAATCGTTGTAATCCGCAATCAGTACCTTCCTTCCCAGCCTCTGCAAAATTCTTGAAAGGTACAGAATAATATCAAAGCTGTTATTGCCTGCATAGGCTATAACATTACTCGCCATATTCAATATCACTCTCCCTGGCTTTTTCTTCTTCTATAAAATAGTTAAAATTATCAGGTTTGTCCTCCCCATCCAGTTCGCCTGCCGAATCATATTGCTCTTCTGTCCTGGCTGAACCCTCTGTTTTCTGCACAAGACTTTCATCCTCCTGATTCCTGCCCGCAGCATAGCTTTTATTTAGCTCTACATCCCAGTTTATCTTTGATACATCTATACCCATGCTCATAGCCAGGCG
>JAAZDK010000134.1 GCA_012512855.1 Clostridiales bacterium
TACTGTACAAAAAGGAGGGCATACGAATGACAAAACAGAAGAAACTGAAGAAATTCGCAGAAGAAGCGTATAGCATCAGGAGTAACACCAGGCAAATGCTCAGCGGAAATCTGGATATAAAAATAGAAACGGAGCATTTTATTTTCTTAGGGGATTTAGCTGAGGATTTTAATCAAATTAATAATACCTTTAATGCCTACATAAACGAAATATCCCATATATTATCCCATCTGTCAGCCGGCAATATGGCGGTTGCCTTTTCAAAGGAGGTGCTTTATCAGGGAGATATTATGCCGATTAGAAAAGCTCTACATAAAATAAGACAGTCATTGAATAGCTCCTTTACAGAGATTCATAAGCTATCCATGGAGGTAGACGCTATGAGCAGCCAGGTTGAGGCCGGCTCCTCCTTTTTGGCAGAGAGTACAACCCAACAGGCAGCTTTGCTAACTGATTTAACATCTACAGTCTTTGATATCACCGACAATACGGTGCAAAATGCAGAAAATGCAAGGGCCGCGGCCAAAACCATTGAGGAGATTACAAGAGAAACCGAAATAGGCAGAGGCTATATGAATAATATGCTATCCTCGGTTGATAAGGTCAAGTCATCCATAGATGATATATCCCATATTATTGAGCTGATAAATGAAATTGCTGAGCAAACCAGGCTTTTGGCCTTTAACGCAACGATTGAGGCTGCAAGAGCCGGTGAAGACGGAAAAGGCTTTTCGGTAGTTGCCGGCGAAATCAGCAAGCTGGCGCAAAAAAGCAGCGAAGCTGTCGGAGAAACAGCTCAGCTTATTAATAACGGCATAGCTGCTATTGATGAAAGTACAAAAATCACTAAAAAAACTGTAGAAAGCTTTAACAGGATTAATGATGCAATCGAAGGGGTTGCCGGTTTGTGCAAGGAAATTGCCGAGCTGTCCAATACTCAGGCAGAAAATCTGAAGGAAACATCAGCCATTATCAGCAATATTTCGGAAGGAGTACAGAGTATCGCTGCCTATGCCCAGGAAAACAGTGCCGGTGCAATGAGTTTGGCGAACATATCCGCTCAGCTGAAGAAGGTTCTTATGCGTTACCGGCTGATGGGACAGGAAAATGTTCAGCTAACCGATAAAAATGAGGAGGAGAGATTCATACGGGAATTGACCGGAAAGCTGGTGGCAAGGCTATTTAATGTTACCGGCGGTCAGGCTATAGATGCTATACTGGAAAGCGAAATTCAGAACCATAGTGAGCTGGAATGCCTGTATGTTATCGATGGGGAGGGCAGGCAGTTAAGTCATACGATTATGAATCCCAAGCTTGTGGTGGAGCAGGATGAGAACTTTAAGCCTGCTCTGCCTGGCGATGACTACAGCTCTAAGAAGTATTTCCGACAAGCCATGAAAAACAAGCAGGAAGTATATATCTCACTGGAGTATATATCAAAAGCAACAGGAAATCTGTGCAAAACTATTTCCTATGCTTATCAGGCTGTCGACAGCAATTGGTATGTAATTTGTATCGACCTGCTGTGCAGGTTTTAATATGCAGGATTTCTTAAGATTATATCTGACAGATGCTACTGGCTATAGCGAATACAGTCCGTGATTACCCGTATAAAGAGAAGGCTCTTATATCAACCGGATATGCTGATATAAGGGTCTTTTATTCGGAATATCAAGTATAATGTGATAATGATTAAGTATTGTTGGACGTTTGTTAAATGCTATTGTAGGGAAGCTTTATTGATTTTTTCGTTTTTGAAGAGTATTATTAGTATACAGATATTTTATAGGATATTGGTGATAAAATAATCAATAAAGTAAGGAAAAAGGAGAAGAATATGAGCAATAAAGACATTATTGTTGAAAAGACAAAGAAGCTGCTGGATACACATTGCTATCCGGGTTTGAAGAATGCCGCAAATGAATGGCTTGAGGCAATAGGAACAGACAAGGAAGAGGAAGCTGCAAAAAACTACTTGGCAGAGCTGGAGGACTCCGTAATGGATATCGAATCTGTTATTAATCTCTTTGACAGTGATGAGGGTGTTAAAAAATTTGGAGCAGAGCTGGCAAACAAGATAGCATCCCATGCAAAGGAGGTTAAGGTACAGGGAGGAAGATACTGCGATTGCCCAGCTTGCAGCGCAGGCCTGGAGGTATTGAAATACAAGGAAGATTTATTGTCGTAACTAAATAGCCATATAAATTTAAATCCTCGTTGCTGCCAACGAGGATTTGATCTATTGGAATTCTGAACAATTTACTTAGGGCATACAGGTTGTCGATACTGGGAAGACATTCACCCCATTGCCATTTGTAAATAGCCTGAGGCTGTTCGAATCCGAAATATTCCTGTAAATCCTTAACGCTCAGGCCGCAGGATATTCGGATTTTTTTGATATTTGCTCCGGTTGCTACCATATCAATACGTGGAAATGCATTCATGGCATAATCCTCCTGAAATATTGATTGTATTGTCCCGAACACAAATATTAATGGCATGAGAGATATTATAGATGAATTCCCATAATAATGCAACTTTTATTTGAAAAGAAATTATTAAATTTTTATTAGTATAATAAACCTCTGCCTTGCGACCTGTGACTTCCAAATAATTAGCCAATATAGTCCTTTCCATATGTATTTCCAAAAAATGGCGCTTATAACCCATGCTTCCGCGCCAAAGCTTTCGCTTAAGTTTTTGGTAAAAACCCTTCTTTTAAGACTTGTCATTACAGTCCAAAACCATAGACAATAACTGATAAGAAAAATAACATAATAATCAATGACTGTATCCTTCGCTAACCTTAACAAGACCTCCAGCATTAAATGCTTTTCAGGGCTTTTACCGGGAAAGTGCAGTGTGTTTATTTACATCAGCCTAAATCAAGATCCAGATCAATTTCAAAGGTTTTTGTCTGATTGCAGCAATCAAGTGCCAGCTGAATTTCACTGATTTCTGCGCAGATTTTGCTGTAGTCGTCTGCAACCCTTTCTATATCATAATTCACGTATTGATACTCGATAATATTTGTTCTGGCATATGGTATGATCTGACGCTGCTTTGGCAGCCTTTTTCTCATCACATCCAGCTCAAGCCTGCGCTGGTTCAGCTGAGCCATTTTTACCAATGCTTCATCAATGGTAATCCCTAGGGGCTCCAGATATGTTGTAGTGTTGAATACGTTAATGGCATGCTTTATTTTGCGAACCTGCTCATTGATTTTATCCAGCTTTTTTGCAGTGGCAGAGTAGTCATATTCCGGAGGTTCAACCTGTTCTCCTTCTGCCATAATATAGACACTGGAGCTGGCTTCAAGGGACAGGAGGTAATTTTTCTGATCCTCCAGAGCCTTGAGCAGTTTATTTGCTCCTGCTGATGTAAGTGTTTTTATCATATTAGCCTCCTAACCTGGGAAGATAACCCCAATTCATATTTGATATATATTGGCTGCTGTCTGTTTGTATTCTATAATATCCATGGCTTTTATGCATTAAACCTGTGGTTTAATTTGGATTATGGTATCTGGGGTTTGAAAAAATAGCAATATATGGGCTTGGTAAAATAGCAAAAGCAATTGATGTTAACTTTTTTTTTAATGTACAATGATAGAAATTACTTGTTATATATTGGCATATAAAGCAAATTTACATGCACTAAGTATAGGAAAGCAAGAGGAATTTTGTCATGAGAAAATACTTTGTGGACAATCTAAGAATTATATGCATTCTGCTGTTGTTTCCCTTTCATACCTGCATGATATACAATAATTGGGGAGAGCTTTTTTACATAACAGTGAGGCCATACAATTTGCCAAACTATTTTGTCGGTATTGTCTATCCCTGGTGGATGAATTTACTATTTACAATAGCAGGCATGTCATCCTACTATGCCTTGCAGAAAAGAACAGCTAAGGAATATATCAGGGAAAGGGTGGAAAAACTTCTGATACCGTTACTGGCGGGACTGATTATTGTTGTTCCCGTGCAGAGCTATATAGCAGATATATATCACAACGGCTATACAGGCGGATATTTTGAGCATTACGGAATATTTTTTTCAAAAATTACTGATTTATCGGGAGGGGATGGGGGCTTTACCCCTGCGCACCTGTGGTTCCTCCTTTACCTGTTCATTATCTCGATGCTTATGCTGCCTATAATGGACAAATATATCAAATCAGGCAAAAAAATTGATGGAAGCAGAATTCGTTTGCTGCAGCTTTTGCCTATGTTTTTATTGATACTTATTTGTGCACCCATATTGGAAATAGGGGGTAAAAGTGTTGGGGAATCACTGGCCTGCTTTGCTATCGGCTTCTTTCTGTTTAGTGATGAGCGGGTCCAGGATACTCTGGAAAAAAACAGGATTTTGCTTGCAATTTTGTTTTTGCTGGCACTTGCAGGCCGGCATATTATGCAGGTTAATGGCTATATGAGCGGTTTGTTATGGGATATTGAGCAGCGAATGGTAACCTGGTTCGGAATAATGGCATTGCTGGCTGCTGGAAAAAGGTATTTGGATTTCTCCAATGCTGCTACAAAATACTTATCCGGGGCTGCATTCCCACTCTATTATTTTCATCAGAGTATCTTAGTAGTGTTGGGTTATTTTGTTTTGAAAAATGTAAAGATAGTCTGGCTTCAGTTTCTCCTTATAATGATTGGCAGCTTTATTTTAACTGTCATTTGCTATGAGATTTTCAGAAGAATAAGGCCGGCTGCAATCCTGTTCGGCATTAAATACAAAAAGGGTAAGCGTTAAATTATTTGATTAGATACTAAAGGGCGGTCTGTACAGACTGCCCTTTTATACAGTAGAAGAAATTTTTTGAATTTCCTGCTATATTAAAAGACATTCTGGCAGGAGCGGGATATGATATTAAAATAATTTTAAGGTATAAATATAAATTCTCTATAGAAATATTACAATTAATGGATTGGATTTTTTGTTATTTTCATTATGAAATATAGTTGAAAAGGGTATTGAGCGATGTCTATTATGGAGCAAAATAAACAAAAAAGTCAGAGCAAATACAGCAAATTGAAAGGCTGCATTGTCAAAATGACAATAAATGGGTAAATAATAATGCAGTCATCTAATAAATTATACAAATAAGTAAAATCTGTGCTTGTAAAAGTAAAAATATCACATTTATGTATTGCCGGGTTAATTATATAATGTTATGGAAATGAGGTTATCACATGAAATCAATAAAACATCCGGCAATGTATATTGCCAGCCTTTTAATTCTGTTGCTAATGTCAGCCTGCGGCAAAAAAGATGATGGGTCTCTGTCGGAGGAGGCTAAAAAAATATGCGGCAGTTGGGCTTACAATCATGATAAAGAGACAGCGGTTGTAATATTCCGCAATGACGGTACGGCAGAGTATGAAGGCAAAGATTATACCTTTGAGTGTGACAAAGAGTTTATTCAGCTGACCGGTTCAGGCGGTGAGAATTTGCAGCTTCGCTACATGCTTGATAATAAGGGAATGTATCTCTACAGCAATATTACATATACCTACAGCGGTGAAAATGTACCGGTTGATCTGGTTGGTGAGTGGTTCTGCCCGGAAAAGAACTGGTCATACATTTTTACCGATAAGGGAACCTTTCTGGAGGATGGATATTTTCCGGGTTATTACATAGTAGATGAGGAGCATTCCACCTTCAAGCTCGTTTATAATGATCATTTCGAGGATACCATATGCTACTACAGGCTGGAGGGGGATAAGCTGTACATTGAGTATCCCTGGCGAATGGTCAAAACAAGCTAAGCTTATGTATGTAAATGTGATTTGGACTTAAGTACACAGGGCAGATGGTTTTGTAGTCCTGTGAATTGGGTCTTGTCACATTGACATAAACAAACATTAAGGTAAACATTAAGGAGGAGAGTTATGAAAAAAGTAATTGCATTGCTGCTGACTGTTGTGATGATTGTTTCATCATTAGTTGCATGCGGAAAAGATTCCGGTAACAATAATGGCGGAAACGCTGGTAACACTTCCGGCAATACCAGTGGTGGTTCCAACTCCGGTTCTTCCGAGACAAACTCCGGTGGAAGCAACACATCAAGCGACGAGAAAATCAACCTTACAATGTGGTGTATAGCTACAGAGAGTGACTCTAACCGTCACGCTTATGAAGCAGCTATAGCTGATTTAAAGGCTGCTCATCCTGAGATTAACTTTACATGGGAAGCTACACAGAACCAGGAATACAAGACAAAGATTAAGGCTGCTGTTGCTGCAAACGAAATGCCTGATATCTTCTTCACCTGGAGCTGCGCTTTCCTTGGTGACTTTGTTGATGCAGGCCGTGTATACTGCGTAGATGAAGTTTACAAGAAGTATGCATCCGAACTGCCTGAGGTTATGATGGGCAATGTTAAGTATGATGGCAAGTACTATGGTGCTCCTTTAACAATGAACATCGTTGCTATGTTCACCAATCTGGATCTTCTGAAGGAAGTTGGCTATGATCAGGCTCCTACAACATATGAAGAGCTGATTAAGTGCTGCGACGCTCTTGTTGCTAAGGGAATCATTCCTTTTGGTTGCTCCGGTAAGGAAACCTGGTGCGTAACCGAGTACCTTGAGTCCATTATTGAGAAGACCGCAGGTGCTTCCGTACTTAATGATATTTTCGCCGGCAAGGCTACATGGAAGAACGATGATGTAGCTAAGGGCGTTGAGATCTTCCAGGAAATGATTAAGAAGGGTTACTTCGATCCCGAAGGTATGGCTCTGTCCAATGACGAGGTTAAGGCTAACTTCATCGCTGGCAAGTATGCATTCTACATGAATGGTACATGGAACTGCGCTGACTTCTACAATGCAGGTATTGCAGACAAGATTCAGGTTGCTGAGTTCCCTGTAATAGATTCTTCCAAGTCAAAGATGGGTGAGCTTATCGGTGGTCCTTCCGATACACTTGCAGTTGCAGCTAGCTCCAAGAATGCTGAAAAGGCTGCTGAGATTACATTTGAACTTGCAAGAAGCATATGCAAATACGGTTATCTTGATGGTAACGGACTTCCTGCATGGACACCTAACTACGATACATCCAGCATCAACCCTCTGACTCAGACAGTTGCTGATATAGTAGCAAAATCAAGCCAGATGGTTCTGTTTGGTGATACCGCTATGAGCGCTGATAAGGCAAACATCTATCTTGATTATGTAAGCCAGATTTACGCATCCGCAATTGACGGCAAGCAGTTTGTAGATGGCCTTGCCAAGGACATTCAATAATTCTGGGAAGTAATATAATTTAAGAACATGAACAAGAGCCGAATAATCGGTAGGTTCTGATTCCATCAAAGAAGAAGCGATTCCCAACGATTGTCTGGATAAATCATCTGGGAACCGCTTCTTATCTCTAATAGGGAAGGGATTAAAATGAAAAAAGTTTACAGCAATAAATTAACCATCTTTCTGTTTATACTCCCTGCATTGCTACTTTTTCTTCTTATCCTTGTGGCGCCGATATTTATGTCGTTCTATTACAGCTTTTTTAACTGGAACGGCTTTGGAAAAAAAGAATTTATCGGTATAAGTAATTATATAGAATTATTTACCAGCGGGTCAATAGGTTTTCCTAAAGCATTGGGAAATGCTTTGCTTCTGGCAGTGCTTTCCGTCGGTATCCAGCTTCCTATTGCTCTGGGTTTTGCACTTCTTCTCGGTAAGGGAAGAAAGGGCGAGAGAGGATTTCTTTCCATATACTTTATCCCGGTGCTTATTTCAACTGTTATTATCGGTCAGCTTTGGCTTAAAATTTACAATCCATCCTACGGTATCCTTAACGTGGCGTTGAGAGCTCTTGGTTTGGATAAGCTGACAAGAATTTGGCTGGGAGATATAAAGACCGCACTTGGAGCAGCATTTGTACCTATTTTGTGGCAGTATGTGGGATATCATATGCTGCTGATGTATGCAGGTATCAAGAGTGTTCCCACCGAGTATCGTGAGGCTGCAATGATTGACGGAGCAAGAGAGGGACAGATAAACCGTTATATCGTTTTACCCTATATTAAGCCTATATTAAAGATAAGCACTATCTTCGCTGTTACGGGATCTCTTAAATCCTTCGACTTAATTTATGTGTTGACTAATGGCGGACCTTTACATGCAACCGAGGTGCCCAGCACCCTTATGATAAGTATGCTTTTCCTGCGCAACAGATATGGAATGGGCAGTACAATAGCATTTCTTCTTATCATTTTGTGCTTTGCTTTTGCTTTGATAATTGGCCGCATATTCAAGGATAAGGAGGGTTGATTAAGTGAGTAAGGATATCATAAATGCAGTTAATAATGACATCCGGAAGGATTCCATTCCTGCCAGGAAATTCAAGGTTAAGGAAGTTTGGGTATACTTTATATTCATATTCTGGGCACTTATTAACCTTTTCCCTGTCTACTGGATGTTTACCTTCTCTCTTAAGAGCAACACGGAAATTTTTGGTGAAAATGTTGCCGGTCTTCCCCGTGAATGGCTTTGGTCAAATTATGAGAGAGCCTTAAAGGTAGGAAATATTGGAAGATACTTTTTTAACAGTGTCGTAGTTGCTGTTTCGACCATAGCAATAGTAATGTTTATATCACTTATGGCAACCTTTGCCCTGACAAGATTTTTCTGGAAGGGCAGAAAGAGAATGAACCAGTTCTTTATGCTGGGCTTGACGATTCCGATTCATGCATCGATCGTTCCAATCTATGTAACCCTTTCAAGACTTGGTTTGCTCAATACTTACTTTGCGTTAATAATTCCTTACTCGGCCTTTTCACTTGCAATGGCAATACTCGTATGTACGGGCTTCATGCAGGAATTGCCTATGGAGCTTGATGAAGCAGCCTGTATTGATGGTTGTGGTGCGTGGGGAATTTTCTTCCGTATCATAGTACCGCTCATGAAGCCTGCTGTAGCAACTGTTTCAATTTATACATTCCTGCAGTGCTGGAATGAGCTGATGTTTGCCAATATCTTCATCAGCGATTCGGTACATAAAACTTTGCCTGTTGGCGTTCAGGCGCTTTCAGGTCAGTATATGACGGAATGGGGGCCTGTTGGAGCGGCTTTGGTTTTAGCAACATTTCCGACCCTCATATTTTATGCCTTCTTCAGCAAAAAGATACAAGCGAGCTTTATTGCCGGAGCTATCAAGGGTTAGGGTTAGGTTTAGATTGTTAATCCGGGGTTTCTGACTTTGCATGGCTATCCTCCATACTTAAGTCAGAGGCCCCTGTTTTTATGCTCCCGGCAGCTGAGGCCTTCATATAATTGTGATTGTTCTTAGCCCATGCAGGATAGGATATGTAATTTTTGCAGCATGAAGAGCCCTGTTTTATTCTGTCGTGTTGAAAACATGGCAAAAATATGATATTATTAGCGTTAGTAATAGATAGTACGGGGAGAATGTAACATGTTCACATATACTTGATAGGAGTGTAGAAATGTTGCATGGGGGAGCAAAAAATAAACGTGAGTTTAAAATGTCATTACAGCAAACAACGCTGATAATGCTTATTATTTTATTGCTCTTTTTTTCTATCATGTTCATGATAACCACCTTTATCATAAGCAAAAGGACGGAAGATGATTTCAAAAGAAGGACATCGGAAACAGCGGTTAACAATGTGGTTTCTACTATAAGGGCAAGTCTTGTTAACTATAATTATTTGTCTCGCCTGATTATGATTAATGACAGAGTAGTCAGCTATTTAAAGGCTGAAGTGGCGGACAAAAACACTATATATGAAGCACGGACAGGAATATATGAAATACAAAGCCTATACAGCTTTATTGATTCGGTATACATATTCAGAAATGACGGCGAGTATGTAAGTACCGGTGTTGGAAGATATGAAATTGATATGGAGCGGCTGGAGAAGGACGAAATATTGGAGGCACGTGGCAGCGTGGTAATATCTATAGACGGTAATGGTTCAATTAAGAAGGCCGGCAGCGGCCCCTTCCTTACCATGTCCCGTGCGATATACGATATTTACACGCAGAAGCTTTTGGGAATGCTGGTGATGAACATTACCGGCAGTGTGTTTGAGGAAGCGCTAAAGCTGCAGAATTCCAGCGGTATGTGCATACTGGACAGTGATGGGACAATATTGTGTGGAAGTGAGGAAATCTGCGCATTATATGACCGGGCTTATTTCAACAACAAAATGGTATATAAAAATGTTGTCTATAATGGCGATAAAACTCTCCTGACCGGTACAATTGCGGTAGAACCTCTGGTGGTATTATGCGCAGCCGTAAAGGATATTGATTCATTGCCACGGGACATTCTGCTGGCCCTTATGATCACCTTGATTGCTTTTATTATATCGGCCTTCATCTGTGCCTGGTTCATAACCGTTAATATTGCCCGGCCGATAGGAAATCTGTCGGAGGCGATGATCCATACCAGAACCTCCGGCTGGCTGAAGAAGATCGATACTAAGATGCCAAACAATGAAATCGGCAGACTGGCTGAAAGCTACAACAGTATGATTGAATATTTGAATGAGCTGTTTAACCGGCTGCTGGAGAATGAAAAGAATGTGCAGAAGGCGGAAATGCGTGTTCTGCAGGAGCAGATTAAGCCGCATTTCCTCTATAATACACTTGAAACAATTAGCTATATGGCTGTTCAGGAAAAGGCCACCAAGGTACATGATGCACTGGAGACTTTGGGAAGCTTTTACCGCAATTTCCTCAGCAAGGGTGATCGTGAAATACCGCTGAGGCGGGAGTTGAGCATTACCCAGGATTATCTGTCCCTGCAGAGAATGCGTTATGGCAATGTATTTGAGGACGAATATATAATTGATGATGAAACACTGGATTGCATGGTGCCCAAGCTAATTCTTCAGCCCCTGGTTGAAAACAGTATCTACCATGGAGTACGGCTTAAAGGGGAAAAATGCGTAATCCGAATTACTACCCGTATGGAAGAGGATGGCTTACATATATTTGTATATGACTCCGGCGTTGGTATGGGCGATGATATGATAGAAAATGTGCTGGGGAATAACAATGTAGAGGATGATGCAAATGTACTTTCAGGCTTTGGTTTACGGGGTACTATTAATCGTATTCGATATTATTATGATTTTGATAATGTAGTACAGATTCGAAGTGAATCGGGTGAATATACGGAGGTTGAGATATTTATTCCCAAAGCACGAGTCAAAAAAGCAAAGGAGGGAGATTGATGTATAGGGTAATGATTATTGACGACGAGATGTCTGCCCGTAGGCTTCTGAAGGAATCCATTGACTGGCAAGCCCTGGACATGGAAGTGGTAGGAGAAGCAGCCAGCGGTATTGAGGCTATCAATATAATTGATGATCTGCGGCCTGATATCGTTTTTGTGGACATTTCCATGCCATTTATGAATGGTATAGAATTTACCAAGGTTGCTACTCAAAGATATGAGGACCTGATAATAATCATTCTAACCGGATTTGACGATTTTGAGTATGCCCGTCAGTGTGTTAGTCTGCCGGTGGTGGAGTATATGCTGAAGCCTATTGTCCGGAAAGAGGTAACCGAGGTTTTGACAAAAATAAAGGGAAATCTGGACAAAAGAAAGAAGAGCAGTACTCATGAGGCGGGACAGGATATTACTCCGTCCGCTATCCAGCAAATAATGCATTATCTGCGTGAGAATTTCACAGATTCCAACATCAATCTGACCAGCGTTGCACAGCATTTTGGCTTTAATCCCAGCTATCTGAGCCGTAAATTCAAGCAGGAGACGGGAAAAAGCTTTGTTGAGTTCCTGATAAAATGCCGTATGGATCGGGCTATTGAGCTGGCCGGTCAGGGTATGAAGATGTTTTGCACCGCCACAGCGGTAGGTATCCCTGACCCCAACTATTTTGGACGCTGCTTCAAAAAGTATACCGGCATCAGCTATTCGGAATTTGTCAACTCCCAAAGCGGGAAATAGTGCGTCATGACTGATATAATGAGCTTTTAATGCTGATAAAAGTTTCTAACATATTCATACATAATCAATGCGGCTGCTATCGCCACATTCAGTGAGGATTGACCTTCGGCCATAGGTATTCTGATAAAATCGGTGCATAAATCAATTACTTCCTTGCGCATACCATGGCTTTCACAGCCTAGCACAAATGCTATATTCGGATAAGCATAATCCGTTTGATAAAAGCTTTCATTCGGAGATTTAGCGCTTGTACCAATAATTTTAAAATTATTCTCCTGAAGCATTTTAAAGAAAGCAAAATCATCATCTGCAACATACATAGGTATTTTACCGACAGCTCCCCTGCCACCGCGAATAGCATTTTTATTCAAATTGTGTGTGGAATTGCTCAGAAGTACTATTGAGCTTATACCACTGGCATCGGCAGTACGCAGTATCATGCCAAGGTTGTCAGGATTGGAGACACCGTCAAGTATCAGTATGCTGTTGTGGTACTTTGATATTATGAAGGAGCTTTGTCCCCGGACATTCAATCTCACGACAGCTATGATGTTAGGTACGGGATGTGTGTCTGTTGCCACGCTCATTATTCCGGGCGTTGTGTTATAAACCGGAATGCTGCGATGCCTGCAGAGGCTGATAATTTCATCAATATCAGGACTATTATTGCCTGAATATATGACCTTTTCCACCAGCTGTCCGTCCTTGAGAGCTCTTTTTACCAGCAGTGATCCCTCAACGATAAAGCGGTTATTGTCTATTCTGCCCTTTAAGGAGTTGTATTCCTTACATTCCTGAATCACAGGGTCTTTTTTTGATTCTATCAGGTTTATACCAGTCAAAGTCTGTCTTATCTTTTTTATACCCTCATTACAGCTCTTTTCACCCCTTACAGTACAGGTGTCTATTTTTTCATTGACTGTAATAAACTCATCTATTAGCTCATTATATACCGAATCATTATAATAAAAGGTAGCTGGCAGATTATCCGGCAGGGTCAGCAGTAAATCCCGCATTGCCCGCTCGTTATACGCAGCCAGTAGGCATTTGCTATCATTGCTGCCTTTATGCAATAATAAAAAACCCTGAAAGATATGGGCTCTTGATACGAAGCTGATAAGCTCATCATCAGCAGCGGTATCAAGTAATCCTATATAGGACTCAAGAATGCCGTTAAATCTGTCCTTATCAGGATCAAGGCTGTTATTAATATATTCATTTATATAGTTTTTTATAAGCTGTTTATCATTGCATATTGTTGCCATAAGCCGGTTGGGAAACCATCCTTTCTGGAATTGATTTTTGTAGTTCATTATATATATCTGGTACGAATATCTAAAGAGATTCTAATTAACTATAGATTATTCTAAAAGTCATGTCAAGCTATACCATTATTCAATATTGAATGTTCAACCGGTATTACTGCCATTTATTACATATGATAACCCGTCAGAGAGAA
>JAAZDK010000135.1 GCA_012512855.1 Clostridiales bacterium
AAGGGATTACCTCACGATCCACAATATTTCTCTGGTCAAGTCGTGTTTCAAAAACGGCACGGGCTGCTTCAAGCTGCTCATGTGTGGGCTTTGTATCTATTCCAACAGGTTGGAATATGGCTTCAACACCTCCGCGGATATCTATACCAAAACGTATATCCGGAGCACCATAAAGCTTTATTTTCTCAGTTTTTATACCAAACGCAGCTATATATACCATTAAAGCTGTAACTAATAAAACACCAAAAAATCCTAGCTTTTTCTTCATCTGACTATCCTTTCTTGCTGAATTTATAATTTTATATAAGTAAGACATAATCTTACAGGCGGATCATGTCCGCCCAGCTTAAGGGCAATCAGCTCCTTATAACGGCTGTTTCTGATAATAACATGTCCAAAATATAAAATTATTACACTTAAGCCAAGAACCGAAAATATATTTATATGGTGATAATACCGGGTAAAGCCGGTATCCCCCGTTATTTTAAATATGAAATACTTGTTGGATTCAATCTCGGCTGCAGGCAGCTTATCATTAAGTGCCAGAAGATAATATCCCATTTGGCTGTATTTATATGACAGGTATGTGGTCTGCCTTATGACTGCATTATATACCGAGGCCTTATCATAGCTGCCATGTAACGGTGATGAAGCTGTGATAAATAAAAGCTGAGCCAGCAGGCTAAGCAGCAATATGTAATTGTTATATTTATTTTTTGCATTGCCGGTTCGCTTCATAACCACACCTCCTCACTACAAAATAAGGCATAAAATAAGCTGATGCCTCCTGTTTTTAATTGCTTATACTAGGGTAACACAATTTTGTCATTTTGTATATATTCAATTAGTTTTGCTTTCTTACAATTTTATACTCATCATTGAAGCGAAAATGCGGACAGTTCATTACCGCATTGCGCAAAAATCTGCTCATTTCATCCTCATCAAGATTTATATCACAATAATAGCAATCATAATAATCATCATAGCTATAATACAGGCAGTATTCGCAGTCTGTTTTATTCTTCACTCTGTACGCTCCTTTCTGCCGGAATTTTATCTAAAGCCGGCCGCCCTGTCTGTCTGACAGCCAACGAGCGGCCAAACTATCTGATATAAGCTTATCATTTAACTGACAATTATATCAATAATTATATCCAATTTTATATTTGATCGTTGAGGCAAAATAGCTGCCTGTAATCACTTTCTGCAACACCATTATAATTAATAAAAATCCTACAGGAATAATACTATTATTTCCTGCAGGAGTTAAGTAAATCAGAAATTGCTGCCGTTCCATCCCCAGTTTGAGACCTCTTCGTATTTAACATAGATACAATCCGGCTGGATATTAAGCTCTTCCTTCAGTATGTTGGTAATTTCCCTTGTCAGGCTGTTGCACACTTCCCTTGAGACCTTGCCGAAAAGCTTCACCTCTACAAAGGCCAGGGGCTTGTCGTTCTTGTCCTTGAAATACATTGTGCTTTCACCTTCGAAGGAAAGCATCAGCCAGTTTTCGCTCTTACCGGGAATTAATTCGATAGCCTTTCCCAGTTTGGACTTGATTGCTTCACATTTTTCATTGCTTAATTTCACTGTAGTTTTTGTGCTGATATATGGCATCGTCATCATCCTCCTAAATATTACAAACCCTTCGAAGTCACTTTAATAGCGCCTCCGAAGGATTATAACCATTTATTATTTAATGCATGCAGCTATTAGCAAATATGTTAAAGCTCCACCCTTCCTTCAAGGGCTCTAAGCAATGTGACCTCATCAATATATTCCAAATCTCCACCTACAGGAATACCGCTGGCTATTCTGCTGACCTTGATTCCTGCCGGCTTTATCAGCTTACTGAGATACATAGCTGTGGCCTCCCCCTCCAAGCTGGAGTTGGTGGCTATAATTACCTCATCCACATCTTGCTGAAGGCGAAGCATAAGCTCCTTCAGCTTGATGTCCGCAGGACCTATGCCCAGCATCGGTGATATGGCTCCGTGCAGGACGTGATATACACCATCATACTTGCCTGTCTTTTCATAGGCCGCCAAATCCCTGGGAGTTTCCACCACCATAATCAGACGCTTGTTTCTTGCGGGGGATGCACAAATCGGGCATAGCTCACTATCTGTAATTGTTAGGCATTCTTTACAATATCTTATGTTCTTTTTAGCTTCAAGGATCGCAGAGGACAGGCTTTCAACCTGTTCCATCGGCATGTTTATTATATGAAATGCCAGTCTTTGGGCTGTTTTTGTCCCGATACCGGGAAGCCTAGACAGTTCCTCTATTAGCTTGCTTATCTGACTGCTATAATAATTCATTAGAAAGGAAAGCCTCCAAAACCGGTAATTCCTCCGGTAATCTCACTCATTGCAGCCGCATTTTCTTCCTCCATCTTGCGAAGGGCCTCATTGGCTGCCGCAACGATTAAGTCCTCAAGCATCTCTATATCATCCGGATCCACAACTTCCTTTGAAAGTTTAACACTGGTTATCTCTCTTTTTCCTGATACTTTTACTACTACAGCACCACCACCAGCACTAGCTTCATATTCCTTAGCCTCCAGCTCCTTGTTCTTCTCCTCCATCTGCTTCTGAATTCTTTGAGCCTGCTTCATCAAATTCCCCATGCTTCCGGGTATTCCTCCGGGAAATCCTCCTCTTTTTGCCATGCTTTTATCTCCTTTCAATTAGATCAATTTCGTCTGCTATTATACTATATTATATCATTAAATGGAATATCTGCATCCGCTGCCATTTTGCCGGATATAGGGCTTAAGTTTAACAAATTAGCTTCAACAGATTACTCATATTCAATTGGCATTTTGATAAGCTTGGAAAGGTCGGGCACATCCTCCATCCTCTCCTTCTGAGGGTTCAGGTATCTGGTACTAATCTGGACCTGCTTGTTAATCAAGGATGCCAGTGTATCCCTGATAAGCTCCATATGATTTTCCCTGTCTATCAAATCCTTATCCAGCGGATCTGTAACAACAATCACCAGTCCCTGATTATCGTCAATGCTAAGAGTTGCCCCATTAAGAACCATCTGCAGGGCAGGAGCCTTTCTGCCAAGCTGGGCCACGATGCTTTTCCATCTGGCCACGACCTCCTTCAGATCCTCCGGTAAGGCCTGTGGAAGAACTACCGGTTTTATGGGAGGCTCCTCGTTTGCAGATTGCGCCTTTGCATTGCCAGCTTCCGGAATTGTTATTACACCCTTCTCAAGCTTTTCCTCCAGCGCTTTAAGCCGCTCAAGTACAGAATCCATGCTTCTTTCCATTTGCGGCCGGCAAAGCTTGATAAGCGCCACCTCAATCAGAACTCTTTTTCTTGTTGCGTACCTGATTTGGTTGTTAAGCTCTGAAAACACCCTGATATATCTTATTAAGGCCTCCTCATCCATCTGGCGGGCTTCCTGCTGTAAAAGAGCCAGGTTTTCAGAAGATACCTCAATTACAAGATCTGTTATATCCTCTGTTGTTTTAATAAGTAATAAATTGCGCAGATACCATACGAAGTCCACACAGAACTGTCCCAGCTCCCTGCCTGTATTTTCAATTTCCTCAAGAAGTCTGATGCATGAGGCCACATCATGACTTTTTATATAGCCCAGAAGCCGGGCAAAAACCTGAGTGTCTACAGCTCCCAGCACATCCAGCACCTTATCGTAAGTAAGCTTCTGTCCAAGATAAAATGATATGCATTGGTCAAGAAGGCTTATGGAATCACGTAATGAACCATCCCCGATCCTGGCTATATATCGCAGCGCCTTTTCCTCAACCTCAATGTTTTCCATCCTCATAAGCTCTGCCAGTCGGTCCGTTATAACATCTATACTGATACGCTTAAAATCATAACGCTGGCATCTGGAAAGGATCGTTACCGGTATTTTATGAACCTCTGTCGTCGCCAGTATAAAGATTACATAAGACGGCGGCTCCTCAATGGTCTTAAGCAGGGCATTGAAGGCCCCTATGGAGAGCATGTGGACCTCATCTATAATATAAACCTTATACTTGCCTTCCGTAGGCGAATATCTGACCTCGTCAATTATCTCCCGGACATTGTCGACACCGTTATTGGAGGCGGCGTCAATCTCAATTACATTCATCGCTGTTCCGGCCGAAATCGCCTTGCACATACTGCATTCATTGCAGGGATTGCCGTCCATCGGGTTTTCACAGTTGACCGTCTTGGCAAAAAGCTTTGCCACTGTTGTCTTTCCTGTGCCTCTGGTTCCCGTAAACAAATATGCATGGCCTATCCTGCCGGCCTTAATCTGATTTTTCAAGGTAGTTACTATATGATCCTGTCCCTTGACATCCTTAAAATTATCCGGACGGAATTTTCTATAAAGAGCCGTATATGACATCGGGCTACTTCCTTTCCAGCATCTCACAGACTTAATTAAAGATCTGTATACAGGCTTCATTCAAGCAATTTTTGTACACAATGGTACTTGTATGTGTACCGACTATTGACGTCATTATATCATTACAGATATTTAAAATCAATGTTTTTGCCAGCTGCCCATCAGTCAATATCCTTCTCAAAATGCTGATAATCCTTGCTGTTTTTCCATTCGCCGCCCCAACTGAAGCCTCTGCTAATAAAAGCTTTATAGCAAATGTCATCCTTTTTTATATAATATGGGCAATCGATAGTGCGGTCTGCATACTCGGCTCCATTTTCAGGAGAAACCACACTCTTCCCGTTAATAGTTCTGACATAGGGATTATATAACGGATTGATGTCAATAGCCAGACCATAGCTGTGCTTTGACAGCTTCCCGGAGCCGTTGTCAATAAAGCGGAAATTAAATGCTGATGTATTGTTGTCTGCCATCGAGGCATTGTCATCAGCATCATATTCATCCACCAGAACCATTTTTTCAATCGGATATTTATGCTCATACAGCTCCTTAAATATTTCAATAATATCCTCCGCTATAGCCTTATTGACTATGAGCTCGCCTTCATGCGGCTGATTATCAAAGCCCCAGTAAAGGACCCTGATATAGCGCAAATCCTCATATGGAACAGTGCAATCCTTGCCATATGATTTTCCGTTAATTCTGTCTTTAATATCCTGGCTGATATGCTCTATTAAAAACATATTCGGCTCCTCCTGATTAATAACGCCGGTATCATCACTCATATTATCGGCCGAAAGTGTCTGTAAACCACCTGGCATGCCTTCGGCCTTATAATCAGCCTCCGGCACATAATTAATCTCAGGAGTTACTGGCACTACCGTCTTTGGCACTGTGTCAGGATTAATATCCTCTTTAATTCTGGTAATTCTATTGCAGCCGGTAATAAAAAGACCTGTAAAAAGCACAACCATAGCAATATATTTGTATGACACAATATCAGCAACCTTTCATTAAAAATCCTCTTCTATTACCTGAATTTCAAGATAATCAAAATCGATTGCCTCAATAAAATTATCCTTTGTAAAACGGGTTTTATCATGCTTTTTAAAATCCTTAATGGTTGACTCCAGCCATATTGGCTTTGCCAGATCAAAGGTATGGCATATTTCATCTATGGCCATCATAATCTTCTGAGTACGTCTTAGCTCAGTACTGTCGTTGCACACAACCATATCCTTAATCATTCTGTTGTCTTTAAAAATCTTTGCCCATAAACGAAACATATGCCCATCCTCTTTCTATAATCCGTATAGTATAGTTACCTTCGGCAAAAACGATTGCCATTTTGTGTCATACAGTATATAATTAATCATGAAATAATTATATATTAATCAGGCAAAAATGCAAAGCATCAGTTTTACTTAATACTTGTTCAATCGGAAGCAATGTGAAAGGAATGTAAGCATCTATGGAGGGAAATAAGCGCAGAGAGCAGTTGCTTAAAATTTTAAACAATGCCACCGAGCCAGTCTCCGGCGGTGAGCTCTCCCGGCTTCTGGGTGTAAGCAGACAGGTGATTGTCCAGGATATTGCATTGTTGCGTGCTTCCAATGTTAACATCATATCCACTACCAAAGGATATATGGTTTATCCCTTAGAACAGAATAAAGTCAAACGGGTATTTCAGGTTAGGCATACGGATGAACAGATAGAGGACGAGCTTTGCACTATAGTCGATAATGGCGGCAAGATACTTGATGTATTGGTAAAGCATGAAATATACGGTGAAATAACCACACCTCTTATCATACGCAACCGTCAGGACATATATGATTTTGTCAGCAAAGTAAAGACTAAAAAAATCGTGCCTCTGAAGGAATTGACCAACGGACTGCATCAGCATACCGTGGAAGCAGATTCCGAAGGGGTTCTGGATCGGATAGAAAAAGCATTGGCCCAAAAGGGCTATCTGATATAATATAATAATATTTCATGGACTTGATTTTGGCACATCAAGCATACTTAGACAGCTATTGGAATTGGCCGTTATCCACAAGCTAAGCTTATCCGGTTTATGAGCTTGCTTGTGGTTTTTGTTTTCAGAAAAGCAAACAGAAGCTAATAAAACAGCGGTGAAACCCTTCTCTGCGCTAAAAACGGGCGAGGCGACACAACTTATTCATGTCTTTCCTCACCCGCTTTATTAAACCTTCTTAATCATCAGCGAAGTAACAGCATAGGATTTATAGTCTTTCCGTCCTCCAGCACCTGGAAATACAGGTTGCTTCCCTCTACAGTATAGTACTTGGTAGGTTTGGCGATTGTACCAATAACCTCTCCCTGGGATACAAAATCACCCACCTCAAGGCTTACATTATCCAGCTGTCCGTATACAACACTATAGCCGTCACCGATTTCCATAGTTACAGTTAAGCCTGTCTCCTCATTATTGGCAATCTTGGTAACTACGCCGTCGGCAGCCGCCTTAACCTCAGTACCAACCTCCGCATCGATAATAATTGCCGGATTGCATTTATATTGCATCAAAGTTGCAAAATAAACGGTGCGGTCCATGCTGTAGTTCATAATAACGTTGCCGCTTACAGGCCAGGCCAGACCCTCATCGCGATCAAAGCTCAGCTTGTCCAGGGCACTAAGCTTGGAGCCTGTTGTCTCAACTGCTACCTCCTTGGCCGGTTCTGCAGCACCGGATGTAAGATCCTTCTTAGTCGTATCTTCCGTATCCGCAATAGTATCATATCCGTATCCTTCGTACTCAACCTGATCTTTGGCCAAATCAGTCTCTTGGCCTGTATTATCATTTGCAGCAAAATTATCAGATGAATTGTCCTCATTACTTACAATTCCATCTGATACAGGGTCAGTATCCACCAGATTGTTTTCATTGTCCTGGTCTGCTATGTTTTCCTCAACATCATTCAGATCAACGTAGTCCTGTTCCTTATTGTCTAACCTTTGGGACAGCCTTGATCCTATGACAGCAACTGCAGCAATCGCCAAGACACCGACAAACAATAGCACATAATACCCTTTCCCTTTCATAAAATCAGCAAATTTGTTCTTTTTCACTGTAATCACCTCATCCATATTCTTCGCAGTAATTTCTAGATTTATTCGTTTCTGCCAGGCCACATTGAATTATTTTCACAATCTGCAATGTGTAAGTACATTACCCATAATTTGCCCAAAAAGAAGTAAATCTATGGGTCTAACTGATATAACTTATTATTTCCATCTATAAACTTTTTAGTCGCGCTTTTATAAATCTTCTTATTGACTTTTTTGTGCAAAACTATAAAATATAATATGTAAAAGCCATGCGGATATGGTTCAATGGTAGAACACGAGCTTCCCAAGCTTGTGACGCGGGTTCGATTCCCGTTATCCGCTGAAATAAAAAAGGTACTATGCCAAAGGCATAGTACCTTTTTTATTTCAGCGATTATAAAAGGGTGTCGCTTATCCGAGCAACGGGGTAACCATACGTCCGTATTGATGTACATAAGCCATTGGGTACCAGTAGGTTTGAGTAACGTACCCATTTGAGGTTTTGCTTTGGGATTTTTAATCCCAGTAAAAAATCGGCATAGCTTGATACGTATTTACCAGCTATGCCGATTTAACTATGCTTTCCTTTATATAGTTATCTCAATGACATCATCTTTAGATTTTCCATCCAGATTAAAATTAACCGTCTTTCCCATAAGGCTGATTTCATATTCTCCTTTAAAGCCACTAAGAATAATACTTCCGGTTTCATCAGCTCGTAATTCACCTTCTGTATGCCATTCTTCATGGATTAGTCGCTTTAATTCATGATAAACCGGCTTAGTGGTATTATCTTTACGAATAAGTCCACTTGGAGCCCCAAGCCATGCACCGTCTGCAAAATCCCAACCGGTGACAGCTTCTACCATAGGATGTTCAAATAAGATACGATACATTTCAGCCCATTCCTTCTTTTGCCTTTCTTCACCTTCTGGTGTTGTTGGCCATTCATCAACCTGATAGTCATTCAAATCCACGATATCTTTAGGCATAAGTTCACCTGATATTATGGTATTCTCTGTAAAATGAAGAGGAAGCCCGAATACTGAGAATCTCTCAAGAATATCCTCAAGTTTTTCCCGTCCCATATATCCCTGGTGTTGATGAGTCTGGATACCGATTGCAGATATAGGCACACCTGCGTTTAAACATCCATCAATAAGAATCCTATAGCTTTCAGACAGGTTGAAATCATTAATAAGTAAAGTAGCATCCGGATTAGCACTCTTAGCTGCATCAAACACTTCCTTCACAAGTCGAACTCTACCAAGCTCCTTACATATGCGGGTAATAGCATTATCATACCTGTCATAAACAGGCATAATCACAACCTCATTGATTACATCCCAAATATCTATTACACCACGAAATGTTGTAACTTCACGATAGATACGATCTAATTGCTTTTGTAAAATTGTTGAATTGTCATATTCCATCAGCCAGTCTGCACAAGCTGTATGCCAACATAATGGATGGCCTTTTACCTTCACATTATTTTGTTGCAGCATTTTAGCAGCTCGCATTCGACTTTCTGTAAGAACCTCTCCTTCTCTCGGTTCAAATCCTCCCCAGTAAAATGGAAGCGTTCCGTAATTAAATACTTCTAACCACAGCTTCATTCTTTCTTCGAAAAAGCTTTTATCAGGATATTTTTTACCAATATAAGCATCCGGCTTTCTCACATTGACATCAGATGTAGCAGGAAGAGAATCAAATGCACCACAACCAAACAAAAACTGATGATTCACTAATTTGACTTTTACAGAAATGTTCGATAGTACATTTCCTTCTCCATCTACAAAACGTATTCTTTGCTCTGCTTTTCTATGCTCTAAACTCATGTAAACCCCTCCTATATAATATATATGGTAAATTTTATACCGCCATTAATAGTTAACAATGCTTTGTATCTGTATCTATGTAACAAAAGACCGCTTCCTCTAATAATACATATCAAAACCATTCGCTAATTTATCGCAATATACCTCACCTGCTTTTTCTAATGCAGGTAACATATATTCCGCATTATATCTGACGATAGGAATTCTGTCATAAGCTCTCATTCCCATATGAGTTAATGCCTGTTCCATTTGATGAAGACATTCTAATGTACCTCGTCCTGTTCCCCCGGCGCAAGCTACTAAGATACACCTTTTTCCACTCAGAAAATGATTCTTTGTCGCTTCACATCTTCTCAGCCTGTCAATAAATGCCTTCATACATTCCGTCATTTCTGACCAGTATACTGCTGAGACAAATACAATACCATCTGATTCATTCAGCTCATTATAAACCTTCTTAAAATCATCTGTTAATATGCATTCTCCTGTTTTATTACAGTTTCCCCATCCGTTTCCACAGGCTTTGCAATGTTCTATCTTTTCTTTATTTAACCATATCTCTTTGACATCTGCGCCAGCGGAAGTTAATCCTTTCATTATCCTACTGGCTGCAGTGTTTGTTAATCCATCTTTATTTGGACTTGACCATACAACTGCTACCTTCATGATGCTTAACAATCTCCTTAAGGTAAGAATTTGCCAGAAGAAAGATATAATTGTCATTCTTCATGGGATAAATCCAGATATCCATTATCTTGTTATCTGGTATAGCAAGTTATACTATATAACAAAGAAAATTATAAGCCTATACCGGTTCAAAATCAATTACAGAAAAAGCCATCTGAGGGCCTACCTGCTTGCATATTTCACAGCTATTTTTATTAACAATTCAACACATTTATCCATTGATTGAATGCAGGCAAATTCAGACCTTCCATGATGATTATGGCTGCCGGTTCCCAGATTCGAGCAAGGGAGTCCCATAAAGGATAGCCTTGCGCCGTCGGTACCTCCCCGGACAGGCTTACTATATGGTGTACCACCCAACTCTCTGATTGCTTCGTAAGCAGTTTCAATCAAATGCCAATGGGGCTTGATTTGCCCGATCATATTATAATAGCTGTCTGTTATTTCTACCCGAACGGTATTGGCTCCGTATTTCTTATTTAACTTCCTTGCAATGTCATTGATTACCGCTTTTCTTTCTTCCAGTTTTGATAGATTATGATCACGAAGCAGATAATGAAGTTTGGCACTATCAACGGAGCCTTCCATTTCATCCAGATGATAAAAACCTTCATAATTTTCTGTATGCTCCGGTCTCTCCCTCTCCGGAAGCATGGATTGAAACTCCATGGCTATTAAAGAAGCATTCACCAGCTTGTCTTTGGCATATCCCGTATGGGTGCTGACACGTAACATTATTTCCGACTCAATCTTGAACTTATGAATTTTCAATGGCCGCCGAGTAACCTATCACATTTTACCTAAGGGTACTGTGACATTTATTACAATGCTGGAAAATTTAAACCGGAGGTAAAATGATGAACAACAAAAATCATGATTCTGAAAATACTATCAATCACGAAATACCGACAGATAAAATATCAGCAGACTCCTTCCTGAAAAGAATACCTGTTCCAAAATGGCTAAGATCTCTACGATCCAAGCTAATTCTTTCATTCCTCATCCCCATTGCCTTTATTATACTTCTGGGTCTGGCTTCCTATCAGATGGCCTCCTCAGGATTGGCCGGAAAGTATAAGGATACCGCCATGCAGGTAGTGGGTAAAACAGCTGACTATATCGGCTTTGGCTTAAAAACTGTTGAAAAAACATCCCAGGAATATATGAATGATAAAAATATCTCCACATACTTCAGCTATTCAAATCTTGATGCATTGTCTGATATGTTTCAGACTATCAGCGTTATCCAGAACGATTTTACAGTAAAAAGCTGGGTAGACAATTTCATATTTGATATTTATCTGATTCCGGAAAAGGGTATGGCTATATCCTCACAAGCCGGCCTTAGCCTGGATGCTGAAACCTACAAAAAAATTCTGGAGAATGATATCGGAAGTAAGTTAAATGGCAGCCATTCCGACTATATCTGGTCAGGATGTGATGAATATCTTGATGAGAAATTAGCTGCTGACAATTCGGATTATGCATTGCGCTTAATTCGCAAATTCAAGAATCACCAATGTGTACTGATAATCGATGTCAAGGCTGATACGATAAAGGATATAATTGATGATACACAGCTTGATGATACCGGCATATTGGCCTTTGTTAGCGGAGACGGAAAGGAGATTTCCAATAATAATACAGAAGGGATTGCTTTTAGCAATCAGACTTTCTACCAAATAGCGTTGGAAAGTAAAGATGCCCAAGGTTCTGATTATGTAAATATAAACGGCAAATCCTATTTATTCATGTTTTCAAAGATGGAAGATACAGGCGCCATGATTTGTTTTCTGATACCGGAAGCCACAATTACAGGCCAGGCAAATGGTATAAAGAATATGACGGTTTTAATTGTTATAATAGCCTGCCTTATAGCAATATTTATCGGAATATTTCAACCGGTATAGACAGGGCAATTAAAGGAATTATATCCGGACTTAGAAAAGCAGCTAAGGGAGATCTGACAGTAGAATTTCATACCGGCAGAACCGATGAATTTAAAACCCTGACAGAGGAAATATGTAACACCTTCTCAAACATGAAAGGACTTATTAAGCAGGTTAACCTGTTGAGTACCGAAGTGGCGGATTCCTCCGCAAGGCTGAGTCAAACCTCAGAAAACTTCCTGAAATCCTCAGAGGATATCTCCCGTGCAATATATGAAATCGAGCAGGGAATCGCCCAGCAGGCTGAAGACGCCGAAAAATGCCTGATACAAATGGACAATTTATCAAAAAAGATTGTTCGGATAAGTGATAACACCAAAGAGATTAGCCAGGTGGCGGACAATGCCAAAAATGCAATTGCTGAAGGCACCTACTGTACCCGGGTGCTTAATCAGCAGACTCGGTCTACTATAGAGATTACAACAGATATCATAGATGCAATTGAAAAACTGTCAGAAAAATCACTGGCTATAACTCAGATTGTAAATGTAATTGAAGAGATTGCCAACAAAACCAACCTTCTGTCTTTAAACGCAACTATTGAGGCGGCAAGAGCCGGCGAATACGGCAAAAGCTTTGCAGTGGTAGCAAATGAGATAAGAAATCTGGCTGGAAGGTCGGAGCAATCAGTTGTTGAAATACAAACAATAATTAACAGCATTCTGGATGACACAAAGACAGCTGTTGAAACAGCTAAAAAGGTTGAAGCTGTTCTGGGCGGACAGGAGGATGCAGTTAAAAACACTACCGATTCCTATTACAAAATCAATCAAAACATGGAAAGGCTGATGCATCATCTGAACCATATCTCAGAAAGTATGGATGATATTGAAGAATCTAGAAAAAGCACCCTGGGCGGAATTGAAAATATAAGCGCAGTACTTGAGGAAATAGCCGCATCCACCAGCTTGCTTGGCCAGAGCACCGGTAAACAGCAAAATTCTGTAGAAGCCTTGAATAAATCTGCAGGTGTTTTAAAAGAGGATGCAGACTCTCTTTCACAGTCTATACGAAAATTCACTATATAATTAACATAACCGATTGGGGTAATCATTATATTTAAAATTTAAAAATCCATGGCGGTAATCAACCAGTGCCATGGATTTTTTTCTATTTGGCAATTCTCTGTTCGGAATGCACTACGAATAAACTTTATGATCCTTGACCATTCCGCATTTAAGCATTTTAACTCCTTAACTGCCATATAATATTTAAAAGAGAATCGCTTTTTGGGTGCATTATGGTAATACATACGGTACAGCCAAATGAAACCATTGTTACGATCGCTGAAACATATGGAGTATCCGCCGAATCTATTATCTTGAATAATCAGCTCATCAATCCTGACAGGCTTGTTATAGGGCAAACCCTTTTAGTTCTTTTTCCGGAGGAAACCTATCAGGTAAAAGAGGCTGACAATCTGGCCGATATCGCAGCCGCTCATGGCCTATCTGCGATAGAGCTCCTAAGAAACAATCTCCAGCTGTTTGGCAGAGAATACATATTCCCCGGCGAAGAGCTTGTTATCAGATATAGCGATGAAAAAATAATGGCGTTATCAACCAATGGCTACGCTTTTCCCTTTATAGATATCAGCCTTCTTCAGAAAACCCTCCCCTACCTGACTTACCTGACTATTTTTTATTATAAGATCACGAAGGACGGCGGCCTAATTGACATTAATGAGAAGGAGCTGATCAATACGGCTAAAGCATACGGTGTTGCCCCTATTATGCTAATATCCACATTAACTGAAAACAGGACAACCGATATGGAAACAACTCGCAGCATCCTGACCAACCTTGATGTACAGGATCGGCTTATTAGCCGGGTACTGGAAGTAATGCAAACTAAGGGCTACTATGGTCTTAATATTGATATGCAAAATATCACACCCGAGGAAAGGCAGCTTTTTGTTGATTTCATTTCCAAAATGTCTGCCCGGCTGAAGCAGGCAGGCTTTATCCTCTTGGTAACCTTTACTCCCAATACCTTTCTTACTGAAACAGGGGCCTTCTATGAAGGCCCTGAATATGCAATGATTGGTGAGCTAATAGACAGCGCCATGCTCCTGTCATATCAATGGGGCAATGTTAGCAGCCCTCAGCCGGCACTTCCCTTGTCTGAGGTAAGGGCTCTGATGGAGTATTCTATCAGTCAAGTACCAGCCGAAAAAATTAATATCGGTGTCCCCATCATCGGCTATATTTGGCGCCTTCCCTTTATTCCCGGCTCATCCACCGCAAACGCAATCACCCATAACTCCGCCCTTAATCTGGCCCTGGATGTTGGAGCCCCAGTATTGCATGATCCAGCTTCAGAAGCCCCGTATTTTACTTATAGTCTGGACAATGACTACATCGTCTGGTTCCGTGATGTCAGAAGCATTGCAGCCATTCTGGCTCTTGTAGCCGAGTACGGCCTTGAGGGAATCGGCACCTGGAATATTATGCAGTTTGCCTCAGGCCTATGGCTGCTGATTAATGCACTCTTTGATATAAGGAAGGTGTAAACTCTTTTTTGTTCAAATTGGAAAAGCCCTGCCGATTACAGAAGGATTTTATTATCCATTAACCTTAATCAATCTGCAGATTCCTTCAAATATCGGCATTCTTTTTCCCCTGCTTTCCTTACTTCCAAACAAAAGAATCAAAAATCTTTGCAGCATATCCTCCCCTAGAGAATTGCCGGCATGAGCCACGGTATTACGGATATTCTTTGCCTCTTTAAAATCATCAATAAAATCGCGCATGTTAAATCCTATTCTTGAATAGCGCAGCTCATTATAATACCTTTTGTTATAAAAAATCAGGAAAAACATGTAATCCCCCAGGAAATATTTAGTATCATCCCTGGTATCCTTTAGGGTGCTTATCCCTTCCTTATTCAATTTCTCACAATTATAATCCGGTATTTTCTTTACCAAAAAGCCCTTAAGCACCTTATCACATAGCATCTCAAAGGCCAGACAATAATTCAGGGCAAACGGGGAATAATCATAATCCTTTATCCGTTCCTCCGGCCTCAGCTTCATAAGAAGGTTATTCTTTAATGCTTCACCATATTTTATGTATCTGTATACTTCCTTTTGATTTTTTATCATATCCCATATTTCTTCAGCTATACCATACTTCTCAGGATCAACCTCTTCCTCCTGGGTCCATTTCATACTCCTTTGGTAGCTCTCAAGATCAATACTCTGCTGCCCATAGAGGTTATTGTTATGGACGAAGATTTCCTTGGAAATAGTCTGGAATTTAAATCTCTCAAAAAGGGCTCCGGCCTTGTTCATTAAGAGAGCTGACAAATCAATATCGGTAAAGCTCTTATTCTCCATCATATATTCAACTATATATCTCAGCAGTACCGGTATACCTCCGGTCAGCTTATATAGCTTATCAAGCGGATACGTCTTTGGCAGGCCTTCCTCATATTTGAGTCTGTTATTTATGTATGCCATGGTTTCATTTTCAGATAGGCCTGTCATTTCGATTTTTTCAGCAAATTCTACAATCTCATCAGCTATTGCAGCTTCTGAGCCAACCACACAGGATATTCCTAAATAGCTTATGGACTGTAGCATTAGATCGACTTTTCCTTTGGCTTTCTCATTCAGCTCACCATAAAGTCGGCCAGTCTTTCAGCTTTATATTCCTCTTCACGATATATTTTAACCAGATTATTGATCGCTTCTTCCTTATACTTCTGCTCAGGATCCTCTTTAAGATACTTAATATAATACATTTCTGCCATTCTGTTTTTGTTTTTCTGCATAATGTATAATCTTGAAGCAATACCATAGCTGCCGGTTAAGTTTGTAGCAAACCTGTTATTGCCTTCAATATGGATAAAGCGGATATTGTCCAAATCATTTTCCGTATATCCGTAGCTCTCCATAAAACTAGGGTTTTTCAGCATATATCTGTAATAGTTTGATATGGTCCTTTTATCATCCCGATAAACGGCCATTTCAAAATAATTCATCTGATCAGGATTGGGAAATCTAATGCCGAAATATAATTTTTGCATAAGCTCTATTTCAGCCAAAGAATAACCCAGGTTCAGAAGCAAATTCCGATCCAGCAAAAGCTTTTTCAGCGCATGAGTGTCCCACTCGATTATTGCCTTTTCCAATTCATTTGGCGTTACCTCAATTGATAACAGTTCGTTCATCCTATCCCCATCCTTCTTCCATCTGCTTTTGTGCGGTCTGCTTTTATGGTTAAGTCCTTTTCCCTGTGCAATACATTAATAAGTATCTTCTTCGGATTGGATCTTGTCTCCTCAAGCCCCTGCTTCCTTGCCAAATCCTCATCAGCCGCCATTACATTATCTTTGATACTTTTCTCCCTTGGTTCTTCAGTCGGCTCTGTTATTATTGCCCTACGGTGCTCATCCGTATTCCGGTATTCATCCGGACCTTGGCTCTCCTTTTTGCATCCTGTAAGCATAAGAGCAAATAATAATAATCTTAGCAATATAGCAGTAAGTTTTTTTCACAGGTCTTCTCTTTTTTCTGCAATTTAATTAGTCAGTCGTTAATGGGTGCTTCATGTCATCAGCGTAAAGGCAGATACCATTTTATGTTACCATTTTTAGCATTCTGCGTCAATCAAAGCAAGCTTCATTCATATAAAACCTCAGCTTTTTCATCAATGGACTTCTTAATTTCCTTTGGCCGGCTTTGCTTATGCAGACTTGCATATTTATTCATTTGAGTTATAATATATCTACTGTCTGAGATCTCTCAGTTGCCAGGCTAACAATTTAAATTCACAGGGAGCTAGTCTCAAAATGAAAAATAAAACTGATTTTATACATGGATTAAAGCAAGGTATGCCTATAGCTATGGGTTATGTACCGGTATCCTTTACCTTTGGCTTAATGGCTGTGGCAGGAGGCCTGCCAGCCTGGCTGGCCTTTGTCATATCCCTGACCAATCTGACCAGCGCTGGACAGTTTGCAGGAACCAATCTTATTATAGCAGGCGCCGGCTATCTGGAAATTGCACTGACCACCTTTGTCATTAATATCAGATATATGCTGATGTCCCTGTCACTGACGCAGCGTCTGGAAAAAGGCATGACATTGGCCAAACGCCTGATGGTAGCCTTCGGTGTGACAGATGAAATCTTTACCGTTGCCTCCATGGAAAAGGGCAAGCTTTCTTTTCCCTTTATGATGGGCTTAATTATTGGGCCGGTTATAGGCTGGTCCGGAGGCACCCTGTTGGGAGCTGTTATAAGCACTGCCCTGCCTGAGAGCTTAAGCGGTGCCATGGGAATTGCCCTATATGCAATGTTTATCGCCATAATCCTGCCACAAGCCAAGAAATCCAGGGCGGTTATTATCATTGTTCTGATAGCGGTAGCAATAACCTGTATGCTGAAATACTTCCCCTTATTTAAATCAATCTCCTCCGGTTTCCGGGTGATAATAGCCACCGTAACAGGTGCAGGCATCGGAGCATTTTTATTTCCTATTAGGGATGAGTAAGGCTGACTCAATAAATAAAAAGACATTCTCCCATGACTAATTATTAATAGCTTCAGGGAAAATGCTCATTAAAATCACGCTATCAAGCTTCCTTAATTAGTAATATAAAAACTTACAAAATGCTGTTATTTATCACATAAATCATATCCGGTATATACAAGGAGAAAATCATGACATTAGACAAAGCCCTTATTGCCGTATTGATTATGGCTCTTGTTACATATATTCCAAGGTCCTTGCCAATAGCTATATTCCGCAGGGAGATTAAATCATTATATATAAAATCCTTTCTCAAATATGTACCCTATGCGGTTTTGGGCGCACTTACCTTTCCGGACATCTTTTCCTCAACAGGCAATTTAATCAGCGCCATATGCGGAACCCTAGTAGCCCTTTGGCTTGCATACCGTGAAAAAAGCCTTGTGATTGTTGCCAGCTGCGCTATTATAACTGTTTATATAACCGGGCTGATAATTTAGGCATTTTTCATAAGAGCAAAACAGGCTGTCGGCCACTGTGGTTTTGCTATCCCAGGGCGAATCGCTTATTATAATTAACTTCTGTTTTTTTCTGTCATAGTCATTTCCTTTTGTTTCTTTTTTATTTTGTATTTAAGCTTTTTATTCTTAACTGCTTTTATCAGGCGATAATTTCCTTTTATGTACGAAAAGCCTGTCAGCATATTGCGCCCTGCGATCCCATTCCACAGCTTTGCTGAAGCTTTCAGGCAGATCCTTGCCCTCGATATACATATCACTTAGCAATCTTCGTGCTTCAGGATAGCCTTCCTCCGCCAGCTCAAAGAGAGCCTCAATACCCTTTTGTTTATCCTGACTGTTTAAAGCAACCTTAATCTCATCAAAACGTTTTTCCCAGCTCAGTAGCTTTTCCATATCGTAATAATCTGCCTTATCCACATATATAGGTGTCTCTTGTCTGCTAAATACCTTGTCCCAAAATTCTTTATTACTAATCTTCAGTTTCATGCTACCTTCCTTCTGAAAAAGCCTCAGCAGCTCCTGCTGCCAGATAATTATTTCATGCCGTAATAATCTGTTCCTCTTTAGTTTCACCAGCTATCATCAGTCCGTCCCACAAAATATCAATATATACTGTCATTATCTTCATAAATCATTTTGCTATATTAATTCCTGCTCCGGCTACAGCATTTCCCCCAATGCTATTGCATCTGATACCGGCACCTGCTGCTGCATTTCCGCCTATTTTCTCACAATTAATAAAAGCGCCGGCGGTTGCATTCTGTAAAATATTCTTGCATGTGATGCTCCCAACGCTTTCGACATTCAGCGCCTTTCCATTATAAACAACTTCTATGTTAGAGCAGTTTGGAGGCCCGTACTGATACAGCTTATGACCAATATAAGCAACTATTCGAAGCTTGCCGTCATCCGGCCATGGTAAATCTTTATTTCCTCCTGCCATTCCTTTTTCAGCCTCATTAAGAGAAAGCTTATCTGCTTTGAATAAATTAAGAATCTTTTTATAATTATACTTCATAATTAGGACCTCTCCTCCCCTTCTTTCCATCTTTATATTACATAATACACTAAGCAAGATAATTATTCCATATAATTATATATATTAATTAATAATCACTTAAAATACATGAGGGCCTCCTCCTGACGAAAGCTCGCATTCAATGGGGGCATATTAGACTGTATTATTTGCTAAATAGTTCCATTCGCTAAATAAAAAGGCTCCTGTGTATGATTAATGCAGTCTCTTTAATCATACACAGGAGACATAGCTTTATTGCCGGTTAGATAAATAATCAATTAGTATAAAAGGTTTAATCTATATGGTGTCTACCTAAGCAAATTAAAATCAAATATGTATGTAACATCAGTATCTACAGTGTCACGTTTTTTGCCGCCCTGGTATATTACCAGCTCGCCCCTTCTCTTTTCTGTGTTGTAATCGGTAAGATATAAAACCTTCTTTTCATTTACAGGAACATATTGATATACACCATCAGCTATCTTAGTCTGCCCATCGCCCCTTCTGCAGTATAAGGTACCTTCTTCCTTATCCTGATCATAGTCGGTAAGATAAAACAGCATGTCACTATCCTCCAGGCTGTACAGACTGTCAAAATACACATTTGTGGCTAATTTCTTTCTTTCCCGATAGATTTCACCGGAGCCGTCCTCCATATCCTTGCAGTAAATCAGTTTCCTTCCGTTTAATAAATAATAATCTGAAACATCCTCATCCACTGCAACCGGAGTCTCAATTCCCTTACCGGATATTTTCACCGACTTGAGGACACCACTCTTCTTATCAGATTCATACTCATCAAGGAAATAGATGGTTCCATCATCAGATATATCCCATCTTGATGCATTCTGTGCTGCAATTTTATATTCCTTGTCCTTATATGCTATAAATATATCATCCTGTTTGCTTCTTGCACTTTCTAAATTTTTCAGAACATCAGCATAAATTAATATTGTACTGTAACCATTCTTAGCTATAAGATCTGAAAGCTTGAGAGCTGCAATCTCAGTATCGTTATACTTCTGATACACCGCAGCAGGTACCTTTGTACTGTAAGTCAGAAGGCCTGTACTCGGGCTATCATAGGCAACATCCCTGACAATCTCTTTTTCAGTACCTTCACTCCAATAATATAATATAAATTTGCTGTAACTTATGGCATTAGCTTCACTCATAAATTCTGCACGCAACATATCTCTTAAAAGCTTATCCTCATAAAGGCTATATGCCAAATTATACTCTTCCCTTAAGCGATTGCATTCATTTTCCCATTCTTCATAATCCTTTTTGTATTGCTCAACTGCCTCATAATAAAGCTCCCAGTCAATTTCTTCTCTCCAATATCCCCATTCATCCAACTCCTCATTATATTCGTTTCCCCAATAGGAAGAAACCCATAAATAATATACATAATCAGCAGTATTCGGGTATTTCGGTTCATCAGGATATGACGGATAAGCGGGCTCAACTATATTCTTATCGATTTCTGCATAATCATCATCAATAAACTTATCCAGTGTATTTTTCATTCCTTCGGATTTCAGATAATATACCGACTTTTCATCTACCACAGATACTACACGTGTAACATCTGAAGCTATCTTGGTCTTGTCTTCTTTATTTTCCTTTACATAAAGAGAATCATCCTTAAGATAAAAAACCTTTTTGCTGTTGGGAAATGCTTTTACAATACTTGCTTCACTGTCAATCTTATTTTTCTCAGGCTCCTTACCGCTCAGATGCATCTCATAAATTGTATTATCACCATCATCATCCTTTGTATAAATAATATAATTTCCATCATCACTTACATATACTGAATTAACATCATCATCAAGCTTTGTTTTTTCATCTTTAATCCTGTCATAGACATACAGCCTGTTTTCAGATCCCTTTTTTCTGCAATTTTTCTGCCAGTTTATCCAGAGCCTGCTCACTTATAAAAGGAGCTATGCTGACTAAATCCTCGACTGTCAGCTTATCTTCATTTTCAATAATTTGATCAGTAAATTCTTCTATTTCCCTTGGCTTTAAAATAGGAGCTATATCGCCAATATCCTTATAAATAAAAGCTAGTGTTGCTTGAGTTTTATTAATTTTCCTTCTCAAGTTTTACTTGAGAAAATCCATTTTAAAATATGGGTTAAGCTATAATACTTCATAATGCATATAGGTTATATCATTTATTAAGAGCATCCGCCTAAAGCAGATGCTCTTAATAAAACCATACTCCCCAAATGTACTGATTTATGTAACATTGAATAAAATACACAAACGAACTCTTGCGGCTTATAGTTCGAGCAGCCATAACGGTTATATGAGAAAGTACCCCTGCTTATATAAAAAGGATAAAGGCTTCTACTTCTTAAAAAAGGTTTTGATAAAGGTGTAACAGACAAATATTATAATGACAACTATAAAAGCAATTATAAGCCAATGCAAAGCTGTAAATGCAATTTCCTGCCCTATTCTGTCGGCAAAACCTATTCCATCCGAGAGAGCCGAAAAGATGCCAAACATAGCAATCAAGGCCAATGCGCGGTTCATACCTTTTTCATTTGCAAAATCCTGATATTCCGTGACCCTGTCAATCACATCCTGAATATCCGAATTAAGGCTGTCCAGATATAGGCACTGATACATTCCATGGTAGAACTTTTGGTAGGAGGCTTCATCCGATACGGTTTTGTAGGCAAAATTAATCCGGAATCGAATCAGCTCCTTCTTGATTTGCTCCAGCTTTTTCATATCATTCTGATCTTTTACAGCCAGATAGTTATAATGCAGCAGCACCTGCCGTTGATGCAGCAATATCATATACAGAAGGAAATAATAATTTCTGACATTTTTAGTATACTGCTCTGTTACAAAATAGTTGTTTTCTCCAGGAATGCAAAAGGACAGAGACACAACCCCCTTCATGGAGCCACTCCAATACATATTCCTGCCTTGCTTCCAGCTGAAGCTAAAAATATCATTCTCCTCTTCTTCATTGATTTCAAAGCTTCTGTGAAAGCCATTTCTTAAATACAGTAAATCCCTCTCCAGATGATTCTCTTCATTCTCTGCTACGGGCCCGGAAAGCAGTATCCTATGATAAACATAGCATTGATTTTTGCATGAAATAGGGAACAGCTCTATTTTACTTTTCCTGCCCTCAGATGTCAGCAGCTGATTTGAAACAGCAAGTATACTGAGCTCTCTTTCTTCCGGCTCGCCACTATTTTCAGAGGGCATTAACGCAAATAGCTTGACTTGTCTTCCGGATTTTCTATTTTCTACAAAAGCATGCAGCAAAGCGAAGCTTTTGTTGGTTATGGTTTCTATATCATCCTCCACATGATTGATTTGATAGATTAGAAATCCGAAGCCTGTATTGAAGTAAAGGATTCTAATTCTTGATATTTTCAGCTTGTATTGCTCCGGCAGCTTATCACTGATTAAATCCGATACTATTCTTATATTCTCACCCGCTTTTGGCAAACCATAATTTTGATAAGCAGCCGCTTTCAGAGTATAGTATGTAAATATTCTTTCATTTCTTTTATCATAGGCATCGATATGCTTTGCCAAAAACCAATAATTATGGCTTTGCTCCTTATACCAATTTTCACCCAGATAATTTTCGAATGCCTTCTTTCCTGAATAATAAAATGGAATGATAAAGAAGCTCTCACTATTATTCTTTAGTTCCTTTGTCAGCTGTTTTTCCATTCTTATTCTCCCGTAAATGTATATTTTTTTCATAGGATACCTCAGATGTATTTATAAATGGAGCTGTTTCCCCATAATGGTTGAAACAGCTCCACTTATTGCTTCATGTTATTTTATTGCTATATGATAATCAGATTATTGCTGATTATAAAGCTCTGCCAGCTTAACAAGACGCTGATAACGCTCCATAGCTGCCTTCTCAGACTCGGCAAAGAGTCTTTCGGCACGCTCAGGGAATGTGCGTGTAAGGCTGGTGTAACGTGTCTCATTTCTCAGGAAGTCCTGATATGAGCCGTCAGCAGGCTTGCTTGTCAGTGTGAACGGATTCTTTCCTTCTGCCTTAAGTGCAGGGTTGTAGGAGAAGAGATTCCAGTAACCAGATTTAACGGCTGCCTTCATTGTATCCTGGCAGTGGTTCATGCCGCCCTTAATTCCGTGCAGCTCGCAAGGAGCATAGCAGATTATCAAGGAAGGACCGTCGTACGCCTCAGCTTCAGCAATACACTTAAGTGCATGGGCAGGATTTGCGCCAAGAGCAATCTGAGCCACATATACATAGCCATAGCTCATAGCGATTTCAGCAAGATTCTTCTTGCCGATTTCCTTACCTGCTGCGGCGAACTGGCAAACCTCACCGATATTGGAGGCCTTGGATGCCTGACCGCCTGTATTGGAATACATTTCTGTATCGAATACCATAATGTTCACATTCTCACCGGAAGCGATAACATGGTCAAGACCACCGAAGCCGATATCGTATGCCCAACCGTCACCGCCCATGATCCATACGGACTTCTTGGCCAGGTACTGCTTAACATCAAGGATTTCCTTAGAAAGCTCACAGCCGGCTGCTGCAGCCTTTTCAAGCTCAGGAATTAAAGCCTTGACAGCAGGTGTGTTCTCTCTGGTCTTGTTTTTTGTCTCCATGAATTTGGCAATTGCCGCCTTAAGCTCATCGGAAGCCTTATCGGACTTGGCAAGCTCTTCAAGCTTAGCTATGGCCTGCTCACGAATAACCTTCTGACCAAGATACATACCAAAGCCATGCTCAGCGTTGTCCTCGAACAGGGAGTTAGCCCATGCAGGACCCTGCAATGAATCCTTGTTTACTGTGTAAGGACATGCAGCAGCAGGGCCGCCCCAGATGGAGGAGCATCCTGTAGCATTGGAAATATACATCTGCTCACCAAAGAGCTGGGTAACCAGACGAGCATATGATGTCTCAGCACAACCTGCGCAGCTTCCTGAGAACTCAAGAAGCGGCTGATTGAACTGGGAGCCCTTAACGGTTGTATCCGCAGGTAAACCAGGCTTCTTGCTGACATTTGCAACCAGATAGTCAAATACCGGCTGCTCATGCAGCTGTGTCTCCTGAGGTACCATCTTGATAGCCTTATCTGGAACAGGACATACTGTAATACATTCACCGCAGCCCATACAATCAAGAGGAGTTACACTCATTGTAAATTTATATTCACTAGCCTTAGGCTTTGTATCGGCAAGCTTAATCTGTGAAGGAGCAGCCTTTACTTCCTCCTCACTCAGCATGAACGGACGAATTGTAGCATGTGAGCATACGAATGAGCAGTTGCAGCACTGGATACATTTTACAGGATCCCATTCAGGAACCATAACTGCTATGCCACGCTTTTCGTATGCGGATGCGCCCAGCTCAAACTGACCGTTAGCATTATCCTTGAATGCAGATACAGGCAGGCTGTCGCCATCCATTAAAGCGATAGGGAACAATACTTCCTTAACCATCTTAACTGTTGCAGGAAGACCCTTAATCTCTGCTGCCGGAGGCTCTGCTTCAGGATTAGCCCATGATGCAGGTACCTCAACCTTATGAAGGGCCTCTACACCGGCTTCTATTGCCTTGTAGTTCATCTCAACAACAGCATCGCCCTTCTTGCCGTATGATTTCTTGGC